>NZ_CP012602.1:3905000-4258750 GCF_001278805.1 Bacillus sp. FJAT-18017 | reverse complement strand
CCACTTCACTCGATCCGATTACGACTACAGAAGGGGAAGCGTTTCGGGTAACCGAAAATATTTTTGAAACGCTGGTTCAGTATGGCGACCAGGATACGACCATTAACCCTGGCCTTGCTGAAAAATGGGAAGTAAGTGACGATGGTTTAACATACACGTTCAATCTTCGCCAAGGGGTTAAATTCCATGACGGTACAGATTTCAATGCCGAAGCGGTCGTATTCAACTTTAACCGCTGGATGAACGGCGACGCCGAAAAATTCCCTTACTATTCGATGTTTGGCGGTTATAAAAAAGATGAAGGCCATGTCATCAAGGAAGTTAAAGCAGTAGATGAACATACCGTGCAATTTGTCTTGAAGAGGTCTCAGGCACCATTCCTTAAAAATTTGGCAATGTCACCGTTCTCAATGGCCAGTCCTGCAGCTGTTGAAAAGTTTGGGGACGATTTCCGCAACAACCCAGTTGGAACAGGGCCATTTAAGTTCGTAGAGTGGAAGCAAAACGACACGATCACACTTGAAAAGAACCCAGACTATTGGCAAGCAGGACTTCCGAAATTAAATAAGGTTATTTTCCGTGTCATTCCTGAAAATACCGCCCGCTTAAATGCACTTGCAAATGGCGAGATCGATATTATGGATGGATTGAACAACTCTGATGAAGCATCAGTTTCAGCAAATGACAAGTTGCAAGTCATTGAGCGCCCGTCAAATAACGTTGGTTACATTGGCATGACAAATACCCGTAAGCCATTCGATAATAAACTGGTACGCCAGGCCATCAATCATGCGATTGATAAAAAGTCGATCATCGACGCGTTCTATGGCGGAAAAGCAGAACCGGCAATCAACCCGATGCCGCCATCACTTGAAGGGTATAACGACCAAATCAGTGATTATCCATTTGATTTAGAAAAAGCTAAAGCATTATTGAAAGAGGCAGGATATGAAAAAGGCTTCGAGATTGACCTATGGGCCATGCCTGTAGCGCGCCCTTACATGCCTGAGGCACAGAAGGTTGCAGAGGTTATCCAGGAAAGCTTAAGTAAAATCGGCGTAAAAGCCAATATCCAATCCGTCGAATGGGCGACGTATCTGGAGAAGGCTGCCAAAGGCGAGTTTGATATGTTCATGCTCGGCTGGACAGGTGACAACGGGGATGCGGATAACTTCCTATATACCCTTTTGGATAAGGACAGCATCGGCAGCAACAACTATGCACATTATAGCAATGATGAACTTCATGACATTTTAATTCAGGCCCAAACCGAACCAGATCAGGAGAAGCGGAACGAATTATACAAAAAGGCCCAAGAGATTATCAAAGATGATGCTCCGTGGGTACCGCTTGTTCACTCAGTGCCGCTGCTTGCCGCAAGTAAAGATGTAGTGAACTACCTGCCGCATCCGACAGGTTCGGAAGCTGTTACGAAAGTCGAATTTAAATAATGAAACTTGAAAGGGGAGGAGCTTTGCCTCTCCTTTCGTTTAATAAAAGAATAAGGGGTGAAAAGGGTGCTAGCTTATACAGCCAAGCGTATTTTAGCGTTATTTCCGGTTTTATTTGGAATGACCCTTGTTGTTTTTGCAATCATCCATGCCATTCCTGGAAACCCTGCCCAGGTGATTCTTGGCCAAAGAGCAACAAAGGAGGCAATTGCTGAAGTAACCAAACAATTGGGCTTGGACAGGCCATGGTACGAACAATATGTCGATTATCTTAATTCCTTGCTGCATGGGGATTTAGGTACTTCTCTAAGGACAAGGGGGGCCATCAACGAAGAAATTTGGCCATTCTTGACTGCAACACTGGAATTGACAATTGTCGCAATGCTGATCGCAGTCTTGATTGGCGTCAATGCCGGCATTATCAGTGCCTGGTTTTCAAAGTCGTGGTTTGATTATGTTGCTATGGTACTGGCCTTAATCGGGGTATCGATGCCGATTTTTTGGCTCGGTTTAATGGAACAGTGGGCATTTTCAATTGAACTTGGATGGCTGCCAACAACCGGGAGAGAGAATGTCAGAGACCCTGTAACAGCGATTACAGGCCTTTATTTAATTGATACCTTGCTTCAAGGCAGAACCGACCAATTCGGGACAGTGATTCAGCATCTAATTTTGCCGAGCATGACGCTGGCCACGATTCCAATGGCCATCATAGCGAGAATGACTCGTGCTACAATGCTCGAAGTCATGAAGTCGGATTATATTCGGACTGCAAGGGCAAAAGGGCTGGGAATGTTTTGGGTTGTGTATAAGCATTCATTGAAGAACGCGATTATACCCGTGTTAACCGTAATTGGTTTGCAGGCAGGTCTTTTGCTGGGGGGAGCCATATTAACAGAAACAATTTTCGGCTGGCCGGGAATTGGCCGGTACTTGTATGACGCAATCGGCTACCGTGATTATCCGGTAATCCAGTCAGGTATCTTAATCATTGCCGCAATTTTTGTTTTCATTAATTTAATAGTGGATTTATTATATGTCTTTATTGATCCAAGAATTAAATATACATAATAAAGGAGGTTTCCACTATGGCAGAATTGGCAAAAAATATTGCTGACATCCCAAAAATCGCCGAGGAGGATAAGTTGGTACCTCCATGGAAGGAAGCCTGGCAATCCTTTTATAAAAATAAATTGGCTATTATCGGCTTAAGCATTGTTGTATTTTTTATTATTATTGCTGTTCTCGCGCCTGTAATTTCGCCTTATAGCTTTAAGGATCAGGTGTTGGCGGAGCGAATGCAAGCGCCGTCAAGTAAGCATTGGTTTGGAACCGATGACTTTGGCCGTGATATTTTTTCAAGGGTCATCTATGGGGCAAGAATCTCTCTATGGGTGGGATTTTCCTCTGTATTGGGTTCTGTGATCATTGGTACACTGCTCGGGATTGTTTCCGGCTACTATGGGCGCTGGGTTGACACGATTATTTCACGGATATTTGATATCATGCTTGCTTTTCCAAGCATATTATTGGCGATTGCCGTTGTCGCAATTTTAGGACCGTCTTTACAAAACGCCCTAATTGCGATTGCGCTCATCAATATCCCAAACTTTGGACGGATTGTGCGCTCCAGGGTACTCAGTGTCAAGCAGGAAGAGTATATCATGGCAGCCTGGGCGATTGGGATGAAGGATTCCCGGATTCTTTTAAAACATGTATTGCCAAACAGCATTTCTCCGGTAATCGTCCAAGCGACATTGGCGATTGCAACTGCGATTATCGAAGCAGCAGCCCTTGGGTTTTTAGGGATGGGCGCACAGGCCCCAACACCCGAGTGGGGAAAGATGCTCGCCGATTCGAAAAATTATTTGATGCAAGCCCCATGGACCTTATTCTTTCCGGGGATTGCCATCATGCTCACCGTACTCGGATTTAATTTGATGGGAGACGGATTAAGGGATGCCCTTGACCCGAAAATGAAGAATTAGTGCTTCAGTTTCCCATACAGCAGAAAGCGTTGGTCAGTTGAGATCGACGCTTTTTGTATGAGTTTTTTTACATGATTAAATTTTCACATCCTTTTGGCAGTAAGTGGGGGATGAAACTATATTAGGGCTATGATTTTATCCACAAAAAAACCCTCCATTTTTGAAGGGTTGTTAAAGGGGAGAAGGGGGAGGACTCCGCCTTTATATTAGTTTTGAGGTTGTTCTTTTTTAAATACTGCTTTGTTGATGTAAGGAAGTACCCAGCGATCAAGGCCGTATTTACCAGCATTTGCACCAGCAGCCAGCAGGATGAATCCGAACAGGATGTCAGTAGGGTTATGGCTGACTGTTCCAGCAAAGAAGAACGCGAAGTTCATTACAAGACCGAAGAACATTGCCGCAGTAGTCAAGCAGCCAATCATGAGGCCAAGTCCTACTAGCAGTTCGCCCCAAAGAACAAGAACGTTGAACAAGTCGATGTTTGGAAGAGCAACGTTTTGCAAGAAGTCTACATACCACCCGTACACAACACCGCCGTCCGGGCCTTTTACCGGATTGGCAATTGCACCTTTGATGAATCCGCTAGCATCGAATCCTCCAGTTACTTTACCAAGGCCTGCAGTGAACCAGGCATAACCGAGATACACACGAAGCAAAGCGAGCAGAGCAGCAACAATGTTGTTTTCCCTTAAGAATTTGTTAAACATGAATGATTCCCCATTTCCTTTTGTTTTTAAATACGTTGTTTACACTGTAAATATACTCCGGTAAACACCATGTGAATAGGGCTTTGGGGATCTATTCAAAAAGCTGTCAAAGCTTCTTGTCTAAGATGTGAAAGCACACACAGACAGTGTTAACTGAAGTCAAATAAGCTGCATTCCTTCTAGGAAATACAGCTCTGCAATCATTGGGGAACTACCTTCATTTGCACCGGAAAATCACCTGGAAAGTAGTGAATTTCATCAAAATCCCTATTAAAATTGCTTTTACTTGTCCTTGGCCATTTTAAGGAATGCGAGAGAAGTGGCAGACAATGGTTCATCCTTTTTGTAACGTTATTCATGCCGAAAGAAAGGAGCCATTCTCGCGTTTAGAGAGAATGGCTCCTTTTTTATTGGATTTCATTATTGTTTTTACAGCAAGTTAAATGTTGAAACAGTTTTTTTACATGAAAAAAGCCCGTACCGGCTCGGTTCAGGCTTTCTCCATTCCCGTCCTACCGGGAATTTGAGGAGTAGACTTGCCCTATTCAGCAGTCATACCCTGCCCTTATTTAGCAGCCACTGCTAAATATACCTTAGGCGGACCCAACTTCGGCCGCCGGGCGACCAACAATACTCACCCGAGAAAGCAAATCTTTCTCCAAAGTAAACGATCGCAACAACACTAGATAACCGATCTACATTAACTCTTTGTTAATGTACTGCTACCATTAACCATCACATTCCCGGCTATCCCTGTCCTGCGTCGCTACATTACCTATTTTCCCTCCTCAAATCTTTTTAAACCACATTTTTGAAAAAAATATAAAAATTTTACTAGAAATTTAAGAATGAGAACTCTACATATGGATGCCATTGTTTACGAGAACAAGGCCTTTCTTTTAGTCACCGTGTTATTACTTCGCGTGGCAATGTGCCTTCCAGTATCCACTTTTCTACCATTTGATTAAAAAAAGCGGGGTCCACTAGGGGTATTCCGTGACCAACCCTGGGGATTATGATTCCTGTACAATTTGGATTACTTGAAACTATATCTTTTGCTGATTTTTTCATGACTGCTTTTTCTTTTTCACCGACTGTCACTAAAATCTTGCCGGTTGCCTTATTTAAATCATTTGGTATTTCAAACGACATATTTTCCTCTAAAATTCTAATAAGTGTATCTGGTTTCATTTGAGAACTTTCTTTGTAATAGGTTTCAAAGTATTTTTCATCAATATAGAGTGTTTTTGCTTGAAGTTTTGAAAAAGATTTATTTTTAATTAATGGAAAAGTTAATTTAATAGACGGTCTGATCATTTTTTTAAAAAAGGAATTTGGTCTGACTAATGCACTGTTTATGACGGCATAATCAACCAAATTCGGATTCAAACTTAACATTTGAATTGTTACTTGCGCACCCAATGAAAATCCAATAACAGTTACGGTTTTACCGTTTGCTATTTTTTCAATGAAATCATTTATTCGTTGTGCACTTTTTTGAATAGAAAAGTGTTCAGTTAAATTGCTTTTCCCTTGTTCTGGCAAGTCTATTGTAATGCAATGAAAATGACTGAAATA
Source organism: Bacillus sp. FJAT-18017 (assembly GCF_001278805.1). Lineage (GTDB taxonomy): Bacteria > Bacillota > Bacilli > Bacillales > Cytobacillaceae > Bacillus_D. The sequence goes on along the minus strand of NZ_CP012602.1, from coordinate 4,253,026 downwards.
GTGTATTTGGTTATCCCACATCCAGCTGGATACTCCACCGCCGTGCAAAAATACTAGTAATGGAGCTTTCTTATCGCCATACTCTTGATAATGTAAATTCAAGCAGTTCACCTCTTATAAAGTCCCGTATTTAAATGCAATGTTAATGATTACGATAGGGAAGGGAATCCATTAACCTTTTTCTTATAAAAAGAAGAACCGCGAGTCCGGCCGCCAGCGAGAGATAGCTTGCCAGGAAAAACAGCGGAGAGATCGTGCTGCCAAAGGTGATATTATTTTGTAAAAATATTACATCATCATACTTAGCCGCAATGTCAGGTTGATGGGATATTGTTTTTAGGTAACCGACGGCAATTACTCCTGCAAAAAATAGCAGATGTAAAACCGCTGACCAAACGAGAGCGCGAAATACTTGTTTCATTTTTTCCTCCTGGACGTTTCCTTGTTATTTCTAGTTTAGTATAATTGACGAAAAATTAAAATAGTTCCGGAGGGTCGCCATGAGAGAGGTCCCACGAAAGATTCATATTATCGGTTCGGTAGGGAGCGGAAAAACGACTTTAGCTAAAAAGTTATCTCGGAAGTTAAACATTCCATTCTATGAACTTGATAATGTAGTACACGAGAGGAGCCCAGCTGGTGACCGAAGGCGTTCTGCAGCAGAAGCAAAAGATATTTTACGAGAAATCCAACAACACGATACATGGATAGTGGAAGGTGTTCATAATGAGGACTGGGTATCTGAGAGTTTCGAACGGGCGGAAGTGATTATCTTTTTAGACCCTTCCAACATGGTTAAAAAATGGAGAATAACTAAAAGATTCGCCCGGCAAAAGCTTAGGCTGGAACAATCTCATTACACACCGACATGGGAAATTTATTTCAAGATGTTTAAATGGAATAAACACTTCGAAGCGGTTGGAAAACCGAACTTTTTCACCAAATATGCCAGATATAAAGAAAAGGTATTAGTGGTAAAGGGTTCAAAAGAGGTAGGGGAATATTTTTAAAATTGTCTAGCTCCAGCGCCTAGCGCCTAGTGTACTTCGGTCCCCTCGTTACGATAAGGCAACATCGATTCGCTTAGGCTCATCGTGTTTCCTTTATCTCCTTCGAGGCCCTCCACAAGGAAGGCTTCGGCAGCATCAGCATCGCACGAAGAAAAAGTGATAGCACAAGGAAAGCTCCCCCGAAAATACATCGCACGAAATTACGCGATAGCGTAATGAGGATTTTCGAGGAGTCCATACGGCGCTGACCAGGCGCTTGCGCTTTTCTTGAAAGGAGTGGCGTTTCATGACTCAATACATTTATTTAGCCTCACCGGTAAAGCTGCCCCAGGGTTCTTATGGCCAAAACCCCGTTTATCCGGGAAATCCTATCATCTTTAGGACTGAACTGGATTTCATCCATTTAGCCTTTGAGAACAATTATGACCCCAGACTGAAGCAAAAGTTTTCATACAGCCAGTACTTTTCCTACGACTATCAGGTGGCCGCCTATGCAAATCATATTCCTTTTAAATACCGATTGAAGGGGACGCCAGGCGAAGAGAAGTGCCTGAGGATTCTGTATGATTATATGGAAAAAGCAATTCAAACAAGCGGCACTCTGGAATATTTCACATCCCTGAATGGGTGGGAGAATAAGCCGTTAGAGAAAAGAAGATCCGTTCGCTGGACGGACCTGAAGGACCCATATGATTTGGTACTCGAGGATCGGGAGTTTTGGGAGATAACAGTATAGGTGAGCCCGGTTCGTTGCGTCTTGCAGCAGGATGACAAATTCCTCGCCTCCATAGCGGGCAACTGTACCCGAGTCTCCAACAATCTACAATTCTTAAAGTCAGTTGCCTCAGTACCTTATTTCCGCTTTGGTTTCATTCGTAAACCGTTTCAGCAAATCATGGAGGGGGTCTAATTGTTCTTTTAATAGAACATTTTTCTGGTTTATCGGTCTAATAAAAAATTTATCGGTCCAGGAAAATTTTTATCGGTCTAATTAGAAATTTATCGGTCCAACCACAGCCCACACATTTAAAAAGCACCGCAGCAAGCAGCGGTGCCTCAAAAATTATTGGAAGATCACTATACCCCGGACTGCCTATTGTAATTTCGCACCATCATTCCGGTTGCCCGCCTCATTCCAGCCGATTCATAAAATGGCTGCAGTTCCGGATCACAAAGCAAATCGATCATATAAATCTCACCAAGCTCTTCCAGCATCCGCTTGACCAATTCCTTGCCAATCCCATGTCCCTGATAGTCAGGCAAAACTTCCAGAAGCGGAATATAGGCTGATAAAACTCCATCGCTAATGGCGGTTATGAACCCGACCACTTGGCCCTCATCAATAGCCACGACAACCCGGTAGCTATTCTCGAGCAATTTTAAAAAAGTCGGCACTGCCGGCGGATTTGGCCAGCCGACGAAAAATCCGCCAATCATGTCCGGAGTGATTCCCTCCAATGATGTTTTATACTGCATATTTATCGCTCCTCCAAATTTCATCAAGAACATTATTTTTATAAAAATCATTTAGGATGCCAGGCGAGAGCAATTCTGCTAAATCATTCTTCTCCGCATTCCCACGTCCCCGCGCCTGCCTCGTCATATGCTGAACGCTGGACAATCAGCACCTTGTTATCATGGACGATCACACCTTTGACGGCAAAGACCATTTTCATCGAATCAACCCCATTGCTGTTTGCAAATATTCATCGGTTCCGGCTTTGACGTCTATAAAAGTCCGGGTGACCGTTATGTCTTCTTTAATCCCGACTCCATAAATTGGTGTCCCGTCAGCCTGGCTGATTTCAACGCCAGTCATAATTCCTTTAATATTTCCGGGGATAGGATAAGTTTGAACTTCCCCAGGCATCCCGGCAGTTTGCTCCCCGACAATTTTAGCGAGCCTGTTATTTTTTACAAAGGAAAGCAGTTGCTCTGTGGGACCATAGGATTTCTTTGATGCTAGGAAGATGAGTTTCCCTTGGAAAAATGGCTTCAACGGCTGGATGGTATCATGGCCACCATCAAATGTTGCCATATTCTCACCGGGAACGGTCGTTTGGCGAATCTTCCACTTAGGGCCTTGAACTGGGTTTATGGTCAGGTGGCCAATAAGATCCTTCAATTTATCTTCGAGGAAAATTCCTCCGCGTGCATCAAATACAATGCCTTTTGCTTTGCTCAATTCATCCAGGTTCTGCTCAATTTCATGGAAAACATTGCCCGCAAGGTGAATATAAAAGATACCAGGCTCGAGTTCCTGAAAGGGATTGTGCCCGTATTCATCGACAAAACCGCCATTTCCTGAGCTGACAGCCGTTTCATGGATTGCCCCATTACGGTTAACGGTCATTTTAAGCTCTTCAAGGAACAGGAGGGAGTCCATCGCCATCCATTGCTTGAACTGGGGGGAGCCTGGTAATTTGGCAGCTTCTTTTTCGATAAAGGGGATTGCCTCATGGCCATTGACTGTTTCAACAATGTCCCCAGCTTTTAAGTCAATACCATCACTGGCGGCAGTAATCGTAAGTTCCCCCTCTACAATTTCTAATTCCAATGGAATCCGTGAACCGACAATCCTGGACTGAACAAGAGAAGACATCGCGTGACCATCCTCGGTAAGCTCCATCAACTGGGCTAACGTTGTGAGATAGTCCGCTCGTGTCTTGTCGTCAAAGGCCTCCTTAAGGGCTATGCCGAAATCCTCGAGATTCCCAGCAGCTCTTCCGACGTGCGGATGGAAGTAACTGAGCTGATTCCAGGTCACAACTACACCGGCCAAGCGGACATCCTCATCAGCACTTGTCATGTTTGGGTCCATATCATCGATTTTATTCTTCAAGTTTTCGAAACCCTGACTGCTCTTGGTCGTACTTCCGACTGTCTTACCATCCTTCTGATAAAGGACGACGGGCAGCGAGTAACGCAGTCCCTCACTGAGCCGTCGGTCAATTTTTTTATTGATAGGCGGATATTCTTCAAACAGCTTATTATCACCTGTCACAGGTTCACCTTCAGAAATTACGGCAGGTACACGCATACTCGAGAAATGCGTGGTATCAAGACCTGGTGGGCCATAATGCTGCCAGGCAAGGACCTGGATCGATTTCTTTATTTTGGGATGCACGGGCTTTTTCCCTTTTTCATAGATAACAAGTGTCGGCGCAATTGGCAAGAACAGTTCTTCAAGTGCTTCCTTCAGCTGTTTTTCGTTCCCGGCAACCTTCACTTTGCCTACACCATATATTGCAAATCGGGTCCAATCAATCGCCGCTGCTTCATCGCTGGGATGGAAAAAGCGGACAGCACCATACAGCCTCCCAAATGCTTCGATATTCTCAAGTTGCTTGTCTATTGCTGGCTTCCCGGCTACTTCCTCTGCTTCTTTATTTAAAAACATCATCCCTGCTGCAAATAGGGCAGCAACCACAATCATCCCTATGTATCTGTTTACGATCTTATTCATCACGTTCCTCCCCCGGGAAGCAAAACATTTCGTACCATATTCCATTATAATCCAATTCATGGTATCTTGGAAGAAAGTTCACTATTTTCTGAATAAAGGAAAGTAAAGGCAGTTTTATTGTTCAGGGGAAGGCTGGTTCGTTGTTTTCCTGCGTGATACCGGATTTTGGAGCAGTCAATTTTGCGTACGTACTTTTTATAAGGCGCTGCCTTCATTTTAAGAGAGTTCAAAACATCTAAACAACGTAAAGGAGTGAAGTTTAATGGGGAAATACATAGCTATTTTTTTGGGGATATTATTCGGCATAAATATTTTAGGGTTTGCTATTGGGGTAATGTTTGGTGGCGGAGGTGGAGACGAAGCTTTCTTTTTGGGCGTCATTATCATCCTGCTGCTTACAGCGATTTTAACTGTTTTGATATACATGATAAATTTTATAAAAAAAGAGCTATGGGATATACGTATGCTTTCGAAAAGTATTAAAAAGGATACGAAAGTCAAGAAAGAGGGAGCTTAATAATTTTAGATTCCAAATGAAAGTCTGGAGGAGTATTTGATGGAACCGAAAATCATCATCCGTCCTGCCAAACTAGAGGATGCGGAAACAGTCCTTAACATACATAAATCCGTTATCGCAGAAGGACTCTATCTTACGCCTGTTTCCGATGAGTTTACAAGAACGGTAGAAGAGCAGAGGGATAGTCTGAGGAAGCTCGTTGCCAGTGACCGGGAAATTATGATCGTTGCCGAAGCCGCTGGAAAGGTGGTAGGCTGGGTGGTCTTTTATGCCCATCAAAGAAAGCGCATGGCACATACCGGCTATATGGGAATTGTGATCCAGGACGGCTACCGAAATCTTGGCATAGGTAAGATGCTCGTCAAAGCGCTGCTCGACTGGGCCGAACAGAACCCAATGATTGAAAAAGTTTGTTTAGCGGTTTTTTCAACAAACTACCGGGCTATCTCTCTTTACAGAAGCATGGGCTTTATTGAGGAAGGACGAAAGATCAAAGAATACAAGATGGATGAAACCACTTATGTAGATGATGTCCTCATGTATAGGTTAGTAAACTGACGTCTTATATCGATAGACAGAAACCACGGTCCATCTCGGGAAAGCAGAATGGGGGCATATTTAGATGGAATTATTAACGAGATTAATTTATAAGGATGTTGAAGTTGAGGAAGCTGAAGACATGGGGAATCTGCTGCGGAAGCGCTGGGAGGAACAGTTTGCCGGACATTTAAGCTTACAAGAAAAACGCTCTATTCATTTGTACGACAAAGGCAATTCAAGCGGCTTTCTCTGGCATGTTTTCAGCTATGGAAAAAAAGCTTGCCTGGAAGGCCGCCCAGCTGAGGAAGCCTTCAATGCTGTGCGGAAATATGCCTGCTATGTATTTTATCAGAACTCGGACGAGGGACTCATATTAAAAAATGCAAAGCGTCTTAGCGCTGACGATTTGAAAAATGAATACGACGTCTATGTAGTCGATAAGGATTTCAGCTGGACATATGTAAAAACCCATGAAACCGGCTGGCTTGGACCTTACTTTTTCAAAAGCAATGAGTGAGTCTATAAAAGCAGGAGGGATTATATGCAATATGGAAAAGCTGCTATCATAACAATGCTCCTGTTAATACTGGGCGGTTGCCTCAGGGAAGCCTTCCTGGAGGAAAAAAGGATTGATGTTCTTAAGCACGCAGATGGAGAGATTGACTCTGCCTATGAGAACTTTAGAGAAGAATCTGAAAGCGAAAAAGTAAAAAAGGCGAGGGAAATACTTGATGAAGCAGATTGGGAGAATGCCAAAGTCAGCATGGTCCGCCCTGCTGACTACATGTTTGCCTTCGAATATGATAATGTTGATGCGAAAGTGCAAGCCTATATGGTTTGGATCAGCCCAGGCAATGACAGGCTAGAACTGACAACCGATTCAAGCAAGTACGTTCACCTGCCTGCAAGTGAATCAGCTGAGCTTTACGAAATCTTCACCGGTGAAAAACTGGAAGATAAATAAAAAAACGCCTTTAAAAGGCGTCTTTTACTGTTCGTTGTTGTTTCTCATCATGTTTCGTGCGTTTTCGGCAGTATTGTTAACCGCGTTGGCAGTAGCATCTACTGCATTCATTGCTGCATCCTCGGTTGTTTCAAGTGCATTGTGGGCAGCATGGAAAGCAGCCCCAGCCGTATTTTTGATTCCTTCAGCAACTTGATTGTCCTGATTTCCTTTGTTCTGTTGGTTCGCCATAACTTCACCTCCTGATACTGGTAGGTTGTGTAAATTCCGAATTAATATTCCAACAAAAAACGCCACTCAGTGGCGCTTTTGTTAAACCGCTTAGCGGTTTTGGTTGTTGCGGTTCTTTTGTCCGCCGCCTTTGTTTTCATCGTCACCTGTAATTGCGTCGACGACATTTTCAAAGCCCTGGCGCATCTTATCCATTAGTCCGCCATTTTGGCCGTTATTGCCATTTCCTTGTCCGCCGCCCTGGCGATTTTGTCCGTTTGCCATCTCAATCACCTCCACGTCAATAGCGTGTGCAAGATTTGGCAAACTATGCAAACTGCCACACATCACAGGAAACAATTCGAAACAAACAAACAGCGGGCCCATCCAGGAACCTGCTGCTATAACGGTTATTGCCTTAATAAATATTCGTTATCGTCTTCGTCCTTGAAGGATACGAAGGTGCCCCATTGCATTGTTTGGGGCTCGCCAAGAAACTCGACGCCGTTCGCTTTCATTGTTTCATAGGTGGATGTGATATCGTCGCATTGGAAGACAATCGATGCTTTCATGGATTCTGAACCCTTCATCATCGATTTTGGATAAATGACTAGGCGGGATTCGGCACCTTTAGGGGCAACCTCAAGCCAGAATGCGTTTGGCCCCATGGGATGTTCGGCAATAATATCAAAGCCGGCTTTTTCGGACCAAAATGATTTTGCCCTCTGCTGGTCTTCAACGTACACAGCAACTGTTGCAATTTGTTTTATCATAATAATTCCCTCCCAGGATGTACATATATATTATACTTACATTAACAAGCTGTATCCAATGGTATCATACTTTTAGAAGAGGTGATGGCAATGAAAAGCTGGACAAAATCTATCGAAATTAATGCGCCAATAGAGCATGTTTGGTCATTCCTGAACGGGTCCCTGGAAGACATGCAAAAAATTATGCCCCAGGTGGTCGAGAATACGCCAATTAAGGTCACTGAAGAAGGTGTAGGGAGCGTTTACCGCCAAAAGTATAAGGAAGGAAAGCGGGTCATGGAATACGACGTGACGACCCTGGAATACAAGAATACCGCAGACCACAAAAGGCTGAAGGTTGGTTTCAATCTAGGAAACATGTTTGACATTACCGCAGCTTATGAATTGAAAAAACTCGATAGGGACCGGACTTCGTTTACATACACAACCACGAATGATCCACTCAAGTGGTTTGTTAAGCTGTTCTTGCTATTTTCTAGTGATAAGGTTGTCGTCGAATTTGTTGAACGAGTTAAAAAAGCTGCAGAGGAGAATCAGCCTGTTGTAATGTAACAACGTGCAGACTCTAGGTTCATACAAACAACGAAACTACATAGTTAAAGGAGATTCCTTATATGATTGCACCCTTGGACATCTCATACTTACCGAAAATCCTCCAGGCCCAAAAAGAACTTTACAGAATTAACTTTAGGAATATGGTTTTTGATAATGAGTTTTACGATATTATCCTATCTTGGTATGAGGAAGCCTTATTCAATTCGGAGTGGCGATCCTATGTCCTTTTAGAAGAGGGCGGGGTATCCGGGTTTTACCTTGCCCAGTACAAGGATTCTAGTGCTTATTTGTCACAAATGTATGTAGCAAAAGAGCTGCGGGGGAAAGGGTACGGAAAAACGCTGCTCGATCACTTTGAGCAAGGCCTGGATGCACCAGGATATCTCGTTCTCCAGGCTAGCGGCATAAATTACGGGGCAGTCTCCTTTTATTTGAGGAACGGCTATGAAATCCTCCGAAACGAAGCCGACCAGAATGGCGACCCTCGCCATGTTATGATTAAACATAAACAACTAATATGAACCGACCCGCAAAAATCTATAGGAGGATGGGTTACTGTGAGAGCAATAAGTTTAAAAATGTTAGTCCTTATCTTTTCGTTTTTAATTCTTACCGGCAGCAGTAAAGGGGCTATTATTAACGGGGATGCACACGTTACGGAAGAAATGCATGAAGTGATATCGGAGTACATCGTGAAAAAATATACCTCTGTCTATTTGGATACCGAAAAACAGTTTGAAGTCCATAAAATTTATGGTACAAGGGAAGTGGGCGGAATCACACATGTCTATATGTGGTCGCTATACGAGGGCTTTAACAAAGCGACTGGCAGCGAAGGACAGGCTGGCCATTCCCTGCCCGCATTAATCAAGCTGAAAAAACAGGGAAACAAGTATAGTGTAACGGATTACAAGGAACCAGAGGACGGGACCTATTACTACTCATCCTTGAAAAAACTCTTTCCATCCGCCTACGTAAGGCTCGCCAGCAATGACGTCATGCATTCCGCAAACCTCCAAGAAAAAATCAAACAAAAAGCAGAAACATGGCTTCATGAATAGGAATACCCATTGGGGTAGGGGTCAGACCCCTAAATCTTTTTGCGAGCAATCGTGTTTATGATGTAGGCGATTGTTCGTACGGCAAGGAAGGTGCCGAAGATGGATGCGTATGAATGCCGCCAGTTCCAGCCTTTTTTGTATTTGATCAGATTTGTGTGTTTTTCGAGCCATGTTTCCGCTAGTACCATTGGGGTTGTGAACAGTACATTTTTAAAAAGAACAACTAAAATATTCGACTGTTTGGTTGCCTTGTTAAAATATACGCAAATAACAGGATAGAGTAGGTAGCTGAAAACAACACTTATGTTAAAGGCCTTAAAAAGATTTACAGGATAGGCCACGTAGCCTTTCTTTACTACGATAACGTCCAGGAATGAAGAAATATATCCTTTTAGGAAGAATACAATCAGCCAGTCTTTAATTGGCGGTTTCCTTAAAATATTGAAAAAAAAAGCTATCCCAAACACAATCAGTGTTTTAAGGAAGGTGATTTCATATTTCTTTTTCAATTTGTATTCTCCTTTAACATGTTTTAAGTATAGAGTGTCCAATTTCTATGTGAATACTTTATTGATTGGTTAGTTGTGTAAAAATCGTGTTACATATTATCAAGTTCAAATTAAAAATGGAAGGTCATCCAGTAGGAAAGACCGATATCGATAAATAAAATAGTCGAAGAAATGTATTATCAAACTACTTTGAAGGAATAGATTCCTATATACATCTGAAAAGAGAAGAATAAAAGGAGGTTGGGCACGTGTACGAGCTTAAAACGAAAGAAACGGATAGCAGTGTCATTGAATTCATTGAAGCCGTCGACAATATGAAAAAACGCGAGGATGCATATAAACTTCTCGACATTTTCACAGAAACGACTGGTCATGAAGCAAAGATGTGGGGCCCGAGCATCATTGGCTTTGGGATGTATCATTATAAATACGCAACTGGTCATGAGGGCGATGCACCACTCGTCGGCTTCTCGCCGCGTAAAGCAAAAATCAGCCTCTATTTCGCGCCTGGTGAAACGAAGCGTGATGAACTGCTTGGAAAATTCGGTAAACATACATCCGGGAAAGCATGCGTGTACATAAACAAAGTCGCTGATATTAACACGGATGTGTTAAAAGAACTAATTACTGAATCTGTAAAGTTTTTAAAAGAAACATATCCGGAGCAGTAAGCGAATTTATTCCGAAAAATCAGCTGTCAAACCAAATTCAGGAATATTAAGGCAAAAAAGACAGGGGAAACCACCTGTCTTTTTTTATTCGTGAAATAAGAAAAAGCGGGGAGTGGCAGGCACTGTCCGATTATTCCCACAATACCTTCACTACCGCTTTTCAAATTGGCTGTGCCGCACACATACCTGGCCTGTGTGCATCTTCCGGTGTGAAAACTGCAAAACACCAAAATATTTTTAAAATAATTTAATAATTCCGAATACTATACATTGAAATAATATTCTGAAATTTGTATAATTCTAACATGAACTAAAATGTCATAAACTGAAACAATACGAAAACAAGGGGGATCTTCATGTCCAAAAAGAGAGGAATACTATTAACCATTTTGCTGGCAATATCACTGATTTTGGCTGCGTGTGGAACCAAGGAGTCAGCTACATCCGGTTCTGGCGGTAAAAAGAAGCTGTCTGGTGGAACAGAAGCCGCTTTCGCACCATTTGAATCGATGAATGACAAAGGGGAAATCGTCGGAATCGATGTGGACGTGCTTAAGGCCATCGCCGAAGAGGCGGGTTTTGAGTACGAATTGAACAATGTTGGCTGGGAGCCGCTATTCCAGCAAATCACCAATGGTGAGCTCGACTTTGGTGTTTCAGGCATTACGATTACAGACGAACGGAAAGAAACGTATGATTTTACGGAGCCATACTATCAGGCTAACCTTGTCATTGTTGTTAAAGAGGATTCTGCCGTTCAATCAGTCGCAGACCTTAAAGGCAAGAAGGTTTCCGTACAAATTAATACAACAGGACACAAAGCCGCGCAGAAGGCACTCGGTCAAAGCAACCCGGACATTCTCGCTTATGAAAGCCAGCCGGCAGCAATGCAGGAGGTCATTAATGGTTCAACGGAAGCCGCTATCGGTGACAACGCGGTTGTCTATGAATATTTGAAAAACAATAAAAATGCCAAACTGAAAGTTATTGAAGATCCTAGCTTCGAGAAAGAATTCTACGGCATCATGGTTAAGAAAGGCAACAAGGAAGTATTGGATCTTTTAAATGAAGGCCTTAAGAAAATCAAGGAAAACGGAAAGCTAGAAGAAATTACTGGACAAAAACTTGAATAGGCGGGAGCGTGTTTCAGTTGGACATCCTTGATTTTCGCTGGGACATGATCTGGAACTACCGTGACTTTTTCATACGTGGTATCTGGGTTACGATTGTCTTAACAGTTAGCGGTTATATTGGGGGCATTGTATTAGGAGTACTAATCGGCCTTGGTGAGACATCGAAACGAAAGCTAATTTACTGGCCGTCGAAGCTTTATGTCGACCTATTCCGGGGCACCCCAATGCTCGTGCAAATTTTAATTATCCATCTCGCGGTCATCCCGGCGGTTTTCGGACAATCGTTCGGATATATGGTATCAGGGATTACGGCACTTGTCCTTAATTGTGCCGCGTACAACGCTGAAATCATCCGCGCCGGTATCCAGTCGATTGATAAAGGGCAGATGGAGGCGGCCCGTTCCTTGGGGCTGACTCACAATCAAGCGATGCGAAAAATTATATTGCCTCAGGCGTTCCGCCGGATGATTCCGCCGCTTGGCAATGAATTTATTGCCTTGCTGAAGGATTCTTCACTGGTTACGGTCATTGCTGCAAATGATATTCTCTATGCCAGCAAGATTGTGGCAGGGGCATACCAGCGCTTCTGGGAGCCATACCTGGTCGCGGCAGCACTTTACTTGATGCTTACCTATCTCGTGACAAAATTGGTTGCTTATGTGGAGAAGCGGACCAGCAATCACTATAACCCTCGCAAAAGAACAGAAAGGCAGGTTTTGGCGAATGATCAAAGTGGAAAACCTGCATAAGTATTTTGGTAAATTGGAAGTGTTGAAGGGCATTGATTACCATGTCCATGAAAAGGAAGTTGTCTGTGTAATCGGCCCTTCAGGATCTGGAAAAAGTACCTTCCTGCGCTGCATCAATTTGCTAGAGGAAATCACCGATGGCAGCGTTTATGTGGAAGGGATGAAAGTAAACGACCCGGATACGGATATCAATGACATCCGGACTGAGGTTGGGATGGTGTTTCAGCAATTCAACCTGTTCCCTCATATGACGATTCTCGAGAATGTTATTATGGCGCCAATGCTTATCCGAAAAACGCCCAAAAAGGAAGCGGAGAAACTCGCACTTGAACTGCTTGAGAAAGTTGGGGTGCTTGAGAAAGCAGACAACTATCCTGAACAGCTGTCAGGCGGCCAGCAGCAGCGTGTCGCTATCGCCCGGGCGCTAGCAATGAGGCCGAAAATCATGTTGTTTGACGAACCTACTTCCGCTCTCGATCCTGAAATGGTCAAAGAGGTACTAGATGTTATGAGGCAGCTTGCAAAAGAAGGCATGACCATGGTCGTCGTTACCCACGAAATGGGATTCGCACGTGAAGTTGCCGACCGTGTCGTCTTCATGGATGGCGGCTACATTGTCGAACAGGGCAAACCCGAAGACCTCTTCGGCAGCCCCCAGCACGAACGAACCAAAGCCTTTCTTGGGAAAGTGCTGTAGGGAAGGTTCTGGTTTGCCGGGGGAATCAGATTATACAGGCTTGGTGCTTTTGATAAGTACCAAGCTTTTTTCGTTGGGAATATTGATAGTTTTTTAGAGTGACGAAAGAATAATTCTTTACCTATTAAAAATACACTTGTATTAGGATCCTGAACGACTATGAAAGAGGGAGGAGAAACGGATGGATGTTCTGGAAGCAATTAAAACTAGGAGAAGTTTTGGGCTTGTGAAGGATGAGGCGGTGCCGGAATCACTTATTGAACAAATTCTTGAAGCTGGAACTTGGGCTCCAAGCCATTTCAGGACAGAGCCTTGGCGCTTCTTTGTCCTGGTGGAAGAGGGGAGAAAACAACTGGCAGAGGTCTTTGTAAAAATTGCAGAAAAAAATGGGGAGGCCGATGCAGCCAAACTCGATAAGGAATTAAAAAAGCCTTATCGCGCCCCAGTTGTTATCGCAGTGGCAGCTGAACCGGCAACGGATCCGAAAGTAGTTCAGCTCGAAGAATACGGAGCGGTTTATGCGTGCATTCAAAATATGTTTTTGGCCGCCCATAGCCTGGGTCTGGCGGGATACTGGCGGACAGGTGCACCAACGTATGACCCGTTGATGAAAGAATTTTTCGGTTTGTCAGAGAATGGTGAGGTTCTCGGATTTCTTTATATTGGCTATCCGAAACGGGCTCTTCCTGAGGGGAAGAGGAACCCGTTTCAGAACGTGACTAAGTGGATTAGATAGCACTTTTTCATCCGAAAAACCAAACAGGCCTGGCACCATTTAAAAGTTCCAGGCCCGTTTGTCTTCACTCCGTCATGCTATTTACACGTATTCATCCTGTTTAAATTATAAATATCATTCACCCCAAACAAGTCGAATCGCTCGCATAGATTATCGACGCCATGTTCCATCTTGTAGTCCATCTCTTCCTTGTAAATCGGCATGACATTGTAGATGAAGATGTTCTTGTCATCTCTAACTTTCAATGAAAAAAACTTGCCATCAACAATGGTCGGCGGAATCAAGAGAGACGCGCACAACTTTGTCCCGCTAGTGAAGGGTTGGATTGGGTTGCCGTTCTGAAGGGTATGGCCATAGGCAAGCCATGTATTGTACTCATGGGGAAATCTTGCTAAAAACTTCAAGTTCCCAATCGGCCAATAATTGCGGTCATCCTGGAAGGCATCATCCGATATATCATATTCCTTCGGCAAAAAGCATACCAATTCAGCAAACCTCCAATCTTCAGCCCCTGGAGGAACGTCCATTGCCAGGTCACTCATCCCATGAGTCACAAGTGTATGAAATGGCTTTTCAGGGGTTGGTGCAACATGATAGACATCAAGATGGACTAGATTTGAAACAATCTCATGAAAAACGCCATTGATTTTTCCTATGTATGTCTCAATATGATGCTCGAATTTTTCCTTAGCCTCGAAATCATAATCCCTTACCCCTTCGAATTTCGTTTCCTTCGATTCGTACTTATATACCGGTGCCCCAGACCCCGACACCTTTTGTCTTTTCTTAAAAGGCCACATTCGAATACCCCCTTATATTTTGCATGACCTACTACGTTGTTAAGTTCTTTTTAAAGGGTAGGTTATCCTGCAAAGGGGTGGAATTATATGTTAAAAAAGGCGAAAAAACTTGCTGCTTCAATGCAACAAGCTCTTCTTGATGATGACTATGGGATAATCCGGGTAACTTCTAAGTTTTCTTCATTAAGCACCTGAATTCCCCCATCTGCTTCAACTACTGATCCAATTGCCGTAAGAATGTCTCCGGTAATCGCAATTTTTTGTTCCTGTATCAATTTCAAAATGTCTGTTTCATATATTTGCCTCGTTACTGAAATAGCCTCCAGTATGTGTCCAATTGTTTTAATCCAGACACCAGTCAGTATTTGTTGTTCACCTGTTAGACTCTCATCTTTCTCCGATTGAAGGAGCCCGGTTAAGCCTTTTATTTCAATAATGTGGCCGACTACCTGAACCCATAACCCCAGGGCCACTTCTTTTTCAAGCCGCAGGATCTCTGCGCTTTTCTCATTGTTAACTGGTAGCTGGTTCATCATGGTCCACAACCCCTGGCAAAGTTTTGGTTTATTTTATGAAACAGCGGTGATTATGTTCCTGCAGTTAAAATTGTTCTGGGTATCAGTATTTTTTTATTTAAAACAGAAAGCTGGCCACCTCTTGGGGCCTGACCGTATAAAACCAATTTTCATAAGAGTATGGACATTGGATACCAGTTCCTTGGAAGCAAGTTGATAGATTGCGGTGTTGTCAAAGCATGTTGATTGTAATAGAAAATTATTACAAATTCACACGAAAATCGAATGAGTACATTCAAATTGTTCGCAATAGAAAAAATAAACCTCTATTGTTCTTATTCATTTGTTTAGCTTCATTACTAACTGTATAGTAGCTATATAAAGTTGCAGTAAAACGCAGTGGGGTTGAAGGAGCATGTGGAAGAATGAAAAATAGTAAATTCACCTTGGGATTATTACTTCTCAATTTATTTATTGCATTTTTAGGAATTGGACTTATTATTCCGGTAATGCCAACTCTTATGAATGAGCTGGGTATTACCGGTACAACAATAGGATATTTAACAGCAGCCTTTGCGATTGCCCAGCTTATTGTTTCTCCGTTTGCGGGGAAAGCCGTGGATAGGTTTGGCAGGAAAATCATAATCGTAATCGGCTTATTTATTTTCGGCTTATCTGAATTTTTATTCGGATTAGGGCGGGAAATAGAAGTGCTATTTATTTCGCGAATAATGGGAGGAATAAGTGCCGCCCTGATTATGCCGGCAGTGACAGCCTTCATAGCAGATATTACGACCCCGGCAACACGTCCCAAAGCTCTTGGTTATATGTCTGCAGCCATCAGTACGGGGTTTATTATTGGACCGGGGATAGGAGGCTTTTTAGCTGAGATTGGAGTACGGGTACCATTCTTCTTTGCGGGTGCCCTTGGCACATTCGCTGCTGTTCTTTCCCTTATAGTATTAACTGAGCCAGCACGTCCGGAAAGTACTACTGAACAAACTGGTAAAAGAAAAGGTGGATTCAAACTTATTCTTGAACCCAACTATTTCTTTGCCTTTATCTTGATTTTTATAGCTTCCTTCGGTTTGGCAGCATTTGAATCATTTTTTAGTTTGTATGTAGATCATAAATTTCAGTTTACACCTGCTGATATAGCTATAGTCATTACTGGCGGCGCCATTTTTGGTGCTATCGCGCAGGTCATTTTGTTTGATAAGTTAACCCGTATTTGGGGTGAAATAAAACTGATTCGCTATAGTCTGATTGTATCAGCTATTCTTGTCTTTTTAATGACCGTTGTTCACTCTTACTTCTCGATTTTACTTGTAACCTTTATTGTTTTTGTGGGGTTCGACTTATTCCGTCCAGCAATAACGTCCTATCTATCGAATATCGCGGGGAATGAGCAAGGATTTATTGGCGGGATGAACTCAATGTTTACCAGCTTGGCTAACATAACCGGTCCAATTCTAGGGGGGATGTTATTTGATATCGATATTAACTACCCATACTACTTTGCAACCGTGGTGATTTTTATTGGAGTAGGAATCACGATGTTTTGGAAGCAGCCCGTTACTAACAGGGAGAATTAAATTGTGACATTGATACTGTCTAGAGGTAACCAGCGAAAATAAAATAAGCGGAGATTTTCCGCTTAGACGGCGAACGGAGCTCGTATCGGTGTATGTTAAGCGGAGATTTTCCGGTTATTCTAAATAAAAGCCCACATTTTTATGTGTTTTGAGTAAATAGACGGATTCTCTCCATCTATTTAAGCTTTTTCTAATCATAATTACTAATTAAGCGGAATTTTTCCGTCTATTTATCTGCTCGGAGCTTAACCTGACTCTTCAACGGATAAGTGTGGACCCTGTTATTTCTAAATGTTGGAATCAACAGCTTTTCCAAAGATCAATAAAATTGGCACTCAAATCAGCACTGCATTGTACAATACTTATTGACCATCATAATGATGATGTCATTGCTCTACCAAAGTTAATCGAAATTCCTATAAACCTTGATAAATAAAGAAAGGACGTATGTCAATTCATACGTCCTTTCTGGTGTCTTTTAATAAGAAAGCCCCCGAAAACAAAATCCGTTGCTAAGCCGCCGGGCCTTTCTTTTGATAACTAATTTCTCGGATCCACATAATCAGGGAAGTCTGTGATGATGGCATCAACATCCATCTCAAGCAGGAAGTCAGCCGCCTCTTGGCTCCTGACCGTCCAAGAACCAATCTTCATATCAAGGGCATGGACATTGGACACTAATTCCTTGGAAACGAGTCCATAGCTAGGGTTGAAGTACTCGGCATATTGGGCGAATTCCTGCAATGCCTGCTCGGTCGTGTGTTTCGCTGAAGACGTTAGAACACCAATTGGTATTGTAGGAAGCAATTTATCCATTTTTTTCATTGATTCAAAGTTAAAGGATTGGATGATGATTTTTTCATTTTGCGGCTTGTTCAAGTTTCTTTCAATAAGCTCGATTGCCACTTTTTCTTCGATTCCAGGATAAAGCTCAGGGGCTTTCAATTCTATTAAAACACCAATTTTCCCGCGGTAGCGGTCGAGAATTTCATCAAAAGTAGGGATCTTCTCGCCACTAAATTCTGGTGACTTCCAGCTGCCGGCATCAAGGCTCCTAAGTTCTTCAAATGTTAAATCCTTAACCTTGCCGGTACCATCGGTTGTCCGGTCAACAGTGGTGTCGTGAATAATCACAAGTTCGCCGTCCTTACTCATTTGGACATCAATCTCTATGTAGTCCGCCTTCATGTCAACAGCCTTGTCAAACGCCGCAATCGTGTTTTCAGGCGCATAGCCGGATGCTCCCCGGTGAGCAACATTGTCTACCTTCCGTAATTCCCCAATTGTTTCAGCTGCATAAGCTCCCTGATTTGCCGGTAAAAATAGCGTCAAGCCAATTCCTAACCCAACCAATGGTTTAATCAATTTCTTCATCATCATCTTCATCTCCTTCAACCCTTATTTGCTTACATGACCAGTATAAAAGAGAGATGTAAATACCTTATTAAGCAGATGTAGAGAGATGAGGAAAAATGTGTGAATAAATGTAGGAGTTTATCCACAGAAATATTTACAATTGTACCCGGTACTTTAGTATCTGTTTCAGGGTCAGCTATAAATGTCCAAATAATAAAATTATATTAAAATGTACGATAATATTTAATGAAGGTTAAAACTGAAGTAGGAAGGTTCGGTGAAAAATTATAGCTGAAGGGGGGATATCGATTAAAGATTTAAGGATAGTATTAATACTATATGAATTTGAGGAAAACATACTATTACATAAACTATCCAGAAGGGCGGAAAGCCTTTTATGTTACTTATGATTATCTCGATATTAATATTCAACAGCATCGTTTACTTTATTCCGAAGAGACTTTTGAAAGTAGATATGTACACCACATCATTATTTGCAATAGGATTACATTTACTAGTTGATATGTTTTTGGACGTGAAATATGGGTTATACGGATATTTCGAACCGAAAGTTGTAAATTGGGAGATGTTGGGTGTTACCTTTGGGATATATCCAGCTGTAAATATCATGTTTCTTAACTTATACCCAATTCATCAAACTCTTTTGAAAAAGGGTATGTATATAGTTATATGTTCTGCCTTGGCTGTTTTTTATGAATGGATCGCAGTAAAGACAGATCTTTTTTATCATAGTGACTGGAATCTATTGTATTCTGCCTTAGTGTATCCACTTTTATATCTCAGTTTATTAGGAAATTATTATTTCATTATGAATTTGAAAAATATAGCAGAAAAGGAGTAATTCCAATATCTCTTGTTTAACAACTGGGAATCTAAAAGCCTTTCACCCAATTTAGTTATGTACTAATCATAGGAGAAAGGCTTTATAAAGGGCATTACTGATAAGTATCCTGCTGCCTAAAAGGTCATAAGTGATTCCGTTAACTATCGATGTTGATCAACAAGGATCTGATTGCCATCTGGATCTTCAATAATAAAATGTGTGGGTCCAGTAGTTGCTTCATCTGCTTCAGAGAGCATGGTTATTCCTTCTGCCTTAAGTTGTTTTTGAATTTCCCGAATATCTGTAAATGATTCAAGATTTTCGGCATTTTCATTCCATCCTGGATTAAAGGTAAGAATGTTCTTTTCAAACATTCCTTGGAATAAACCAATTATACAATTCTCATTCTTCATAATGAGCCAATTTTGAGTAATGTCACCTCCAAAAGATTGAAATCCTAGTTTTTCGTAAAATGCCTTTGAAACATTAATGTCTTTTACGTTTAAACTTATAGAAAATGCCCCTAGTTTCATTTTTTTGCCTCCTTTTACATACTAACTTTATATTTATATTAAAGAAGTGGCGGGGGACTAGCAACCTTTACCATTGTGGTAACAAGCATTATCCTCTTTAGGGACCTCATGTTACGAGTTCTTTTAAATGATGTGCTTACACAAAGAAAGCTCAGAGCTATAAGCCCTAAGCTTCCATTGTGCTGATTTTCTTTGCATTTCGAACCCGTTACTTTAAAGGGAGACTGTTATTCGGTAAATCATCTTACTAATTAAATCGAAACAGTTTTCCTATTATCAAGTTTAGGGTGCTTGGGCTCTTTATATTTTTCTTCCCAGAAGTCTGCGCCTTCGATTCCGACTGTTTCAGGCTTGAACACAGGATCTTTCCCTGCTTTTCTCTGCCTGACATAGTCTTTGAGGACTTTCAAAGCAGGTTTGGTCAATAGCAGGATCACAGTTAAGTTCACCCAGGCCATCGTTCCCATGCCTAAGTCGCCAATTGCCCATACAGCAGATGCTGATTTGACACTGCCATAAAATGCAGCCGCTAATATGACAATTTTTAAAAGATAATTCGGCCAATTTGATTTCAACTTTTTATGGCGTGTAAGAAATGCGAGGTTAGTCTCCGCTTTATAATAGTAGGACAAAAGAGTTGTAAAACAGAAAAAGAACAATGCGATAGCCAGGAAGGTTAATCCAAATCTAGGCAGTACTGAATCGACAGCAAGCTGTGTATAAACAGAAGGTTCAGTATTCCCAAGTTTATTTGTAATCGGAGCCATTCCTTCCGGCTTCACATCATACATTCCGGTAATCAGAATCATGAAAGCCGTAGCCGGGCAAATGATAAGAGTATCAATATACACACTGAAAGCCTGTACAAGTCCTTGTTTTGCTGGGTGAGAAACCTCTGCGGCACCCGCTTCGAATGTTTCACTGCCTAGCCCTGCTCCATTCGAATAAACGCCTCTTTGAACCCCCCAGGCAATCGCAGAACCCATCAGTCCACCGAAAGTCGAGTTCAAGTTAAAAGCACTTGTAAAAATAAGTGAGAGAACATCGGGTAGTTGTGAATAATTTAAGCCAATGATGATTAGTGACATTAATATGTAACCGATCGCCATGAACGGCACCATGACCTCGGCAGCTTTCGCTATTCGCTTCACACCGCCGAATATAATGACTGCCAGTAACACAACGATTAACGCCCCAGT
Source organism: Bacillus sp. FJAT-18017 (assembly GCF_001278805.1). Taxonomy (GTDB): domain Bacteria; phylum Bacillota; class Bacilli; order Bacillales; family Cytobacillaceae; genus Bacillus_D. The sequence goes on along the minus strand of NZ_CP012602.1, from coordinate 4,232,593 downwards.
AACTGCGGGTGGTATTCCAAACGTGTTATCCATTGTTAAAGCGACCGTATTCGCCTGGATACCTGGCCATAAACAACTCATAACGATTAATGTTAACACGGCTGAGACACCTGCAAACCACTTTAACTTCAATCCTTTTTCTATGTAAAATGGTGTCCCTCCACGATACTGGCCATCTATTTTCCTTTTGTACACTTGTGTGAGAGTGATTTCAATAAATGAAGTGGCACTTCCCAATAGGGCGGCGACCCACATCCAAAAGACAGCTCCAGGTCCGCCGAATGCGATTGCAGTGGCAACGCCCGCTATATTCCCTGTACCGACCCTGCTTCCTAATGACATTGCTAATGCCTGGAAGGAAGAAACACCGGCTTTAGACCCGCCACCTTCAAAGGTCAGCTTTATCATATCTTTAAAATATCGAATTTGGACAAAACGGGTTAAAATCGTGTAAAGCAAGCCTATACCTAAAAATGCAAAAACCAGCCATGAACTCCAAACATATCCATTCAGCCAAGTTACCAGGTCTTCCACCAAATCCCACCCTTTTTAAAAAGTTAAAAGTTCTCGACAATGTCGGATTGACTGGCCTAATGTCTATCGAATCCAAGAAGATTGTCGAATAATATTTTCTTCTACCCTATTCCCTCGAGGATAAAACTATTTTAAAAAAATTCCGAAAAATACAAAGGGGGAAATCTATGGTTTCTATGTAAATAGTTATAGAATCCATTCCTTTTCTCCTAAAGCGATATCCCTGTGAATCGCAATCAACCTTTTAAAGAATTATTCCACTAAAATAATCTAACAATAGGGATAAGCTACCAATGCGACCACAAGCTTAAAATGTTTTTTGACACGAAGTAAAGATATTACGGAGTTAGTAAGGAGGTTGATGGCCCGCATGACATACACTGAAGTAGCCATTCGACTCATACTGGCCTTTTTCATAATGCTTGTTCTTACACGGGTTATGGGAAAAAAGGAAATAGGAAAGTTAAATGTTTTTACTTTTATTACCGCTATTACAATTGGAAATATTGCCGCCAGCCTCGTCACTGACCGGACTCTAAAAATTGGACACGGTGTCTTCAGCGTTGTGGGCTGGGGTTTGCTTACAATCTTACTAGGTTATATCAGCCTTAAATCCGTCATAGCCCGTAAAATTATTGAAGGCGAGCCAAAGCTAATCATATACAAAGGAAAAATCATGGAAAAAACCTTAGGCAAGACAGCAATAGATATAAATTCACTAAGAGGCCTGCTTAGAGGGAAAAATATTACGTCTCTAGTTGATGTGGAATCCGCCATTCTGGAACTTGATGGGAGTCTTTCTGTCGTTAAGAAACAAGACATCCAACAGTCATCCAAGATTAAGGCACCTATTTTCCCTTTATCCACCGGAGTCATCCAGGAGGGAAAGCTAAACGAAGAGAACCTCGCAAGCCTTAGCCCTAATGAAGATTGGCTAACCAGGCATCTCAATAACGCGGGTGTAAACTCTATAAAGGATGTGTTTTACGCAGAAGTCCAACCGGACGGGACTCTCTATATCGATTTGAAGAATGATAATGAATAAAGGCAGTTCCTCTAGAGAAGTAGGAGAAAGGTTTCCAGGATACAGGCCTGGTGCTATCGATAGCACCAGGCCTGTTTTATTGAGTGTGGGATAAACGATTTGGAGACCAAAGCCCTTCTTTGAAAAAAAAGGTCATTGAGTTGGCAGGAAAATCCGATGTAATCCTCTTATTCCTGGGCTTGGATGAAAGCTGCGAGGCAGAAGGCATCGACAGGAAGTACATAAAGCTCCGAAGCAATCAGCTGGAACTTGTTCGCGATCGGGCGCCCGCCACGAAAACATTATCGTGGTTCTATCAGGTGGGTGTGCAATCGAAATACCTTTCGTGAACGACGTAAAAGCAATCCTGTACAGCTATCTCGGGGGGGAGCAGGAGGCGGCAACCGCATAAGGTACTAGGGAAATCCTGCTTGGAACCTACAACCCAAGCGGAAAGTTGGCTGAGACTTATCCTCAACGCCTTACTATCCAGGCAAGGAAGCGACCTCCGATGCTCAAGTTAAAGTAGAGAAAAATTAACTAATTTCTGCAAAACCATACCGTTGAACGAAAACGATATTATTGGTAGTCTTTTAAGAGAAAAATTATGCAGGACCACAGGTGGGAGGAAAATAAATTGAGTTCGGAAACGATGCAACAACCAAGAAAATTACTAAAGATAGTACGGATATTAATGATTATAATTGGCGGCTTCATTACAGCGTACGGACTGGAGGCTGTATTAATCCCCAATAATGTGTCTGATGGCGGGGTGACCGGAATTAGCATTGTCGGTTCACAACTAACAGGAATTCAGCTGGGGGTATTAATCGCACTACTAAACATCCCGTTCGTCTATTTAGGGTATAAACAAATTGGCAAAAGCTTTGCTATAAAATCGGTAATAGGGATTGCCTCTCTTGCAGTGGGGACCAGTGTCATGCACCACATACCAACCATTATCCAGGGAGATACGCTATTAATAACAGTAGTGGGTGGAATCATCATTGGTTTTGGGATGGGGTTGGCATTGCGTAATGGCGGTGCCCTCGATGGTATTGATATGCTGGCCGTCCTGCTGGCCAGAAGGCTGCCATTTGGAACGAGCGACTTCATTTTATTCTTAAATCTGTTTGTTTTCATTATTGTTTCAACGGTATTCGGCCTGAAGGGTGCATTTTTATCAGGTATTGCCTATTACATTGCATCTAAAGTCATACATATTGTTGAAGAAGGTTTAAGCGGAGCGAAAACCTTTAAAGTTATTACCAATAAGCCCGAAGAAATGGTGGAAACAATCCGTGACCGCCTCGGGCGCGGCTCAACCTTGAAAGTAGTGGAAGGTGGATATTCGAACGAGAAGTTTAAAGAAATCACATGTGTCATCAATCGGCTTGAAGATAGTAAGATGAAGGATATTATTAATGAAATTGATCCACAGGCTTTTGTCACAGTATACGATGTTGCGGAAGTAAAAGGAGGAAATTTCCGAAAGCGTGATATTCATTAATAAAACGATTTGGCTGTGTTAATTGGAATATGATTAACACTTATTTTTTTGGAAAATCCCAATTAAATAACACATAGGCTGTTCATAAAAATTGACCGTAAAATGCAAAATAAAGAAGGATTTCTTAATAAAGGACCACCAATGGAGGACAGGTTAATGGCAGAAAAGAAAGAAGAACTTAAGCAGCAGCTTAGCGTGCTAACAGCTAGAAGGGATCGGATCCAGAAAAATCTCTACGATGTCGAGAAGGAAATAAATGAACTTAATAAGAAAATCTCCAAGCTAAAGGACTAACTAAAAGAAAAATGTTGTCGGTGTAAAAGACAAACAACTAACTAAACAGGCCTGGCAAATGCGCCAGACCTGTCTTGTAATCCTTCTGTTATGGATATTCTATTGGTAGGTTTCCACATAATACTTGAGTGTCCGGAGGGGGTAGGATTCAAGGGGGAGAGGTCTCATGGAAAGGACGACATGTGAGGGCCAGGAAAAGTTTGCCTGAGCGGTTTTTAAATGATTATACATAGCTTTGCCGCCGACTGAATTGGCCGAGTGGATGGTAATGCGCCCGGCAAACAAACCTTTTCTCACCATATGCTGGACGAGCATCAAACCATTTCTTCTCTTATCAGTCAAATCGTGGTCAAGCGACAGATGGTGAATAGGATATCTCTCTAATAACTCGATACATTCATCGATTGTTTTTACAAGCACATATCCGGTGGGTGGCTGGCGATAATCATCAAGAAATACACTTATTTTTTCCAACTAGTATTACCTCCTTGAGGGAGGACCAAGAAAATTCAGGTATCCCTGTATTTCCAGCTAGTATATCATACATACATTGCTGAATTTGTCGAAATAAAAAATATAAGTACATTCGTAGGAATGTACTGGCTTACTCAATGTTTGGCTGTAGGTATTTGACTGCGTTATGAAGACTTGCAAATGTGGAAATGCCGCTGATTTTTATGCCAAGGTTAATCATCGTCTGGGCAATTTCCGGGCGGATACCGGTCAAAATTGATTCGATTCCAACCAATTTAAGAGCATCAATTACCTTGAAAAGATGGTTTGCAACCATCGTATCAATGATCGGGACACCGGACAAATCAATTATAATATGGCTCAGTCCAAGATCTGTCCCATGTTTAAGCGCTTTTTCCATTAGCTCCTGGGAACGCTTTGTATCGATATCACCAACCAAAGGCAGGATACCAATTCTTTCGGTTATGCGAACAATCGGGATTGAAAGCTCCAGTGCAGTTAGCTCGGCTGCGGTAATACGGGCGGCATATGTCTCGGAATAAGACAAACTGAGCCAATGGACGGCTCGGTCAACAACAGAATCGAACCGTGAAATGATGTCATAGAATTCCGATATCGAAAACTCATGTTTGATAGCTTCATTTTTAATAATCTCACCAATCGTATTCCGGTAAAAACGGACCTCTTCAACAGCGATATCCAATGGCAGTTCAAGGTTGACAAGAAGGTTGACGCTTTCAGAACCCCAGGACTTCAGTTCACCGTAGGTATCTTCCAAACTAGTAAAGATCGATTGAGCAAAGATTGAAATCAAATTCTCCCGCCAGTCTCTTAAAGCCGAATTCACATATGGGGAATAGGTATTAACATCGACATCAAATCTTTGCTGTGCGAGGCTTTCTTTTTGGCTTGTAACTTCATCGACTATCTCTTGAAGACATACTTCAAATGCTGATTTCACATTTAACCACCTTTACAAGTTTTTCAAAATCTAAAAATATTATAGCTTTTTATGAAAAAAATGGATATGAGAGATTTTGTTGAACATTGTCTTATTTTTAAATTGCAGACTTATTACATTACCCGGCTTTTATGCAGCGTAAACCAAGTGAAATATTTTTTTCTACAAAAAGCGACAAAAACCTCTATACAAAATCAATATTTTATGGGAAAATATTACTTTGTAAGGCAGCTTTAATATCTTGGAGGGTATCATGACAGAGCAAGAAAAAGTATTAGTTGAAAAGACGTCGGCAATTTTGGGCAGAAACACAAGCAGTATGAGGCTTAACGACATTATTGAGCAGCTGGTCCAGGTCATTGAGGAAAAAAAACAATAAACATAGACAAGTAATGATGCATCTTTCTCCGGAAAGATGTTTTTTTAATTCTTGGGAGCCGGTTCCAATCTTCAAAAGCAATTAGTCCAAGCGTTCTCGAAACCAACAATGCTCTATTAATTAAAAATGGTTCCTCTGTAAGATAATCGAAATAGAGAATTGGTTATTTTTTTCTAAATGTTACATTCCCACTTTCTGGATGCCTATATAGGCAATATAATATAAATAGAAAATAATTTACAGCAGGGGACCCCTTTATGTTCAATACTATCGAGATTCTGATGATTGACCTTCTTTTTGTCTTGCTGATAACCGTCTTTACGGAGATGTTACTGGATACCAAGGAATACTCAAAACGACGAAGAAATATTGTTTATACCATTTCGTTTGCTCTTGCATTATGCGTGAATTTTATCTTTAGTGTACGAATTAATGGGGAATTTATGATGGATTTGCGCCATACGGTGATTCTGATTGGTGGGCTATATGGGGGCAGTTTGACCTTGCCATTTTTATCGGCATGTACAATTGGATATATCATGATTTATTCACCCGACGAAGCCATGGCAAATACAATTATGGTCATGATTGAAACCAGTGTGATTTATATTTTATCCAAACACTACCATAAATGGCGGCTTCGCAAGAAACTGGCACTTATATTCAGCACTGTCATAGTAGTAGGATATTCCGGGATGAAATTAATACACTATATCTTTAATTTCACAACGGGTTATGATTTTTTAATTGTTTCTTTTTATGGAGCTAGTATCCTCATCTTAATATACGCTCTTGAATGGGTACGGAATTCAATTGCTATTAAGAAAAGAATTCAACGCTCTGAAAAACTTGAAATTGTAAGCCACCTCGCTGCATCTATTTCACACGAAATCCGGAATCCTTTAACAGTAACAAAGGGGTTTCTGCAGATCCTGGAAAGCGAAGATTATCCAGTTGATAAAAAGAGGGAATTCATCTTATTGGCGAAAACCGAACTGGAACGTGCAGAAAGAATCATTACTGATTATCTTACGTTCGCTAAACCGGCGCCGAATAAATTGGAAATCTTGGATGTATATGAAGAATTAAAGTATATTATTGAGATGATTCATCCCCTCGCAAATATGAATTCTGTACTCATAAATACCAATCTTGTCCAAGACGTAAAACTGAATGGTGAACGTCATTTATTCCATCAATGCATCTTAAATATTGTTAAGAATGCTATAGAAGCAATGGAGGAAAACGGTGGCACATTAACAGTTGTATCTCAAATCAAGGGAGAGAGTACTGAAATTTACATTTCTGATACTGGGGTTGGGATGAACCGTGAACAAATAGAGAGACTAGGAGAGCCATATTTTTCATTAAAAGGAAAAAATGGAACGGGTCTAGGAATGATGGTTGTTTATAGCATTATTAATTCTATGAATGGCAAGGTCCAAATTGAAAGCAAACCAGGCCAAGGAACTACTTTTGTTTTGCATTTTCCAATGCCAATACTAGAAAAATAAATATACTTGTAGTGAACGACAACTAAAATAAAAACCGTTTTCCTAAAAAGAAGACGGTTTTTTGTACCTGTCTAGCTACAGCGCTGACCAAGGCGCTTGCGCTTTTCTTCCGTCTAGCTCCCGCGCATAGCGCCTAGTGTACTTCGGTCCCCTCGTTACGATAAGTCAACATCGATTCGCTTGCGCTCATCGTGTTTCCTTTATCTCCTTCGAGGCCCTCCACAAGGAAGGCTTCGGCAGCATCAGCATCGCACGAAGAAAAAGTGATAGCTTTTTCGAGGAGTCCATACAGCGCTGACCGAGGCGCTTCCGCTTTTCTTGTCGGAATTTGTTTTGTATAAAGAAAGAGGAAAACTTTATCAAGAACGGAATATAATAGCTAAGCGGCTTTTTATAAAACAAATGGGCCTAGAAAAAGTGTATGGGGGATTATGTTGAAGCTAACAAAAGGAATATCAGTGTTGTTGATTTGCAGTTTCATAGGCTTGGCAGGATGTACTGATGGAGTGGAAGTGAGCAAACAAGCAGAAACGAAAACAGCAAAGGCTGCAGACAAACAAACCAAACAGAAGCCGGTTGAACCTGTAAAGGAAATCGTGCCACAGCCTGTAGTCGTTAATATAAAGGATCCAGCTCTGAGCAATGCCATCCAAACTTTTATCCCTAAAGAAATGGGATATGGTAAAAACAATGAGGAATACAAGAAGAAGCTTGAAAAGTGGGCAAGGGAACTTGCTGCTGGAACCGATAAGAAACCCGGTTACGACAAGCGTGGCTATCTCGACAAGCTTGGGCCCGATGGACAAATTATTAAGGGAGAACCACGGGTGATTTTGGAAGAGGCACAATTGGTGGAAATGATCCTCAAGGCTTCAGAGAAAGGCGGGGATGTCATCCTGCCATTAGTTTCATCAGCAAATAGCTATATGGCCGAAGACGCAGTGCACTTGAGTGAACAATTAGTTGCATCTTATACGACTTACTTTGATCCGAGTGTCAAGGGCAGGAACAAAAATATCGAGCTATCGGCAAAAGCGATCGACAATGTGATTGTCGGTGCTGGAGATCATTTTTCGTTCAATACCCAGGTTGGGCCTAGCGACGAGGCGCACGGTTACCAGCCGGCACAGGAAATCGTCAACAAAAAGCTGGTCATGGGAATCGGAGGAGGCATTTGCCAAACATCCTCCACCCTTTTCAATGCAGTGGACCAACTGGGAGTCGAGTATGTTGAGTGGCACCATCATTCCCTTGGGGTCGGCTATGTTCCGAAGGGAAGAGACGCAACCGTATCCTATGGAGGACTTGATTTCCGGTTTCTAAACACAAGCGGGGCACCGATTCTGGTGAAAACTGTAATGAAAAAAGGATCCTTGACTGTGGAAATTAGGACCGCAAAAAAATTTAAAGAGCTTGTAAAAAAAGGAGTGTAGCCAATAGTTGAAACTGATATTGGTTACAATCGCTTGTCGGCTTAAATTTTTACAAGCTAAAAACTTTACGAAGCCACTTGCCGCGCAGGAGCAAGTGGTTTTCTTTATTCTTGAGTTATAAGGGAGTTGACATTCTCACCTCTAGGTATTATTATCAAAAGTGAAAATAATAAACAGTGTTTTTTTGCGGAATTGTTCTCAACTTTGATAATAAAATCATCTTAGGGGGGTTAATCATATGGATTTTGATCGTACTAAACTTATCTTACACCCAGTCCGCATGAAAATTCTCCAGGCACTGGTAAATGGCAGAAAGCTCACAGCCTTCAAGTTGCTTGACCACCTCAAGGAGGTTCCTCAGGCAACACTATATCGCCATTTGAACAAGTTGCTCGAAGCCGGATTCATTGAAGTGGTTCAGGAGAATCAAATTAGGGGGACGGTCGAGAAGGTATATGCCTTAAAACAAATCGAGCCGGCGCCGCTAGACTCGATAAGCAAAGAGCAGCATTTGGAGTTGTTTTTTACGTTTTTGGCGCAATTAATGGGGAGCTATGAGGAATATCTTTCGAGTGAAGATTACGACTTGGTTCGGGACGGGGTTTCTTTCCGTGTAGCAAGAATGCATTTGACGGATAAAGAGTTTATGGAATTGATTCAAAAGATGGGCGGCTTGATAAGCGAGGCTATGATGAATGAGCCATCCGCTGATCGGAAACCGCGTAATTTTGCGACAATCATCATTCCAGAAAATCAATAGTATTAGGTAAATGGAGGGGAATGGGATGGAAAAAGAAGTAATGTTTGGGGAGAAAAATCCTATCTATGGAACTTTGGCAATGCCGGCGGGTGAAGGGGTACACCCGGCCATTCTATTAATCGCGGGTTCTGGGCCGCTAGACCGAGATGGGAACGGTCCAAAAGGTAAACCGACTACAAATCTTTATAAGGAACTTGCTGATTTCTTCACGGAACTCGGATTTGTGACGCTCCGCTATGACAAGCGGGGGACGGGTAAGCGGAGCGGTGACTGGATGGCTGCGGGGCTATCCGACCTCGTGGAGGATGCACGTATTGCCACAGAATACCTTCAGGTTCATCCAAATGTCGATAGTGAAAGAGTGATTGTGGCAGGTCATAGTGAAGGAACGATTATTGCGACTGCTTTGGGTGCATCGATCCCAATTGCTGGAGCACTCTTCTTATCAGGCGGGGTTGATAACATGTCTGAAGCACTGCGGAAACAGCGTGAGCTAGGAAATAAAGCATTACTTGAAAAACCGGTTCTCGGCAAGTTGCTTAAGCTGATGAAGGTAGAAGAAAAAAGTGAAAAGCAGGCTGCCAAAATAATGAAGAAATTCAAACAGGCAAATGAAGACATTGTAAAAATCCAGTTATTTTTTAAACAGCCTGCAAAATGGTTCAGAGAGCATGACGAATTCCATACTCGGGAGGCCTTAAAATCTTTTAGCTGTCCTGTCCTCGCTGTAATTGGTGATAAAGACGCTCTGGCTGACAAGGATGTTCTTTCCGAGCTGCCGGCACTGGTTCAGGGAGAAGCTGAAATTGCGATTATAAAGGACATGGAACACGGACTCCGGATCCAGACAGAAGATCTCAGCATTTTAAAAGCGAATAAGAGATTCAAAGACATTCTAAGACGTCCGCTTCATCCGGACGCCCTTGGGAAAATTGAAAACTGGCTGAAGGCTCATTTTCTTGATCAAAACAAAAAGAAAGAAAATGCAGGCTGATTAATTCAAACTGAGGACTTGTCAAGAGCTACTTTAAGGCATTCTTAGAAATGAATGCGACTTAACATGAAGAAAGGGCCGGAGTCATCCCATCCCGCACTCCTCCGCACTTTAAACGATTCCGGCCTAATTTTTTGGAATGGATAATCCCGCTATATAGAGAAAAACGGCAATACCCGCAAAAGGGTGTTGCCGCTGACTTTAAACAAGTCCAAACCAGGTATACAAAGCAATTATGACAAATACAGCCACCGTTTTAATAATCGTAATCATAAAAATATCCTTATACGATTGTTTATGGGTTAAGCCTGTTACAGCAAGCAAGGTAATCACCGCTCCGTTATGCGGGAGAGTATCCATACCCCCTGATGCCATGGCGACGACCCGGTGCATGACCTCTGGAGGAATATTGGCTGCTTCGATAGCTTTGTTATATTGATCAGCCATTGCGCTTAACGCAATTCCCATACCCCCGGATGCAGACCCAGTGATGCCTGCAAGTGTACTTGTCGTGACGGCTCCGTTGACGAGAGGATTTGAAAAGACGCCGGAAATCCCATCACTGATTTTGGAAAAGCCGGGAAGAGCCGCGATAATTCCGCCAAAGCCGTATTCAGAACCTGTGTTCATGACGGCAAGCAGCGAACCGCTAATGCTCTTGTTTATCCCTTCCTTAAAGTTTTGCATTGTTCTCTTCCAGTTAAAAGCTATCGCAGTGACAATTCCCGCAACCAATGCGGCTTCAACCGCCCAAATCGAAGCTGATTTTGCTACATCAACTGTATATTGGCCCAGGCCCAGCTCCGCAAAGTCGAATCCATTTGGATACCAGGCCGGAATAGCTTTCGTTAAATAACTATTCATCACAGCAACAAGAATAAGAGGGACGAATGCTAGTATTTGTTTGAACACGGATTCTTTTGTATCCAACGAAACAGAAGTTTCCTCTTCTTCGGTAACTTCACTTCCAGCTTTAAATCCATAATAGCCTTCCCCAGCTTGCTTTGCCTTCCTCTTTCGCATTTCCAGGTAAGCCATCCCAAGACCTAATACGACAAGTGCCCCAAGGATCCCAAGTACTGGTGCTGCATAAATATCAGTTCCGAAAAAAGTGGTAGGGATAACATTCTGGATTTGCGGTGTACCCGGCAAAGCATCCATTGTAAATGTAAAAGCACCAAGTGCAATGGTAGCAGGCATCAGCCTTTTAGGTATATCCGCTTGTTTAAACAATTGAACAGCAAATGGATAGATAGCAAAAACAGCTACGAATAAACTGACACCGCTATAAGTCAGAATGGCTCCGAGAAGGACAATTGTAAGCATGGCCTGTTTTGCGCCTATCAGCTTTACAATCGTCTTAGCTATTGATTCTGCTATTCCTGACATTTCAATTATTTTTCCAAAAATAGCCCCGAGCAGGAATACAGGGAAGTAATCCTTTATGAATCCCGCCATTTTCTCCATGAATACCCCTGAATAGAAGGGAAATAAATTAGCTGGCTCGATGAGTAAGACTGCAAGTAAGGCGGCTATCGGGGCAAACAGGATTACCGAGAAACCCCGATAAGCTGCAAACATCAACAATCCCAGAGCTAAAAGAATAATCACTAAATCCATTACAATTCCCCCTTTGTTAGTTAGTAGAAGATTTTTCAAGATAATATTAATCACTTAATCTTTAATTCGAGATAACTTTAAACTTGTGACGATTTTGTGTCAACTTTTCTGTTTTTCCACTAAAAATATAGTAAAAACCATAAGAGGTTTATTTTCCTTATACAGTGGAACTAGTTAAGTGAATGGTAAAGAAGTAGTTAGCAAGCTATTTCAAAAAAGGAAAAACAGATAAATTGACAAGAGATAAAACGGGGGTTTAAAGTTATGTCTCGAAGATGAGATTTATGATTTTATAAAGTTTAAATTCATAATTCTTTAGGTTTCGAAATGAACACAAGGGGTTGATGTACTGAAATAGTTAATAGAGCACTGGATTAAAAAGGGATGGCAGCACGAAAGAAATTCATAATGAAAAGGGGTGATCTCCGGTGCTAAGTATTATTGTTGGTTTGCTTTTGTTAGTCGGATTAGCTTATCTTGGCTGGTCGATTATTTGGGTTGCACCGCTGGCAGCCGGGGTTGTAGCGTTACTAAGCGGATTAAATGTATTTGAAACCTATACACAAACGTATATGGACGGACTTGTTGGCTTTGTTAAAAGCTGGTTTCCAATCTTTCTATTAGGAGCTATCTTTGGAAAGCTAATGGAAGTAACAGGCGCGGCGAGGTCAGTCGCCAAAAAAATTACGGAACTGATTGGCAAGAAAAGAGCTCTCCTTGGAGTGCTTATTGCCGCGGCCGTTTTAACATATGGCGGAGTAAGTTTGTTTGTAGTCGTATTTGCGATATATCCAATTGCACTGGAATTGTTCAGGGAAGCTAATATTTCCCGTAAATTACTTGTTCCAACTTTTGCGCTAGGGGCGTTTACGTTCACAATGACATCCGTTCCTGGAACACCGCAAATTCAAAACTTGATTCCAATGGATTACTTTAATACGACTCCTATGGCGGGTCCTGTAATCGGGATTGTGACGACACTCATAATGGCAGTTGGCGGTTATCTTTTTCTTGCCCATAGCCAGAAAAAGCTTACGGCAAAAGGCGAGGTATTTACTGAGCCGGCTAAAGGCCCGGCATCATCAGACAAGGATGAAGATGATGTTCCAAACTGGATTCTTTCTATAATTCCTTTAATCGTCGTCGTTATTTTACTTAACGTTGTTAAAATCGAGGCCCTCTATGCATTGATCATTGGGGTGCTCAGCATTATGATTCTTAACCTTAAGGATCGCAAGAAGTTTGTAAGCTCAATAAACGAAGGTGGAAAAGGGTCAGTTATGGCGATTTTGAATACAAGTGCAGCTGTAGGTTTTGGAGCGGTTATAGCCGTGGTACCTGCATTTGATGAAATAACTACCTGGTTATTTAACCTTTCCGATAACCCATTGGTCGCAGAATCATTGGCAGTTCAGATTATGGCGATGATTACAGGTTCCGCTTCAGGCGGGATGGGGATTGCCCTGTCCACTCTGGGTGAATCCTTCGCCCAATTGTCACAAACGACAGGAATCAGCCCTGAAGTTTTCCACAGGATGGCTGCTGTAGCATCTGGTGCATCGATTCTTCCTAACAATGGCGCGTTATTAACGCTGCTTGCGGTAACAGGATTGAGTCACCGGGAAACCTATAAGTATGTATTTGTGGTAGCCTTGCTGATTCCTACACTCGCTATGATTGTTGGGATTATCATGGGCGCTATCGGATTGGTTTAATATATAAAAACATTTGGAGGGGATTTATAATGGTTGAAAACAAAGTAACTATAATTACAGGTTCAGCACGCGGGATTGGTTTTGAAATTGGCAAACACTTTGCCGCAGCAGGTGCAAAGGTTGTTCTTTCGGATATCAACGAGGAACAAGTAAAGGAAGCAGCTGAAACCCTTAAAAAAGAAGGATATGAAGCGATCGGCGTGAAAGCTGATGTAACAAGTGAAGAAGAAATCGTCAATTTAATCAAAGTTGCAAAAGAAACCTATGGCACTGTTGACATCGTCATCAATAACGCTGGTTTGCAGCATGTGTCGCCAATTGAAGATTTCCCAACAGCTAAGTTCGAATTGATGCAAAAAATCATGCTTGTTGCACCATTCATCATGACCAAGCATGTATTCCCTATCATGAAGGAGCAAAAGTTCGGGCGTATTCTTAATATCGCATCAATTAACGGTCTAATCGGATTTGCTGGCAAGGCGGCTTACAATAGTGCCAAGCATGGCGTCATTGGTCTTACAAAAGTGGCTGCACTTGAAGGTGCAGAGCACGGTATTACAGTAAACGCAATTGCACCAGGATATGTTGATACACCGCTGGTACGCGGGCAAATGGCCGACCTGGCAAAAACACGCAATGTACCTCTTGAAGATGTATTGGCTGAAGTACTACTGCCACTCGTTCCGCAAAAACGTCTGCTTGATGTAAGTGAAATTGCAGATTATGCATTGTTCCTAGCAAGTGATAAAGCGAAGAGTGTGACTGGCCAAGCTGTTGTAATTGACGGCGGCTATACAGCACAATAATTCTATTTCTACCAGCCCCCAGCCTTGGGGGCTTTTTTTTGTAGGCCCGTTCTACCGTTTTGAGCAATTAGCGGCATTTCTTTAAAGTCTCTTAAAGACTTCATCTTCCCATTAGCTATCATTACTTAAAAATAATTTGCAGCGGTCAAAGAATCTCCTGCTGCTCTAAAGGTCCTGGACTATATCATTTCTTTAGGGATTCCCTCCGCCTATTTTACTAGTTTAAAAATACTTCTTTTCATTAGATACAATTTACTTAAAATTTTGAATATTAAGTTATATACTTAAGATTGGTGCAAACCAAATTAGTAGAAACAAGGAGGAAAAATCATGAGGAAAAAGGTCTTATCCGCCGGTTTGTGCTCTGTTCTTTCGCTATCACTATTGGCAAGCGCAAATCCGTGGATGGTTAATGCCGAAAGTAAGAAGAGTCAGGCGGTCCAAACTTATGACAATGATAAGGGTATGGAGTGGAAGGGAATCCCGCTGAATGGTTTAATTCCGGAAACAGCCTCAGACGCTACAAAAATTGAACTCGAAAATGGCATGACGAAACCGATTTACTCCACCGATGAGGCAATCACAGAAAAATTATTTGTTGAAACAGAAATAGATAGTGATAGAGACGGTAAGCGCGATCGGGTTTCCATCACAATCCACCGTCCAAAAACGAATCCTGGAGTTAAGGTACCTGTCATTTATGAAATGAGTCCGTATCGCTCCGGTATTCTAAATGTGCCTGTGTTTAATGTAGATGTCGACTTAATACCGGTCTCACACCCCGGCAATGGCTATGGACGCGGTGGTAAGCCCTATGCAAATGCACAAGGACAGGCTGCCAATCTAGGTTCTTTAGGAAATTACTATGTTCCCCGCGGGTACGGTGTGATTCTTGCTGAAAGTATCGGGACGGGGAAATCCGATGGCTGTCCAACAACTGGCGATGAGAGGGAAATTCTCGGAACGAAGGCTGTCATTGATTGGCTGAACGGCCGTGCGAATGCCTTCACTGAGGATGGAAAAGAGGTCAATGCCGATTGGTCGACTGGGAATGTCGGGATGACGGGTACTTCCTACAATGGGACATTGCCGAATGCCGTAGCAGCAACAGGTGTCGAGGGTTTGAAGACGATTATTCCAGTAGCAGCCATCAGCAGCTGGTATGATTATTATCGTGCCAACGGAGCCGTTATCGCCCCAGGCGGTTATCAAGGTGAAGATGCTGACAACCTCGCGGAAGCAGTATTAACGCGAAAAAATCCAGAGGTGTGTAAAGAGGTAATTGCCGAACTTAAACGTGATCAAGACCGCGAATCAGGAGATTACAGCGAGTTCTGGGCGTATCGCGATTATGTCAAAGATGCGGATAAAGTCAAGGCGAGTGTTCTCGTTGTTCATGGATTGAATGATTGGAACGTCAAGACAAAGCAATTCGCCCAGTGGTGGGAAGCATTAGGGGAAAATGATGTTCCGCGCAGATTGTGGCTGCATCAGGGCGGACATTCAAGCCCGTCCGGGAATAACTGGCCGCAATTACGGAACAAGTGGTTTGACTATTATCTTTATGGAATTGAAAACGGAGTGATGAATGAACCAGCCGTAGATATTCAGCGCGAAGACAAAACCTGGAAGAAAGAAGCCAGTTGGCCAGCACCTGGTTCTGTTTCCACAAAACTTCATTTAACAGGTTCGGGAAATGATTTTGGGGCAATGGTTTTAAATCCGGTTCCAAATCAGCCGCACGATAAGCAATCATTAATTGATGACCCGAAGACGAAGGCAAATGTTTTAATTGCTAACCCTGACCTTAATTCTCCGAACCGCTTAGCCTATGTAACACAGGAATTAACCGGTGAAGTACGGATCAGCGGAACACCTAAAGTCAGTATCCGTGCCAGCATTGACCGCCCAGCCGCGAACTTAACAGCATTGCTCGTCGATTATAGCAGTGGGGCACCTGTTATCGTTTCGCGCGGCTGGGTTGATCCGCAAAATCTTCATTCGGTGGATCGCTCAGAATCACTAGTCCCAGGAAGAGATTATACGTTTGAGTGGGCAATGGAGCCGAAGGATTATATTTTTAAAGCTGGGCACAAAATCGGCATTGTGCTAATAGCCAGCGATTTCGACTACACCCTTCGTCCTAGCGCCGGAACTAAAATCACAGTAACCCCAACACGCAGCGAAATAACCCTGCCAATTGTTGGCGGGAAAAATGCGTTTCATCCATAACTAAAATATGAAACTATCTTAATAGAATAAGACCAAGAGCCCTCTCCAATTATCGGAAGGGGCTCTTTTTATTTACAGCAATGAATATGTAAACGTACTAAAATCCAATTGATAAAAAGGTGGTTTAGTTGAAAATGTGAAGGTTAGCAAGTTTCCTGTTTTAATAATTGCAGCTGTATTCTCTGTACTTACAGCCTGCTCAAGCTCTACCATCAGGACCGAGGCCAAAATGCAAAGTATTGGTAATTTTCATTGACGATAAATTCGCACCACTCGGCTTCCGGGATGAAAAGAACAATCTTGTGGGGTTCGATATTGATTATGCAAAGCAGCCGCTAAAAAAATGGGCGAAGAGGTAAAATCCCCGCCTATCGACTCTAGCGCAAAAGAGGTCTTTTGCATAAAGCAAATGGGTTAAAGCCATAATAATCCTGTTTAAGGAGATTGAAGGAAAGGTATCAATATATTGGTGGTGAATCCGAGTGGGTTTCTTTTCTAGATTATTTGGAAGATCAACGAAAAAGGAGATGAAGCAAATGGCAAACGTAAATCTGGCAGTTGTATTTTACAGTATGGGTGGTACAAATCTTCAGCTGGCAAAATGGGCTGAAGAAGGCGCACGTGAAGCCGGTGCAGAAGTTAGGGTGTTGAAAGTCGAAGAGCTGGCACCTGAATCCGTTGTTCAAGGAAATGAAGTATGGAAAAAGACAACAGATGCAATGAAGGATATTCCAGTCGTTTCATCTGATGACCTGGAGTGGGCCGATGCAATTATCTTCAGTACTCCAACCAGATTTGGTAACGTTGCATCCCAAATGAAGCAGTTTCTGGATACTCAGGGCGGACTTTGGGCAACCGGCAAAACAGTTAACAAAGTCGTCAGTGCAATGACCTCCGCACAGAATCCGCATGGCGGACAGGAAGCAACAATTTTGGCACTATACACATCAATGATGCACTGGGGTGCGATCATCGTACCGCCGGGATACACAGATCCAGTTCTGTTCGGGGCTGGCGGCAACCCATACGGAACCAGCGTTACCGTCGGTGAAGATGGCAAAATGAAGGACATGCCACAGGCGGAAGCCGCTGTAAAACATCAAGCAAAACGTACAGTCTCAGTGGCGGAAATGATTAAAAAAAGTAACCAATAAGTAACTGCGAATCGGGGAAGTTCCCCGATTCGTTTTTTTGTTTGGACCTAATCCATAACAGGAGAAGTATTCTTAAAACAAAGTCCTTATGAAATATGGAAGAATTGTTGGTTTGGAAAAGAGCTTCTTAAAGGAAACCGTGGCTTTTTGTCGAAATTAGAAGTAAATAAAAGGAATTAAATCATCCGAATTTGAGGAGGTAGGATAGATGCCTTTAGAACAGGAAGTAATAAGCTTACTAATTAGCGGTTTCTCTATTGTAATGGGAGTTGCATTTCTGGTTGTCCTGCTGGTATGGATCAGAGATAAACGTGCTGCATACGCTTGGGTAGTCTTACATTTTGTTATATTTTCGGTAGCAATATATTTCTTTCTACAAGCTATTTCCTTTAATTATATTCATCCGATGGCATCCGAAGAAATATCCCTTCGGATAGCGATGTCTGGGATTGCCTGGGCCTTGAGTATGGTATTTTTGATAATCGGAATACTTAGCTTTTCTAAAAAGAAAAAGTCAAATAATAACATTTTCTAGACGTTTTGCTATCTTCAGAGAACAGAAACGTCGAGAAAACCACACTTTCTAGACGTTTTGCCGCCTCCGGAGAACAGAAATGTCGAGTAAAACACACCTTTTACAAGTTGCGTTTATAAGGACCAGTATCATCTAATGGAGTCATCAGGGAGTGGAGGAAAAAGATGAGAAAAGGAGAAATTCGGGCAATATCAATCTGTGTTTTAAAAAAGGCGATTCAATCCTGGTCTGTGAAGGCTTTGACCAGGTAAAGCAAGATTATTATTATCGTCCCATTGGCGGAGGAATCGAATATGGGGAAACAAGTTCAGAAGCATTGGAAAGAGAAGTGCTCGAAGAAATCGGCGCGAACATCATTAACATAAAACACTTAGGGACAATTGAAAATATTTTTACCTATAACGGTGACCTGGGCCATGAAATCGTTTTTGTGTATGACGCTGAATTTGTTGATAAATCATTCTATGAAAAATCAACTTTTATAGGGATTGAGGATAATGGCCAAAGAATTAAACTATCCTGGAAGCCGCTTAATTCATTTGCAGACAATAAACTAAGATTGGTACCAGAGGAATTAGTAACTTTGCTAGTAAGAACTTAAAAATCGACATCCTTTTTCGACCAGATTTTTTATTACCAGGTTATGAGCTGTTCGACAGCTTGATTTAAAAGAATACCTCAAGGCCAGTTTTTACTGCCGGTAGTTGAGAAAATTGGCAGCAAGATTATTTGTTGGTTTACAAAGCCTTGGACTTGAACTTATGATCAATAGGATAAATACATAGAGTAGGTTTGCAGAGTTTGTATAGTAGCTGTTAGAAAAAAATGGTCCATTCACTGAGAAACACAAAGAGGGTTTATCAGTTTGGATATACTTCAAATCCATTGAAAGTAGGTCATACGATGAAAACCGAAAAAGAAAAAATGATCGCAGGAGAAATGTATAACCCCGCTGACCCTGTATTGCTAAAGGATCGTGAGGAAGCAAGGCGCAAGGTCAGGGTCTATAACCTAACAAAAGAATCTGAAGGCGAACTGAGAACCCAGTTACTGAAGGAATTACTCGGTTCCACTGGGGAAAACGTGTATATTGAGCCAAATATCCGCTTTGATTATGGCTATAACACGCACGTAGGCGAAAACTTTTATGCAAACTTTGATTGCACGATTTTAGATGTTTGTGAAGTGCGATTTGGGGATAATTGCATGCTGGCACCAGGAGTCCAAATCTATACGGCAACACATCCACTTCATCCAACTGAACGTAATTCCGGTAAAGAATATGCCAAGCCGATTACGTTTGGAAACAATGTCTGGATTGGGGGAAGCGCAATAATAAACCCTGGGGTAACGGTAGGAGACAATGTCGTAATCGCCTCAGGTGCCGTCGTTACGAAAGATGTACCAGATAATGTAGTAGTAGGCGGGAACCCGGCAAGAATCATTAAAGAGATTGAACTCTAGGACTTAACAATAATTGACCATAAAAATGGTAAGCGGCTATAGCCTATTCATAAGGCCAAGCCGCTTTTGCTTTCTTTAGTATTTATCACTGCTGCTGCTTTTTCACCTGAGAGCCCCGTTTCTCATCCTTATCCAGGACTGTTTCAATGATCGCGATAATACAAGCAATACCAAGCAATGTCGGCTGGCTGATATAAATAGAATCCATAAAAAAGTCCGCCAACGATAAAATCGACCAATTAACCAACCCGTTTATTAAAAACCTCGTCGAAATGTTATCTGCAGAAAGAAACGACAGCAAGACCTCAAAGACCTTAACAACAAGCTCTCCCGGAATTCCTAAAAGGAAAAACAATACAACAAATAAAAAGAATGAAAACAAAGAATCATATTGAACTCCCACCAGGTTGAAAATCCCCAAAAGCCCAAAATAGTAAACTCCAAAAGCAAATCCAACAGCACCCATAATCAGTACTGCAATAGCAATGATAATAACTACCTTTGTACCAAACGACTCTTCCTTAAACGATTTATCGTCCTCTCCCAAACCATTCACCCCAATAACCAACCAAATAGTCCCTTCATTTTATCATAGCTTTTTTCACAACAACCTTCTTTTTGGAAAAAGCCGGCCTGCGCCGGCACCTACGACCAAAGCGGCAACCACATTCACTTCGCCCACCATTCCCACCAAAGAAAACCAACAAGAATGGCTATTGGAGCTAGCTCTGTAAAATAGGCTTAATTTTCTGAAACTTTTTATTGACTCTATGTATAGTTTGCTTTACATTAAGTATATAAAACTTTACACTTTGTAAAACAAAGCATACAGGAGGTGCAAATTTGACGTATCAAGAAAAGAAAAGCATCGTTTCTCTGTTCAGCACAATCCTCATTTTTATTGGCTATTGCTTGTACATGTACCCGAGGCATCCAGGAGGAGGCCTCGAATCCGCTGCAACCTTTCAATACTGGGGCTCCTTCGTCCTCATCCTGACTTTATTCTCCGTAGTCGCACATATTATAATCAGCATTATTTTTAACATCTACTATCGGATAACGACTAGAGAAAAGGAACCAAGTTTCGAGGATGAACTCGATAAATTAATTGGATTGAAAGCATTCCGGAATTCATTCTTTCTGTTTGTTAGCGGCTTCCTGTTCGCAATGGGCTCGCTGGTCTTTTATCAGCCGTCACAGGCGATGTTCATCATCCTGATCCTGGCAGGATTCATCTCGGATCTGGCTGGTTCGATTACAAAACTTTATCACTATCGGAAAGGAGTATAGCCGTGAGTAAGAATCTTGTCGGCAACCATATTCGCAAACTACGCTTCAACCATAATGAAATGACACAGCAGCAGCTCGCTGACAAGGTAGGTGTAACTAGACAAACAATCGTAGCTCTTGAAAAGGGAAATTACTCCCCATCTTTGGAACTGGCCTTCCGTATCGCTCTCGCCTTTAACTTGCCGTTGGAAGAAGTATTCTTTTATGGGAACGATCCAAAAGAGTAAGCTTGAATTTAGGAAAGTAGGGGATGGAATTGAATTCAAACAGAAAAGCGGCAAAACTTGTAGGGGTATTGTTTATTCTCGCTGCGGTCACGGCAGTTATCGGCCTGAAATTGTACGATCCAATCCTAATAGGTCCAGACTACCTTATGAATGGCGCTGAACATGGAAGCCAGATTGTACTTGGCGCTGTTATGGAACTGTTCCTTGTCGTTTCAGCAATTGGCACTGCAACAGTCATGTTCCCGATATTAAGGAAATACAACGAAACAATCGCCATATGGCATGTTTGCTTCCGGTTTCTCGAAGCAATTGTCATCACAGTTGGAGTAATTAGTGTTCTTTCCCTTCTAACTTTGAGCCGTGAATTTGTATCGGCAGGAGCCCCGGATATTGCCTCCTACCAAAGTTCAGGAATTTTGTTAAAAGCAATTCACGACTGGACCTTCATGCTTGGCCCGCTTTTCATGCTAGGACTCAACACCATCATGTACAGCTATATATTTTATAAAACCAGGCTCGTTCCAAGACCGCTATCCATCCTTGGTATTACAGGTGCAATCTCTGTATTTGTATGTTCCTTACTGGTCATGTTCGGCGTCATTGAGCAAATTTCTGTGTGGGGCGGCATTTTGGCTCTGCCAGTAGCAGCTAATGAAATGATCTTAGCAGTATGGCTGATCTCTAAAGGCTTTAATGAACAGGCGCTTGCTTCCATTTCAGTTACCAAACAAAACGGTGTAATAACCGTAACTTAAGTAAATCAATGTAGTATGAACAAATGGGCACTTCCG
Source organism: Bacillus sp. FJAT-18017 (assembly GCF_001278805.1). GTDB lineage: Bacteria > Bacillota > Bacilli > Bacillales > Cytobacillaceae > Bacillus_D. Next base: position 4,210,882 of record NZ_CP012602.1, on the reverse strand, counting down.
TTGATATCACCGGCTATAAAAAAGTAAATGGTTCTGTATTTTAGTACAAAAACTAAATCAGCACTCCAATTAGCAGTCCAATTTAATTAATTAGACTGCTTCTTTATTTTATATAAATGAACGGTGACTTCACATAGCAATCGCTACCTTGTTGACACATTAACAATAGTTATTGTCACCGTGGAAATTTGATTGATATGGTAAAAGGATGTACTGAAATTTATAAAAGATTAATTGGTTATTTATGTTAAAATTAAGGAGGCTTACTCAAATATCGGGCGTGGAAAATGGTGGTGAAATAAGTGAATTTTGCTGAAATTAACTACTCGGCAATCAATTTTTGTCATAATTCTACTAATAATCTTGTTGCCTATATTGGGTTATTTTGTAACGTTGTACACGGAAAGTACGGTTTATATTCCATTTATAGCGATTGCAGTTTCGTTGGTGGGATGTTTAATAGCTAAAAGATACATAAAATGAGGTAATAAAAATAAGGTAGGTTAGCAAAAAAATAAAATTGCTAAGCGGTGCCGTTTAGTTTACCAAGAATGAATATTAAGCTTTAGGGGGAAAAGCTTTTGAAAAAAAGTCTTACTGTACTATCAATTATGTTAACTGGCACACTCGTTGTGTTTCTTGGTTTGATTTACTTTAGTAATCCAATTACTATAAACGGAAGTTCAACTTATGAAGATATGAACGGGAACAAAGAGATTGTATTTCATTTAGATAACGAAGGAATTAGTAAGGTGCTAATAAAAGAGGTACTAATAAATAACCAAGTTGGCAAGGTGGACTTAGGGATTAGTTATGATACTTCACATATTGTACAAAGCGGGACGGATAACGAGTCGATAAAATTTGTTGATTTTGGGGAAGAATTTGTTAATCCCAGACTCTCAAGTGATCAGGTAATAGATGCCCTCAATAAAAAAGAAAACACTCCTATTCAATACGGCATTAGAATTAAGAACTTTAAGCAACCAATTGAATTCATTACGATAAAGTACAAATATTTCGGGTTACCTGTTTCCAAAGAGATTAATGTTATTAATGAACTTTAAATAATCTTAATAACTAATGGTGCTTTAATCCAAGAAGGATTAAAGCACCTTTTTGCGCTAAAGGGGGAGTAGCGTTTAAGAAGGCCATTAAAGATATTCAATATTTTGATTTTTCCAAGGGGATCGATGGTAAAATTAAACTAACAAGTTTTAGCCGTTGGAGGTTTAATTAATGAAGAAGTTTGTTGATGACTTGGCGGGAGCTATATATGATGTCTTTAAGTTTATCATAAGGTCAATTAGTTATTTACTGGCGGGGATGATTATTGTTGCTGCTCCCATGTATCTGATTGTTTGGATAGTAAGGTTGTTTCAGTAATTTTATTGAATTTACGTGTGCGATAATCCAGTAAGGATTACGCACCTTTTTGTTGAATTTCTTATTGAACAAACGGGAGTTTTGTTGATTAACTCTTAATTAAAAGTTTAAATTGATTACAGAACATGTGAAAAATTTGGGGGAATTAAATTGGATATATGGACTAATAAAGGATTTTCGATTTCTACAAATAAAGAGTATTTAGATTTACCATTAATACATAACTACTTATCTCAAGAAGCATACTGGTCAAAAGGTATACCCGTTCAAACTGTAAAAAAGGCAATAGAAAATTCTCCGCTATGTTTTGGGGTTTATAAAGGTGATGCAGGTAAAGAAGATTTTGAACAAGTCGGTTTTGCGAGGGTAATCACTGATTTAGCAACGTTCGCTTATCTTTGTGATGTGTTTATATTGCTTGATTATCGGAAAATAGGGCTATCAAAATGGTTAATGGATTTTATCACAAACCATTCCGAATTACACGGAGTTCGCAGATTTATGTTAGCTACAAATGATGCACATTCATTATATAGCCAATATGGTTTTGAACAGATTAATAATCCCGAACTATTTATGCAAAAGGTACTTAAAAATCCGTATGAACAGTAAAATTACTTCAACTAAAACGGTCTTTGAATCCAAGATGGTTAACAGCTTTTACTTGAATCCTTATTGTAAAGACGGAGCAGCAATCCTGAATCTTAAAAAGAAAATAAATAGCAAGTTATAAAAATTCTACAGTCAAGGTGGAGGTATAGAAATAATGGGGAAAATTATTTTTTCAATTGTGGATGTTTTTTCACAAGGGAAATATACAGGAAATCAACTTGCTGTTTTTAAGAATGCAGAAAATATTTCGGATAATAAAATGCAACAAATAGCCAAAGAGATTAATTATTCAGAGACCACTTTTATTTTATCAGATACACAAAAAGATGATGGTTATGATGTTCGTATTTTTACACCTAATGAAGAGGTTCCTTTTGCTGGACACCCCACCTTAGGAACTGCATTTATCATTCAAAATGAAATAATAGGGGAACCAATAGATAAGCTTATTCTAAATTTTAAAACCGGACAGATACCCGTTTCGTTCGATAAACAAGAACAAATACTTTGGATGAAACAAAATACCCCCACTTTTGGCCGAATTTTAGATATAAATAAGGTTTCTGCTGTTTTAAATGTAAATAAAGACTACATAGATGATAGATTTCCTATCCAGGAGGTCTCAACAGGACTTCCTGTGATTGTTGTACCTTTAAAATCTTTAGAAGCTGTTAAAAAAGTTAGAATTAATAAAGAAAAATACTTTGAATTAATCGAGCATACTGATGCAAAAGCAATTATGGTCTTCTCCCCTGAAACATATAGTGTAGATAATCATTTGAACGTTCGAGACTTTGCAGATTATTTTGGTATTCCAGAAGATGCTGCTACTGGAAGTTCTAATGGTTGTTTGGCTGCTTACTTAGTTAAATATCGGTATTTTGGTAAAAGCGAAATTAATATTCGTGTAGAACAAGGATATGAAATTAAAAGACGATCTTTATTGTTTTTAAAGGCAAGTAATGAAAACGGCGAAATAATAGTATATGTGGGAGGAAAAGTAGAAAAAATTGCTCAGGGCGAATGGTTTCTATAATTAAAATAATCTTCCTCTTATTTAGCGGGGATCCTTATCTTTAAGGGGATTACTGTAAAAAATGCTTAGAGACCCTTGCTCGGAGCCTTTTTTCTTGTAAATACACTTCCCGAATTTCTTGTAGGTTCGAATGCAAAACACTATGCGAGAAGCACTGTTAATTCTAACTTTGTACTTCCAATATTATCAAAAGAAATAAAGGAGGAAACCATTAGATATCCTCCTTTAATGCCACTTCTTAGCAAGTGTTTTATAATATTCTTCTCTAAAAGCTCTTCTATCCAGCAGCTGCTGCATTCTTTCTTCATCATTTTCTGGCAATGCATCCAGATCCTTCAGAAGGAAGTTATGCCTATTTAAAAGGTTTTCTTTAAGTTCATCATTGACCCTATAGGCGTCGTAGGCACAAACAGAAAGAAGTTTTTTATGACTAACAATCACATCCGCTTCTTTTTCAGAGATTGATAATTTTTTATGTACGTCACGCTCATCTCCCCACTCGACGTGAGCCCAAGTCCGCACGACAACCTCATCTGAATAACCTTCAATTAATCTCGGCAGATACTCGAAGATTGAATTACATTGAAAATCTCCCTTAGCATAATAAAAATCAAAGTTGTTGATGATGATTACTTTATTTGATTGGCTTTTGCTCAAAATCGCTGCAAGACTTTTTCTCAATAGTAGATTGATCCGATCATTTTCGATAATTATGGGATATTGATTCTGTTCCAGACCGTACATAACAAAGTCCTCTATATGTCTTATATAATCCTCTATGTTCTCGAAAATATATAAGATATGTCCCTCTGTAAGGTTTTTAAGGTGATTTGTTATTTTAAAATGTTCTTTTTCCAACACAGCACCCCATTCTACTCAGTGTAATTCTTCATCCTAAACCAGTAACTCCCTAAGTTACTTTGTGAAGAAGTGGTACAACAGGGCATCATACTAATCTATTCAGCTACTGCTGATTCAAGCATAACATTGAATTATATGAAAAATTTGTCAAAGAACGCATGGTATTTAAAAAGATTTCTTCATGCAGAAAAAAATAAGACCCTTCGATTTAATGATAACCCAGGGTCAAATAGGTAAGCTAATTTTGCGCTTTTTCAAAAGCTAGTTTGAAACCAAACCCTATTAGGATTGTACCTGTAATTCCTTCAATAAAAGTTTGGGTTTTAGGTTTTTTCATAAAGGCACTAATCTGGTGAATTAAATAAACATAAAGGAAAAACCAGACGGCAGTCAATAAAGTATAAGTGATCCCCATTATAAGAAACGGTAAAAGGGTATGGCTTCCAGGGTCAACAAACTGAGGCAAAAAGGTTAAGAAAAACACAGCAACTTTGGGATTTAGGATATTTGTAAGGAATCCCTGTTTAAAACAAGATGTGTTTACAAAATGCCTTTTTGTGTTCATCTCAACACTTGATGATTTCTCCTTTTTCTTCAAAGACGATAATGTCTTAACACCCAGATAAATTAAGTAAATAGCACCTACATATTTGAAGAAAGAAAATAATAACGCCGATTTCACAATAATCGCTGAAAGGCCTAATACAGCAGCTGATGTATGGATAAGGAGGGCGCAGCATGTACCTAAGGCTGTTTTAAAACCTCCAATACTCCCTGCCGCCACAGTGTTCTTTGTGGCAATTGCAGTATCGGGTCCGGGTAAAATAATAAGAAGAATACACATTAGGACAAACAGATAGAAGTTTTCCATTAAAATTTCACCTCTCTATTTAATGGGATAATTTTATATTTTATTATATATAATTCGTCTTATAAATTGAACTACGTAAATTGTCGGTGCGTTTTTAGACCTTTACCCATTTGCAATGTCATAGACAGATTATGGAGTCCATAACCGACTAAACTGCTGCTGTTATTGTAAAGCTGAAATACTTGTCTTTCTGTAGTGAAACGATAATATATACTCCCCGTTAATGAATGTGAGGTTAATAGAATACTTTGAAGGAAAAGAATCATTAGGAGGAGAATATATATAAATCGCTATGAGCTCTGAAAGCAGAAAGCCATGGGATTGTAATCGGCTTTTCATTAACTTTCGAATAATATGAAGAATTAGCTCAATGCGCTTGCCGATTTTGTACATGCCAACTAGAAGTCTTAAGTCTCATCTTATTGGAATATATCTAGATAAAGACTTTAAAAGGAGGGCTGTTCATGGCTTTAATTTCAATTTTTACTTATGGCAAGCTGAATCACCCCTATGATCATCCTGCATCTCGCGATTTTTATGAAATGGGATATAAAGTAATGCGTCAGGCATATGTTTCAGGATATCTTATTGAGGAATTTTCATCCGATAGAGTATCTTTCCCTGAAGAAACTAAAGGTTACCCTGTATTGACACTGACAGTATGGAAAAACCTTGATGCCTTATATCGCTTTACATATTCAGGTAAACACAGTCAAGCGCTGCGAAATAGGAGCAGATGGGTTGAGCAATATCAAGAGAAGCATTTTCCATACGTAGTGTGGTGGTCAGAAAATGTTAAGGATGTATCGTGGGAGGAAGCTTTCAAGAGATACAACTATTATCTTCAGCATGGGTCCACTCCTTTTGCATTTGACTTTAAGCACGCATTTGATGAAAAAGGAGAGACGTATAAGCTTAAATAGGAGATTTGTCTCTTGTTAAATGAGATTTCGCTAACACTTGGGGTGTGGGTGTAAACAGACTTAACTTATAATGGGGGAAATATATTGTTCACCGAAATTATTAAACAAAATAAAAAAAGCTGGGATAAGGTAGCTCATCATTTTAATGGCGTGGATGCATTGCCTAGTTACGGGCCATTTGCACAAACCGAAGATGAGTTAGGACTGCTTGGTGAAATGACGAATAAAACTGTCCTAGATGTTGGCTGTGGAAGCGGGCATTCTTTGAGATATATGGCAAATAAAGGGGCAAAAGAATTATGGGGAATTGACTTGTCTCAGGCCCAAATCCAAACCGCAAAAGAAACGCTTCAGGATCTAAAAGCCAATTTAATTTGTTCACCAATGGAGATTGATAGTGGAATACCCAAGCAGTATTTCGATGTGGTTTATTCAATATATGCAATTGGGTGGACGACAAATCTTACTGCCACATTTGAACTAATTTATTCCTATTTAAAGCCTGGTGGTTCCTTTGTATTCAGTTGGGATCATCCACTTTACGCACATTTGAAAAGCCGGAAAGGCCAAATTTACCTTGATGGTTCATATCAGGAAGAAGGGGAAATTAACTATCCGAAATTTAAGGGCGAAGAAGCTCCAGTTGTTATTCCTAAAAGAAAGATAGCAACGTATATAAATGAGTTAATAAAAGCAGGGTTTACAATTGATGCTGTCATTGAAAGTGAAGTTTCATCGCAATTTGATGAAGTAAGTGAGGAAGTATCTGGTCGCTACTATTCCTTATACAAGGCCAGGAAGTTTCCGACTACTATTATTTTTAAGGCAAAAAAATCTTCTTAGGGGGAAGTTGGTTGGATAAAGCAATCTTAAACTACGATGATTTACTAGTAATGTTAGATGACTTTTTAAGAGAGCCAAAGGAATTCTGGGAGAGTTTTTACAAGGATAAAACTAAAGACATCCCATTCTTTAAGATTAAAGGACCAGATGAAAATTTAGTAGAGTACTTTAATAATGGCCTTGCTCCGAATCGAGTGTTGGAAGTGGGATGCGGGCCAGGGAGAAATGCAGTTTATATGGCTAAAAAAGGCTGTAAGGTAGATGCGTTGGATATTGCCGACAATGCAATTCAATGGGCAAAAGAAAGGGCAAGTGAAGAGGGAGTTCAAATAGATTTCCATTGTCAATCTCTCTTTGAGTTTGAATTTGAGCCACATACATATGATTTTATATACGATTGCGGGCTATTTCACCATTTAGCCCCTCATCGGAGATTAACCTATATAGAAACGATTAAGAAAGCTTTAAAGAAGGATGGACATTTCGGTATAGTCTGCTTCAATACAAAGGGTGCTTTAGATACATCGGATTGGGAAGTATATAAAGAAGGCAGTTTAAAAAGGGGAATAGGGTATTCCGAAGAGCGATTGAAAAGAGTATTTGCAAATCATTTTACGATCCTTGAATTTAGGGAAATGAAAAAAATCCCTCAACCAAGCTCTGTGTTAGGGGAAGATTTTTTATGGGTAAGTTTAATGAAGGCAAATAATTAATAAAGTATTATTTATATGACGAGAGCGTTGATCTTGGATTAACGCCCTTTTTATTCTTTAAAAGAAGTAATTTCGGAATCTTACTATCAAGAAAGTCACTAAAGAAGAGGCCCCCATTGTCGGCGGCCCCTGGATTTTAAACAGCATCATCAAATACTGTAGCTATTCTTTTAAATCAATCGTTACTTCAAGCTCCTCCAGAAAATTCGGAGGTGTCATTGATACGGTTACAATATATAAATCGTTGGATGGCGGTGTTGCTGAAAAGGAGGTCTGGTATTGATTGATGGAGCCGTCAACTCGTACCGCAGGCTGATCGGAATCATACCGATTCCCGGCTGAATCTTCAAGCCATAGTGCGTTTGCTTGACTATATAAATCATCGCCTTCAACTTTATACGTAAAAGTCGTCACGCCATTCTCCGCTTTTGAATCCAAAATGGTTAAGTGCCCGATTTTTCCTTGAGAAAGGGTGGTTTTTTCTCCTGCCCATTTTATCCTTTCTATTTTCGGTGGAGTTTCATCTATATCAGTTAGATAAGGCTTAATGGTTAAGGAGTTTGGGATTATTTTAAATGGTTCATAATACTGTTCGAATTTGTGAAGAACTTTCCCGTTAGTTGGTCCACCACCGCCACCGCCTCCACTAAATGGCTGTAATACACGGCCCTGATCATCTATTACTTGATAATCGAGCATCATATACTTATTAGCAGTGAAGGCCTTCTCATCCATCAATAAGCGAAGTGAAATCTCAGTTGAAGTAGGTAAGAAGGTGATTTTATCATATAGAATTGTAAGATCCTTTCGATTCTCCATCTTATTGACAAGAAAGGATTGGTGATTTCCCTTCTTTTCAACTGGCAACTCTACAGACCATGATTTTCCTTCACGTGAGCGAAGACTAAGTACAAATGATTCGGGGATTTCCTCACGGACACGAACACTAAACGTTCCTGCATACAGTCCCTTTTCAATTTCTGATTCATTTCCCCCCATTCCATAACTGCCGATCGGCTTGCTATCAATTTGTAGGATAAGATTGTCCATGAAATGGGAGCTTTTATTACTTTTATTTACTTCCCTGATATAGCCAATATGAATTTCCCCCCCATCATAAAGGGTTTCAGTAAACGTTATTAACTGCCCATCTACTTCAACTTGTTCTCCTAGTTCCGTCGTTAAGCTTTCTTCTTTTCCTTTTTTTACGCCAATATTACCAACAAATTCAAACGCTGAGCCAATAACAGGAATATCTTTTATGGTGTTTGCAAACGCAGGGGAGATTAGCGAAAAACCAAAGGTCAATGAAAGGAAAGCAATTGCTGCAGCAAGTCCGTAATAAATTTTCCGTTTTGGTCTTTTTCTTGGGAGTTGTTTCAGCGTATCTTCTACAGTTTTATCGATAATGTTTGGCAGCGGGCGGTTTACATCATTTTTTAGTAGCTGTTCCCATTTTTCCATTGTTTAACCTCCGTATCTTTCGCGAGTGTTTTCTGCATTTTCTCACGGGCGCGCCGTAATTTCGTTTTCACCGTATTTTCAGGAATATCTAAAATAAGGGATAAATCGTGAATCGAGAGGTCTTCAATATAAAATAGTTTTAAAAGTTGTTTTTCTTCTAACGGAAGCATATCAAGCAATTGTTCGACCTCAATTTTCTCGTATCCATTCTCCATTGAAGATGGTTCAGCCAATTCATCGATTGAAACAAGATTCTTTCTTTTCCTATGAAGTTGATGACATTCATTGAGGAGAATCCGTATCAGCCAGGTTTTAAAATAGCGCGGTTCTTTTAAGTTATGAATGTTTTGAAAGGCCTTCATAATTGCCTCCTGTATCGCATCGGCACAATCCTCATCACGTGAAAGAATCGTTCGAGCAACTCGATACATCATTAATTTATGTGTAACAATCAGCATTTCAAAGGAAGAACTATTTCCTTTGATTGCTTTCTTCACTTCTTTAATAAGATTCACCACGCACGCTCCTTTCTTTCTTTTCTGACTGTTAGATACATAAGCGGTATGATAGGTTTCAATTATTTTTATAAAAAATGGTAATTTAATTATAACTATTTGGTACAGTTGGAAATAGGAAAGTTAAGAATTTGTTCAGGTGAAGAATTACACAATTAGAGGAGAGAGAATGGAAAAATACAAGGTTAAGCAAATAAATAATCTGATGAACTATGATATGGATCATTTAGTGACTCAAAGCAAAGAAGAGGGGTTTCGTTTTGTAGAGAGATTAATAAGTGATTATAAAAATGGCAGTAATACTTTCAATCGTCTTGGAGAAGGTTTATTTGGGGTATTTAATGAAGAAGGTGTCCTTGTTGCGATTGGCGGATTAAATCAAGACCCATTTTCAAACGAACAATATATTGGCAGGTTAAGAAGGTTTTATGTCAGTAAGGAGTACAGGAGAAACGGGATAGGAAGCCTTTTGGTAAAGAGGCTAATTGACGAAGCAAAAAGAAATTATAAAATTTTGGTACTTCATACAGATACCGAACAGGCTGATAAATTTTATACTTCAGTTGGATTTTCAAAGGGAAATCTATATCCAAACTCAAGTCACTTTATGGATCTTTAAAGTTAAGCTAACAGGCTTACAGGAAGCAACTAAGTTCATTCCAAAGTGTTAAAATTCATAAGCAAAAGTAAATACCTCAATAAAAAAGACCATCAAATGCAGTTAAATTTGATGGTCTTTTTAAGTTCCACAAAAGATTTAAAAAGCCTTTGTGGAGCGCAAATTAAGGGAACGTCATTTTTCCCCGATTTACTGCCTGATCAATTGTATTTCTGTAAATGCTTGATGGAGGTTGGATTTAATTGTTAATTGGCGAAGATCTAGTCCAAGGCTTACAATCGTTTGGGCTACTTCTGGACGGATTCCGGTAAAGATGGTTTTCACGCCAATTAGTGATAAAGCACTTATTACTTTTAGCAATTGATTGGCAACCATCGTGTCAATAATCAGGACCCCTGACACATCCAATATTAAATGGCTCAAATTTAATTTGCTTGATTGTTCTAGTGTTTTTTCCATTAACATCGCTGCTCTTTCCGTATCGATGTTGCCTATCAATGGAAGAACACCTACACCTGGTATAAGCGGGACAATTGGAACTGATAACTCCATAAAGGCATTCTTGGCGTTGTTTAAGGATTGCTGGTAATGATTGACGAAGGTGAGGCTAAAGTAATAGACGGCTTTGTCAAGTAGTGGGTCTATTATTGAAATGATTTTAAAAATAAAATCTGCGGACAAGTTCATTTCTGTACTAACTTCTTCTATAACTTTCCAAATCACTTTTCTGTAATAATTGGTGTCTTTCAATGCCTCATCTAAAGGTACCCCCAGATTAAAAACGAAACCACCCGAAGATTCTCCCCATTTTTTTACACGATCAATAGATAGTTGTTCATCATTGTAATCAATGAGGGCTTTTCCAAAAATCTCAATAAAGTCAGCTCTAATATCCATAATTTGCTGTTCAATCTTTTGAAGTTCCCTTCTTTGTTCTGGGGTTAGGTTTAATCCTGAAAATCTTGTATCATGCACCTCTTTAGCGATGTCATACCTTTTATTAATAATCGTTTCTCCCAAAAATGCTAATTGCTCTTTCATCTTTTCCCCCTAAAAGTAAATAATTCGATCCAGTTTGATTATAAAAATATTACCATAGGAAGAATAGGTTTTACGAGTAAGAAGAATTTAATAATAAATCAAAAGACTTTGAGTTCTTCCTGCATCATTGATGCATGGGTATCCCAAAGTAAGAATATGCTTAGAAAAATGATAGCCTATTCGCTTTAGAGGAAATGTCAGTAGCAGTTGTGTTAAACTAGCAATTATTCAAGTAAAATTGGAGACACCCTTACTAAAAGAAGTGATTCCTCAATACTTACAGGGACTCGACCAAAACAATATAAACAACAATTAAAATAGGGCGAAATCTTTGAAGTACATACTCATGCGACTTCAAAGAATGCCCTTTTTCAATTAAGTGTAAAATATGGAATAACCTAATAAGATTAAAGTCTATACGGGTACAAAGGTTGGCTCGTGTAAATAGCATAAATGATGACAAAAAGGCGGGAAAATCTTGAATAGCAAATTACCTATTAATATAACTGGTACAGACGCTCTGAATAGCATTGGTGAAAATATTATTATAGCTGATACGGACTATACAATTATTTGGTTAAATTTAAAGGCGAGGCAAACTCTTGCGCTGCTAGCTCCTTTATATGGGATTGCCAGTGTGGATGAATTTATTGGCTTGAACATGGATTATTTTCATAAGCAACCGCCACACCAGCGTAAAGTAATGGCTGGATTGAAAGATGGACATAGAGCCAGGATTAATATAAAAGGTGAATTTATTGCTGATATTGTGGTCACTCCAATTAGAAACATGGCAGATGACAGTGGAGCTATTGAGGGGTATATGGTCATGCTAATGGATGTGACGACGCAAGCAGAAGAACGAAATAAAATGGAGAAAAGAATCAGGGAGTTATCCGCTCCGATCCTAAATATTTGGGACAATACCATCGCGATAACCCTGGTTGGTGAATATGATCTGGATCGGGGAGAAACAATCATATCTAGTGTGTTGGAGGAATGTGCTTCAAAAGGAATCGAATATGTTATGGTTAGCCTCAGAGGCGTAAACCATTTTGATGACAGCGTGAGGCAAACGATACAAAAATTACATGATTGTTTAAGGCTGCTCGGGGTTGAATGTATAGTTGTTGGGATTAAACCTAAATTAGCAGTGAGTATCCAGGAGCTAAATAATATTTCTACATTTAGTGATGCTCATACTGGGTTGAAACATATTATGAAACTTCAAGAGACGAAATAAAAAAAGTTTTTCATTGATCAGTTCAGTGAAATTGGTTTTATGTCGAGGGTCTAGAAAGATAAGCGCACTTTTTAGTGATTCTTTTTGTTTAGACCAATCGGGACAGTATTCTGAAGATGAGTATGTGAGTACATGCAGGTAAGCACAGGAGGCGTTGTTCCAGAAGGATAACGGCCTTTTTTGTTGAATTTCTAACAAACAGGAGTTTAAGAAGGCATAAAATTAGAAGGCAGAAGACTGAGTGAATATCCAAACGAAATTAGAGCTATTTTTATCATGCTTATCTGTAGGTTGGAATCTGGTCATAGGGAGGACGATTATCTGGAGGCCCCTTTTGAATTCGTTCTAAAATGGATAGCGTACATTAGTTTGGCATTTCTTGTTTTTACAGTTCTTTGGGAGATATTCGCTTTTGTTTGGATAGTCGTCTTGCAAAAAAGAGACTATGACCGTTATCTCTTCTGGATAAAGCCAAAGCCAAAAAGAAGATCCAAGAAAAAGAAAAGGGCACGGGTACGTTAATCAAGGAAATACGAAGCCCTTTTTTGTCGGAAAAGTTCTTTTAACAGATAGGGGAAGTGTAATGGAAGAACAACCGTTATTGAAAAGAAGTGTAAAACACAGTGCTCGGAAAAAAACGAGTTGGCCAGGAAATCTGCTAGCTGGGTTAAGTATTGCGGCAATGATAATATTAATTAATAATCATTACTCTAAAACAGCGTTAATTTTTGGAATAACATTGATCCTTATTTTTACGGCAAAAGAGAAGAACCCTATACTCATTCTTCTAATGATTCCTCTGTTTTTTATACTTAATATCGGGGAAATTAGTAATGTCGTTTTTCCTGATTTTTTACCAGCTTTCGCAAAAAAGATTTTATTTTTTATTATTTCTTTTATTATGGTTCATGTAATATTCGTGTTGGCCCTTATGTATGACTTTGAATACTTTTCCAGTACTAAAAAGATTAAGAAAGACCACAGTTTTCAAGATGTTGCCCTAGAGGTTATTGATCTATATATAGATGCAGTAAACAATGATAAACCTTTGTCTTTGCCAGAAAGTAAGTTTATTTCGAGCTTTTATAGAAAGCAATGGGGAGCGAAAGAGGACCAATTTAAACAGAGAATCTATTCACTCGGATTATTATATAAGGAACTCATCGAAGACAATCCTGAATTCCTTCTATCTCGGCACCAGCAAATGAGGTTTATTGATCAGGCGGAATTATTTAGAAAAAAGTTGGCATTACTTTGAAAAACTAATTGATAAAAGATTTTGATGATACTTTTATCTCAACTAGAGGAGAATGTGTGTTTCATGTCAGTAACAAAGAATCTTTCTCTCGCTAAAAATCGCAATTTTTTAATCGTCGCTATCGCTTTAGGTGTAATCTTAAACCCATTAAATACGACGATGATAACAGTTGCGTTGCCAGAGATTAAAAATGAATTTATGCTCTCATCAAAAGATATTACATGGTTAATTGCTTCCTACTTTATTATAAGTGCTATTTTCTTGCCTCTTATAGGTAAAATAAGTGACGTTTTTGGAAGGAAAAAAATCTTCCTGCTTGGACTTTTATTCGTAGGTATTTCTTCATTTACAGCTCCTTTATCACCGAATATGCCGTTTCTGTTGGCAATGAGAGCGATACAAGCAATCGGTACATCGGCTCTGTATCCTGCTGGAATTGGAATTGTGCGGTCTTATATTGAAAAAAATCAAAATAGAGTAATCGCTACACTTTCGGTTTTTGCAACCACCACGGCAGCCTTTGGACCGACAATCAGCGGCCTGCTAATTCAGCAGGGCGGCTGGCATGTAATTTTTTATATAAACTTTCCTATTATCATTATTTCAGCCATTCTAGCTGTCATTTTTATACCAAAGGATGAAAAGAGAACAGCTGGAAACTTCAGATTGGATGGCATTGGGATTTTATTATTCAGTTTTCTAATCACTATTTGGATGTACTTCTTCCAAACATTGGACAGTGGTTTAAACCTATGGGTATTGATTGGTTCAATAGCGTTAACTTTATTATTTTACTTCTTTGAAAAAAAGAAAGCTGAGCCTTTTATCGATGTAGTTTTCTTAAAGAAAAATCTCAACGTTACATTTGTGTATGTTCAGTATATTTTATCTACCTTGATATTTTTTGCCATGCTGCTATCTATGCCGATCTATTTGCAGTCAGTATTATTGCTCGATTCCAAACAAACTGGCATCATGATGCTCTCTATTTCTATATTTGGGATTATCATCACACCTATAGCAACACGTTTTATTGAAAAGGCAGGATGGAGAATTCCCCTGCTTACTGGGGGTATTATCGGTATAGCGGGGGTTATCCTCTTATTGACAGTCAATCAAGGCTCCCCGCTTTACTGGATATTTTTCGTGTTGTCGACGATTGGAGTGAGTAATGGCATTTTAAATATAGGTTTGCAAACGTTACTCTACTCATTTGTTTCGGTAGCGGAAACTGGAACGGTGTCAGGTCTGTTCATGACCTCGAGATTTCTGGGTAATATCCTCGCTTCCAGCTTATTCGGCGTGATGTTTGCAACTGGAGTCAACGATACTAACCAAAATTGGATGACTATCATATTAATCGTTGTATCAGTTATTTTATTGCCAGGAATACTGTATGTCACAAAAGGAAAACGAGCAGCCAATACTCCATAGGTTAAATACTTTGTTTTTAGTTTAAGTAAGCATGTACTTAAATAAGTTAACGATCAGAGATTATAGGTCTCTGATCGTTTTATTTTTTTACACTCAAAATATGGCCAAGAGTTATGTTCTATGCCATAGCAGCTATAGCAGGAGGATTTTTCCTTTTAACATGTTTGTAATAATTGTTATAATTGTAAATGTGAAACTTTAAGGGGGAGAAAGAATTGAAAACGTTTAAGACCATCATCATGATAGTGGTCCTGCTGTTCTTGTTGCTAATGGCCATTGCGGTTCCGATGGCTTTCATCGGAGTACTTATTTATGCGATTGGTGCATGGGCCAGCATCCAGAAGGGAAAAGGCAAGATCTTTTTTAAACGGCCATGGCTTTTAATAACAGCTGGCGTAATTACCACGTTCATTATGATAGGAAGCTTTGCGGAACCAGTTTCTGAGGAAGCATCCGCAAAACCGAAAGTAGAAGAAAAGAAAGCAGATAGAGAAGAAGAAAAGCTTGCTGCAGCCGAGGCGAAGAAAGAAGCCGAGGAAAAAGCGAAAGCGGAAGAAGAAGCAAAGGCACAAGCAGAGGCGGAAGCTAAAGAGAAACAGGAAGCGGAGGCCAAAGCAAAAGCCGCGGCGGAAGCAAAAGCAAAAGCTGAGGCTGAAGCGAAAGCCAAGGCGGAGGCCAAAGCGAAAGCAGAGAAAAAGGCAAGCGAAGCAGCTATTGCCGCTATGGCCCTTGAAAAAGTAACCATCGGCCGCGTAGTCGACGGAGATACAGTCGAACTTACCGACGGAAGAAAAATTCGTCTTGTTGGTGTCAACACACCAGAATCAACAAACAGGCATGAAACATACGGAAGAGAAGCAAGCAACTATACGAAGTCAAAGCTTAACGGCAAAACTGTCTACATTCAAAAAGATGTAAGCGACACAGACCGTTATGGACGCTCACTACGGTTAATTTGGCTTTCGGTTCCTTCCAATGACATGAGTGAAAAAGAAATTCGCTCAAAAATGTTCAATGCTGATTTAGTATTGAACGGATATGCTGAGCCATCAACGTATCCACCAGATGTAAAATACAGTGATTATTTCGTGAAGTTTGCACGTGAAGCACGCCAGTCTGGGAAAGGCCTATGGGCATATGGTGCGGAAGGTACGACAAAAGGCGATCTTGATTCGACTAAATCGACTTCGAGTAAACCAGCGGCATCCAAGCAGCCGGCACCTGCTAAACAACCTGCACCTGCCAAGCAGCCAGCACCATCAACAGGTGGACAGGAAAATTTCGCAAACTGCACAGAACTTCGTAAAGTCTATCCAAATGGAGTTCCGTCCAGCCATTCAGCCTACCAGGCAAAAATGGACCGCGACAAAGACAACTATGCGTGTGAGCGCTGATAATACGAACCTGAAAAGGCTATCGTCCAGTACATGGATTGATAGCCTTTTTTATGTGTAATGGCAGATCCTTTGAAAGTTTTCATCGCTGGAAACAGGTGTGACCATACCAAAATAACACGATTAGGGTTCCGGTTGTTCTTTTAATAGAACGATTTTCTGGTTTATCGGTCTAATAAAAAAATTATCGGTCCAATTAGATATTTATCGGTCCAGAAAAATTTTTATCGGTCCAAACCAAAACTCCTGCCGCCGCACATCAAAAACTATTAATAATTTCCTATAAGTTAGAAAAAAATACTCTTAGGAAAGGAGGGAGTGCGTATGTCTTTGATAAAAAGGTTAACTGAATTGGTCGTTTTACTTGCTATGATAGCAGCTGTGACAACTACAGGCCCAATCAATGCAGGTGCAATGGCGGAGTCCGGCGTTGTCACACAGCCTATTGAGCAAGTGAATGCGATTGAGGTTGAGTTGAATGATGATTATTTTAATCCAAAGGTTATTACGATTCCGAATGGAAAAACGACAACGATTAAATTGAAAAACACTGGTAAGAAAGAGCACACATTTACAGTGGAAAAGCTCGGAATTGACGCCGAAGTTCAGCCAGGAAATGAAAAAACGATTACCGTGACCCCGAAGATGCCAGGTACATATCAACTAGTATGTCGGTACCATTTGCAAATGGGAATGGTTGGTCAAGTAGTAGTTAAATAAGACGTAATACTAAAAAGGCTGCGATGATAGCTCCTCTTAATTTAATGTTGTATTTAAACGGTAAAGATGCGTAGATCCAAGAAGGATTAACGCATCTTTTTTGTTATTCTTTTCCGAATATAGAAATTGATTTTGAAATCTTTACAAAATTCACAAAATATTCTAATCAAAATTAATAATAGTGTGTTACTATTTCATCGACAGATAGTTGGTTTATCAAGGGGGACCAATGAGAAGTGAAGCAGAGGAACGCATGAACGAAAGCCCTGAAAAAATAATGGGGATTTCTTTTGCTGTGGTCTGATGTATTTCACCAAGAGGAAGCATGCTTTCGCCATTTGTTCAGAAATGAGCATGATGCTTAAATAGTGGGTTAGTTCACAGCTTGGATATGTTGTCGCTTATGCACTTTTAGTTGCCATTGCGGTTTATGTTTTCACACCACTAATTATTGACGGCGGCGTACTGCTGACAAAACGGTACGTACAGTAGCAAAGGTACACGATAAGCTCATTTCCTTCGCAGGATGTGAGTTAAACTGAAATCGGTTAAGAGGTGACTTATGTATTTCAGAATAATCCGCAATGATATTTTAAAGAGCAAAGCAATAACATTCACTACCATGATATTTGTAGCTGCAGCTTCTATGCTGGTATCGCTCGCAGCGATACTTGTCGTCAATCTTACTGGTGCGCTGGATACGCTAATGACAAAATCTGAAACTCCGCATTTCATGCAAATGCATTCAGGTGAAATTGATACCGTCCGTCTTAAATCGTTTGCAGAGCAAAATGACAATGTTGAAGAACATCAGGTAGTTGAGTTTCTTGGCATAGACGGCGCGCAGATTCTATTAGGCGAAAATTCACTTGCGAATAGTGTGCAGGATAACGGTTTGAGCTTACAGAATGAAAAATTCGATTATCTTCTTGACCTTAACGGCAACATCATCAGAAATGTAAGTGATGGCGAGCTTTATGTGCCAGTAGCCTATATGAAGGACAACACAGTTAAGGTCGGTGAAAAGGCTATAATCAGTGGGAAGGAGTTTACCATTGCGGGATTTCTGCGTGATTCGACCATGAATTCCTCGCTCTCTGCGTCAAAGCGATTTCTTGTGAGCAACAATGATTTTGCTGAATTAAAAGACCAAGGAATTATTGAATATCTGATTGAGTTTAGATTAAAGGATTTTTCGGAAATAGGTGAATTTGAAACGGCCTATGCTTCCGCTGGGCTTGAAGCAAATGGGCCTACTGTTACCTATACGCTTTTCAAAACGATGAACGCCCTTTCAGACGGGATGATGATCGCGGTTATCCTTCTCGTTAGCGCACTTGTCGTTGCTGTTGCTTTTATGTGCATCCGCTTTACACTCCTTGCGAAAATAGAGGACGACTACCGTGAAATTGGTGTAATGAAGGCAATAGGGATGCGTATCTCCGACATAAAGCAAATCTATCTTGTGAAATACTTAAGTGTTGCAGCGATAGGCAGTCTTCTTGGATTCATTCTCTCGGTTATGTTTCAAGGTGTACTTCTAGAAAATATACGGCTTTTTATGGGTGAAAGCGAAAATGCTTCATATGCTATCGCTTTTGGGATTATCGGTATCCTTCTCGTTTTCCTCGCAATTATTGCCTATGTAAATGGTGTGCTGAAACGCTTCCGAAAAATATCCGCTGCAGAAGCTATCCGCTTCGGTATTTCCCAGGAGAAGAAGACGAGCACCAAGCGTTTTTCCTTACTGACAAACAGGTTGTTAAGCACGAATGTTTTTCTGGGAATTAAGGATGTTCTCGCAAGAAAAAGGCTTTATGCCACTAGCTTAGCGGTTCTGGTGATTTCGGCATTCATTATTATTGTTCCTCAGAACCTGTACAACACAATTTCCTCAAAAAGCTTTATTCAGTATATGGGGATTGGAAACTATGACTTGCGCATTCAGACCACTACATCTGAAAAAACCGCTGAAATCGAAAGGGCGATAGAAAGTGACAGTGCTGTTTCCAAGTATGCTGTTCTGACAACAAAGACTTTTAAAATAAGAACAGATAACGGATCAGAGGAAAATATAAAAGTTGAACTCGGTGACCATTCGGCCTTTCCAATAGAGTATTCAGAGGGCAGAGCACCTATAAATGATGACGAAATTGCGCTTTCGGTTATAAATGCTGATGAGTTGAGCAAAAAGGTAGACGATGGGATTAGGCTAGTGATTGAGGGGAAGGAGAAGGATCTTACGGTTACCGGGTTATACTCCGACGTTACAAATGGCGGCAAAACCGCAAAGGCTGTATTCACCGACAACTCGGCCAGCGTCATATGGACCATCGTATGTGTTCAACTTTCAGATAGTTCTCTAGTTGATAAGAAGGTTAGAGAGTACTCAGATCGATTTGATTTTGCTAAGACTTCAGACATCGATGAATTTGTTTCTCAGACACTCGGCTCGACAATTAGTTCCGTCGAAATAGCTTCATACGCTGCAGTTGCTGTTGCGCTTATTATTACGATACTAGTTACACTGTTGTTCATGAAAATGCTTGTGGCTAAGGACAGATATTCCATTGCCGTAATGAAGGCGCTTGGTTTTACAAACTCTGATATTAGGACGCAGTATGTTTCTCGTTCAATTTTCGTCCTGATTATTGGAATCATTCTAGGTACACTACTCGCAAACACTCTCGGAGAAGTCCTTGCGAGCGCGCTTATCTCTTCTTTTGGAGCGTCGACGTTTAATTTCACGGTTAATCCTCTTACGTCATATCTGCTAAGTCCGTTGATGATGATAGTAACAGTGTTAATTGCAACTATGATTGGCACATCGAGCGCGGGACACATAAAAATTTCCGAAAATATAAAAGAGTAGGAGGAGCAGCCAGATGGAGAAAATTATTATCGGTGATCAAATAGTAAAAGCTTTTGGAGTGGGTGATGAACGTCAAAATGTTCTAGAGGGAGTATCTGTTGAAATAAACAGTGGTGAGTTTGTTGCAGTTATGGGGCCTTCGGGGTCTGGGAAATCGACGTTAATGTTTGCTTTAAGTGGAATTGACATTATTGATGGTGGAAAGGTAGTTTTTGACGACAAGGATTTATCGGCAGTCGGGGAGGATGAGCTTTCAGATTTACGAAGAACAAAAATGGGATTTATTTTTCAACAGCCGACTATGCTGAAAAATCTTAATATAATCGACAACATCATTCTTCCTTCAATGCGGGGAAACAGAAAAAACACCGCAAAAGTTTCGGAGAAGGCAAGAGTGCTTCTAAAAAGGGTAGGCATTGCAGAGCTTGAAACCCGAGATATTACCCAGGTTTCTGGAGGGCAGCTTCAGCGTGCAGGGATATGCAGAGCATTGATGAGCAGTCCCAAAATTATCTTCGGCGACGAGCCAACCGGTGCCCTCAACTCAAAATCAGCTCATGAAATAATGGACATTTTTTCCGAAATCAATGCGGATGGTACTGCGATTATGCTTGTAACTCACGATGCGAAGGTTGCAGCCCGGACGGATCGTATTCTGTTTATGCAGGACGGGAAAATTGTAAAAGAGTTGAAGCTTCCTAAATTTAACGGCACGGATATTGATTCCAGAGTCGAAGCGGTGACAGCGAAAATGTTGGATATAGGGATTTGATTTATTGTCAGCCATTCGCAAGGTGATGCAGGAGGATTAATCCAATAGGAGATTAATCCTCGTTGAGTGGAAGGGGTTATTGTTACTGCTTTATCACGGAATAATTTCAAAAACAGTACCTTGGTTAAAATCAGTTACTCTCGATGAGCCATAAATCCCTAAATAGAGTGTGGTTTGATTGAGATTCGTTCCCAAGCTAACATAATAAGCTGATTGGGACCCGAAATTATAATCGGTTTCTATAACACTATAATCATTCAATTTACCGTCAGTTCGTATCCTCGTATAAGCTAAAACCCCTCTAGCAGCTGCTTGAGATTCTTGCTTTCTAACAAAATCGGTAAATATAACACTTCCGGTTAATTCCGGGATTGTTCTCCCCATATAGCCTTGGACTCCTGTAAGAGCGGTTCCTGCAAATTTACCAGGCCGGGAATCTTTATGAAAATAAGTCGTTAATGGCGGCAGACGCTTCGTTGAGGTATTCACTGCATCATTATAAAAAGCGACTGTTTTTTCATCAATTGTCGGATTTGCAGGGCAGCTCCTTATAATCGGCGTAGGGAAAGCACCCTCCCATCCTCGCCAGCCTAAGTTAACAACTCCTTCTTGATTTAGAGTGGTATTCGATATAAAAGCTTGAACCAACTGGGTAA
This sequence comes from Bacillus sp. FJAT-18017, assembly GCF_001278805.1. GTDB lineage: Bacteria > Bacillota > Bacilli > Bacillales > Cytobacillaceae > Bacillus_D. The sequence continues at coordinate 4,189,649 of NZ_CP012602.1, read as the reverse complement.
CCGGTATTGGTTTATACTGGACGAAAGAAAAAATCGACTCCGCGAAATCCTGTCCAACATTTCCTACATATTTAATGGTTTGATTGTAATACCTTTGAAAAGATATGCCTGGTATATTACGAACCCCTTTGGCAATGACCGAGAGTATCTCTTGAATCCCGGCGGGAAGTTCATTAAACCGTGTGACAACTGGAGGATTAGGGATAAATGTATTTTTACTAACATCAATTTCAATTATTTTCCCTGCAATTTCGATATCATCCTGGGCTAAATTAAAGGGATCATAGCCAGAACCGCCATCTCCATTTGTAAAAACAAGCCTTCCAGTTTCAGGTGAAAAGTTTAAGCTGTTTACCCCATTATGATTAAAAAATGGTCTTCTTAAGGATAATAATGTCCGCCGCTTTTGAGGCTGGCCACTCGGTTGTAATGCCCATTCTTCAACTGTATCAATATGATCAAAGTTTGTATCTCGATTTTCCCACCTAAGGTTTAAAGTCCTTGGATCACACGGGTTAGGCGTATAAGATTCTAGAGCACCAGGGCCTTGTGTACCGGCTACTGAATAATGAAGATAAAAAAGACCGTTGGTATTAAAGTAGGGGTGGAAGGCTAACCCAAGCAATCCCCGTTCATCATAGCCACCAGATAAACCAAGTTTAATAATTCGCGTGCGAATATCCAAAAAAGGTCTTAAGCTTCCGTTTGCTATGTAAAAAATTTCTCCAACCTGGGTCGCAATAAATAATCGTTCGACTGACTCACCCGGAAGTACTGCTGTTTTTATTACTGTGGGCAAATTGATCCCACTTACAATCGGACGTAAACGAACCTTCACGTTTCCCAACCCCTTCATATTTGTCTTCTTTTTATAAGAATATGAATAGAGCTATAGTATTCATGCCAAATCAGGATTAAAGACATGAGTTTCGAATCAGCGTTAAAGCAATAGCCTCTGTCATAAACCGATTGTAAAGACGAATAAACATAAAGTGTTATAAACCAGAATGTAAAAGTTGGAGATGAGAGTGTGAAGAAGGGGAGAAGTAAAGCCATACGGTATTGGCGCAATTCTTTGTATGAAACTAAATTGGGCTTATGGGAATTATCACCTGCCATGAAACTAATCCTTACTGCAGTGCTAAGCTTGATTGCAGCGATATTCCAATCTGCAGGGGGATATATGCCAGGCATCGGCTTTTTTGTGAGCGCAATGGCAACTTTACCTTTATTTTTAGCAACGGTTGTTTCTGTCCGACAGGGATTCCTTTCCTATTTGGTAACAATCCTGCTACTATTAGTTATCCAGCCTAGTGAACTGCTTATTTTTACGTTCACAACTGGTTTACTGGGATGGGCAATCGGCTTTTGCTTCCGTAAGTTAAAAATAAGATTTTTAGTTGTTTCCTTGGCAGGTGCTACCTTATTTATGGGAATATTCACGCTTCTTTTTATCTTTCACTTTCCCGTACTCGGGCCAGGTGTAGGCACGTCTTTTCAATTTGGTCCTTTATTGCTCGTCGCGATATTCAGTTTTCTATATGCATGGATGGCAGCCGAAGCCTGTTCGTTTGTTTTGAAACGGTTGCTTTGTGCTCTGCCGGAAAAAGTAATTAAGTCGGTATCTACAGATGGTTCAGTATCGAGAAAACATGTTGAGAAATGAAGTATAGATTTAATTATTAATTTTCCTCGTTATTGTTGCTGGGTAGTTCCCTGTTATGAAGTTTTGACAAAAAAAGTAGTGCGAGAACTGAACCAATTAGGGTTAACGACATATCCCATTGTGCATCCCACATACTTCCTTGTGTACCTAAAAAATTTTTTGATTCTTTTCCACCATGCGTTATAAGGAAAAATAACCATTCAATAATTTCATAAAGGGCACCAATTGCCAGGGAAATACTTATTATGATGGCAATCAACCAAGGTCCTCTACTTAACGGAGTTTTTCTTAATAAAATTTCCCTTATAACTATTACACCCAATCCCTTTAACAAATGACCAAAGCGATCATAGTGATTTCGGTGTAAATCAAAGACATCCTTTATCCAATTAAATAGAGGAACCCTCGAATAAGTATAATGGCCGCCAATGAACATCAAGATTGCCAGGGCTGCAATGATAATATAAGACAGGGTTGTCAGTCGAAACCGTTTGTATGTAAGTACGACAATCAACACCCCGATTACAGCAGGACCTGCCTCTACAGCCATTAAGCCGTATCCTCCAATTGGCTTAATCATCGACCAAATAAAAACTGCGATAACAAACAAGAGTAGAAAAATGTGAATGAAGTTCTTTTTTCCTTTAGTCACTGTCACCCATCCCTTAAAAGTTTGATCAAGAAATCGTATAGGAGAAGGAGATGTAAGATTTACCCTCTTCTTATAGTGTTGTTTAATCGAAAAAGATTATTCGAACAAGATAAACAGCATGGGTTAACTTATTTGACTCGAAGATACATTCTAGGGGTTAATCCAGCAACTTGAGTTCTGTTTATGAAGAAATTAATTATGAGGAAATAAAAAAATACTGCAGCGAATTGCCGCAGCATTATGTATGTTTCAACTGACCTATCGGAAAATAGTAGAAATGACCTGATCATATGTCATAGAACTGTCTACCATATATACACCAGGGCGCAGCTTTTTCATCAGACCCTTTTTCTCAATGTCCTTTGAAAAAGCAAAGGCATCCTTGACTATACCGGCTTGTTCTAATGCTCTTCCTACATTAATACTGGTCATGCCATCCGAAACATTAATAACTACTTTGGTTACAGGTTTGGCGTTAGACGGGGCTTCTGCAGGCTTTGTTTGTTTTTGGGCCGCAGCCTTGGCATCGTTTATAGTCTTGTCGTATTCCTCTTGGGTTTGCACAACATAGCCTTTCGTTTCGAGCTCACCTTTCATCTCGCCTTCGGACAATTCAACTTTTTCAACGTTTTCAGTCTTGGATGAAGCCTTAGGTGTGTCAACAGTGAAGTAAACAACTGCACAAATAGCTGTTGTTAAAAACATTCCGGCAGCAAAACTGCTCAATAAGTTAATTCTCATTGGCAACTTTTCTCCCTTCATCCTGCACTTTCTGATAAGGAGCGATAATGTTTTGAATTGTACCAGGAGTAACCTTTTTCATTTCTGCAATACTTTCAATTGAATAATTACGATAATATAAGTCTAGAACTTCACGCATCAGAAGCAATTCCTCTGAAGACTGCCGGATTCCAGCTGCCTTAATAAATACTTCCTGGTCAAGCTCAATATTTCGAATTGAATTTTGAAGAGCATGGATTTCTTCCATAGTAGAAATGTGAACCTGGTCGATTCGGTTGATTTCATCTTTTGCTGCGCGAGTTGATCGTAGAATAGAAACAATGAGTAGTAAAACGGATACCACAAATAATCCGGCTAATGTCCATTCCATAAATCAAACCTCCTTCTTAAGTTGAATATAGACTCACAAGTTTTTATTATACAAGGAATCGTTTTGTTTTTCGAATTATACCCCATAAATACTCTTCGCTTTATATCAATAATTTATGGCAGTAGGGCAACAAAGTTATTTTATCAAAAAAACTAAAAGCTGATTGCTATCGGACAAACCGATCAGCTAATTAAAGAAGAATGTTTTGCAATGGATATTCTAAAAGAATATCTAGTTTTTTATGTGGTTTTTCGCAATTTTTTATAACAAAAGGCAAACTATGTTTTACATTTTGTTAGTCATGATTTACAATTTATTTAAAATATAGACGAAAGGAACATTAGGATGCTTGAAAACAGAGTGCGTGAACTTAGGGCGCGTTTTAAGTGGACTCAACAGGACTTAGCAGATGCTATTGGTGCAACCCGCCAAACCATTGGCCTTATTGAAAAGGGGGACTACGCCCCTTCGGTTACATTAGCATTAAAGATTTCTAAAGCATTTAACTTACCAATTGAAGAGATTTTTTATCTAAAGGGGGAGTGAAATTGATGATTCAAAGAATTGTACGGTCACCATTTGTACCAATGTTTATATTTGTTATCCTGATTGCTTTTCTAATTTTATCTGTAGTGAGTTCTGAGAGTGGAAATGCAATCGTACGGTTCATCTTTTTATTATTAGTCGCATTCACCCTTCTATGGACTGCCTTAATTCAGCTGCATAATCGAAGAAATCCGAATGCCCCCGTAAAGGCATTAGGAATTATACCCCCAGAGTTTCTTGAAATGGATGAAGGACATCAGTGGATCACTTACAAGGCTTGTAAAAATGTTTATATTTATTATTCATTTGCTTTACCAGTGATTGCAGTCATTAATTTTATCCTTTCAGGCTATATAGTAGTTCCTTTATTGAGCATTGGAATTTTAGGTTTGGGTCAATACATAGTTTATTGGTTAACAATTCGTAAGCTTAATAATTATTAATACTAGTTTTATAGGGGATGATTATATGTTGGAGTGGGTTGCAGAAGTTAATGTTATTTGGCAGTATCTTGTATTATTTTTACTTGCTCTAGCTCCCTGGATGGATGTTTCGCTAATCGTTCCTCTAGGGATACTTTGGGGAATGTCGCCAATTGGGGTGGGTATAACAGCCTTTGTAGGCAATTTCATCTTAATATTTTTGCTTGGCTTGTTTTTTAAGCAGTTTAGCCGCTGGAGAGCAAAGAGGAGAGAGAAAAAGGGTATTACCGGACCAACAAAGAAAGAAACTCGTTCAAGGAAAATTTGGGAAAAGTATGGCATTCCGGGTTTAGCTTTGCTTGCCCCAATTCTTGTTGGAACTGATATAGCTGCCGTCTTGGCTCTTACATTGGGTTCTTCTAAAACTCGGGTGGTGGGCTGGATGACTCTTAGTTTAGCTGTTTGGACGATTGTTTTTGTAGTGGGCTCTGTCTATGGATTTAGTTTTTTAAATGTGATTTAACGAATTAGCATCATATTTGCCAATAGATTTTAAAGGATGAAAATAGTATCTATCTCAGGAGACCGGGAAAAATTCTCGGTCTCTTTTTATTGGTCCAATACTGGTTAAAATATATTTTTCTTACCTTCTCCTAACATCTGGTTTGACACCCAACTACTACCGTGGTTAAACTATTAATGATGGAATATTTAGAAAAATCACAAGGGGGATAAAAGATGAAAAAAGGATTAGTTGCGTTAATGTCAGTATTTTTTCTAATTGTTGCCGGATGCTCTTCTTCAGGTTCTTCCGGAGGGGATTCCGATCCAAAAGCTATCACAATTGCAACAGGGGGAACAGGCGGGGTTTATTATCCGCTGGGTGGCGGAATAGCTGAGATTTTGGAAGGTGAAATGGACATTACTGCAACCGCACAGGTAACTGGAGCGTCTGTTGAAAACATGCAGCTGCTTTCCAAAGGAGATGTGCAGGTATCATTCACTCAAAATGATATTGCCGATTATGCGGTGAATGGCAAAGAGGTTTTTAAAGACAAGCTGAAAGGAATCAGCGCAATCTCGACTCTTTACCCGGAAATCATCCAGCTCGTTGTTGCTGCGGACAGCGATATTCAAACAATTGAAGACCTGAAAGGGAAGAAAGTATCCGTTGGGGCACCAGGAAGCGGAAACGAAGCAAACAGCAAGCAGATTCTTGCAGCTGCTGGCCTCGACTATGACGATATTGATGAAGAACTGAAATCATATGCTGATTCAGCCGACAGCTTTAAAGATGGCTTGATTGATGCAATGTTTGTAACTTCCGGAGTTCCAAACTCTTCGGTGTCCGATATTGCCGTGTCAAAGAAAGTCCGTGTTGTAAGCCTTGGCGATGACATCATCTCCAAGCTGAAATCGGACTATCCATTCTTCATCGATGAAGTTGTACCGGCGGGATCATACGAAGGCCAGGACCAAGATGCAAAAACCGTTGCTGTACTCGCCGCTTTGACAGTCAGCAGCGATTTAAGCGAAGACTTTGTTTATGACCTTACAAAAGCAATCTATGAAAATCTTGATAAATTAAGTGCAAAGCATGCAAAAGGAAAGGAAGTCAAGGCTGAAGCAGCTCTTGAAGGACTGACCATTCCTCTGCACCCGGGTGCAAAGAAGTACTTTGACGAGAAGGGCATCAAGCAGTAAGGGGGCACATGCAAGGGAGCTATTCAGGCTCCCTTGCATCATTTTATGAAGAAGTACGCTGCAATCCTCGCAGGTTTAACGCTCTTATTTTGGTCGCTGCAAGCGAACCAAACCCCGGAGTTGACCATCACATCAAATAAAACAAATGAAATTTTGTGGAGCAAGCCTGTCGAGCAGGGCGATTTGTTTACGATCAGGTTTACCCACTCAGTGGAAAGAACCGAAGTTGACGAAGTCCTCCGGATTGGCGATGGTAATCTGGTGATTGATTCTACAATCTATGAATCTTTTGGGGCCGGTTTGCCCTTTGATATTGAAGAAGGACAGAAAATGAAGACGGAAGACGGAAAGGTCACCATTGAGAATATCAATCGCGAAATTCCGTTCATGGATTTGTTTATCGGACAGGTCATTGCGAATCATACGTTGATTATCGAGGAAGAAGAAATTCCCTTGAAATCTCTGAGTGAACCTGGTACATCAGTGCGCTTCTCTGTTACAGACGAAAGCCGAGTACAGTCATTTTTTAGGAGGTTGTTGCAATTTGAATAAAGGGTTACAGGATCAAAATACTCTCACAGAAAAAGACCTCCAGGACCTGCTGGCGGAATACGATCCGGAAGCAGGGACGAGAAGGTTAAAAGGACTAGCGCACAAACTTGTCGTGCTGCTGGCAATTTCGTTTTCCATTTTCCATATTTACACTGCATATATTGGCGGGCTTGGCTCACAGCTCCAGCGGTCGATCCATCTTGCGTTTGTTCTGTGTTTAATATTTCTTTTATTTCCTTATACGAAAAAGAAAATCGGTGAAGCGAAAATTCCGATTTATGATATAGTCTTGGCGGCAATAGGGGCATTTGTCGGCCTGTATTGGCTCCTGTTCTTTGATGATATCGTTAGTAGGATTGGAATGCATAGCCCACTTGATCTTACCGTAGGAGCACTGGCCATTGTCCTGGTTCTTGAAGGATGCCGGAGAGTTGTCGGCTTGCCGATTACGATCATTGTATCAGTATTCCTTGTGTACGCATTGTTCGGGCAATACTTCCCATCGTTTTTAAGGCATGGCGGACTTTCCTTTGAACGGATGTTTTCCCATATGTACTTCACAACTGAGGGAATCTTAGGAACACCGCTGGCAGTATCGGCTACGTTCATCTTCTTGTTCGTACTCTTTGGGGCGATTCTTGATAAAACAGGTGTAGGGGATTATTTTAATGATCTTGCACTTGTCGTTGCCGGAAGGGCGAGCGGAGGACCGGCAAAAGTAACGATTTTTTCCAGTGCGCTTCAAGGAACAATAAGTGGAAGTTCGGTTGCGAATGTCGTTACATCGGGTGCCTTTACAATCCCGCTGATGAAGAAGCTTGGCTACCGTAAGGAGTTTGCGGGAGGCGTTGAAGCGGCTTCATCTACCGGAGGACAAATCATGCCCCCGGTAATGGGAGCGGCCGCCTTCCTAATGGCGGAATTTACGGGAATACCTTATTGGACAATCGTAAAGGCAGCTGCGATACCCGCAATCCTTTACTTTGTCGGTATTTGGATTATGACTCACTATGAAGCAAAAAGGCTTGGCCTGAGAGGTTTGACAAAGGAAGAACTGCCTTCGGGCAAATATGTTCTTTCAAGATTATATTTACTTGTACCAATCGTCGCCATTATCTATTTCTTGAGTACTGGAATGAGCCCAATGCGTGCGGCGCTGTATGCCCTGTTCATTGCTGTTGTCACCGGGTTCATCCAGCCGGGTGAAAAAAGGCTGACGATTAAAGGCTTGTTCGAAGCTCTTGAAACGGGTGCTCGGGCCGCGCTTGGCGTAGCGATTGCCTGTGCGGCTGCGGGAATGATTGTCGGAGTAATTGTTTTAACTGGAATCGGCTTGAAGTTTGCCAACGGACTGATTGACCTTGCTGGAGGAAACTTGTTCATCACATTGGTAATGACGATGGTGGCGAGCCTGATTCTTGGAATGGGCGTCCCGACGACGGCGAACTATGTTATTACGTCAATGATAGCCGCACCTGTGCTGGTCGAGCTTGGATTCCCGCTATTGGCTGCGCACATGTTTGTATTTTATTTCGGCATATTGGCTGACATTACACCGCCAGTCGCATTGGCTGCTTTTGCCGCCTCGGGAATTGGCAAGAGTGACCCGCTAAAGACTGGATTCGAATCAACCCGTCTGGCTATTGCCGCCTTTATCATCCCGTATATCTTCGTATTCCAGCCGCAAATGCTGCTCATCGACACCGAGTGGACGGGAGCAATTGGAATTATGATAAGCTCAACGATTGGGATGATAGGAGTCGGAGCGGGAATGATCGGCTATTGGGTCAAACCATTAAACATTCTCCTGCGGATGGTCCTTGTCGCGGCGGGTATCATGCTCGTTATACCGGAGTTAACAACATCCATTATCGGATTTGTGCTGATGGTCGCTATTTATGTGTATCAAAAGTTTTTCCAAAGCAGCACCGATAAAAACTTAAAACTTGGCAAGCAACAGCAGCAATTGTAAAAAATCGAAGGGGAAACCCTTCGATGTTTTTACATTCGCGTTTCATACGAGACGAGTATCATTATTGGTCGAATGTATGTAAAAAAAAAACAATGCTGCCTTGAAGTAGACAGCATTGTTTTTTTTAATCAGAAATACTGTTTAATGTTTTCATGGCAAGGAGCCAAACTCTCTAATATCCGTAGCCATACCCATAAGGATAAGGTTGGTATGGAGGGTAGAAATATGGGTAAGGGTACAATACTGTAATATATGGGTATGGGAAACGGCGTCTCCGGTATCGGCGATATCTTCTCCTGCGGCCGCCGTCATAGTCATCACCGTAATTGTTGTAAAACCCTCCAAATTGTCTAGCTTGTTGTCCTGCATCAACATCTTCGGGAACTAGCATGGTCACGCCTTCCTGATCCATGTCATCGAGGATACCCTCAACTTGTGAACCGTCAGCCATCTGTCCCACAACATGATAGTTCATATAATTTCTGCATAACTGCATCATTTGGTCTTGCTGGTATCCACCTTGGGCTTGGTAAGGATTCATTTGCATGTAATATATTCCTCCTCTCATTCAATCCTAGGATATTCAACCAGTTTGTATAATGTTAATGTAAAAAGAAAATTAAAACTAAAAGATGTTTTTGAAGTGATTACTATATCCGCCTCCATTGAATTTTTTTAGTGTACGAGTAAAAACAGAGATTTCCATCTAATGGCAGCATTATAAAAAAACTTCCCCATCTTAAAGGGGAAGTTAAATGACCTCCTTAATTGATTTGTAGGGTTTCGGTTCGACTCCCTCCAGAAACGGATAAGCCTCTTCGCTGGTAATCCAGAATTATAATAAGGAAGGGGTCGTGGTACTTTGCACTCTTCCGGTAGGAGGAAGCCAATGAAGAATATAAAAGATCATAAACTGGATGTAAAAGACCGGATCCAGGCGGTCTCAAAAACAAAGGATGAGGAGATTGTTTAATAAAAGGGACTTTCTTCTGGCTACGGATGGATAGTAGGTGCACGAAACTCCATCCCTTATTTTTGAAGTATCTTATCAAGTTTCTTTTCAATCCTTTTAAATCTTCTTTCAAAATGCAGATACGTGATGTAGCCCGTTATTGCTTTGGCCAGAAAAAATAAACCGGCTGCAATACTAATTAGAAGGTAGTTATTCCGTAAATGACCCAAAACCTCATTAATATTATCCACAGCAGCTCAACAACCCTTTAGTCATAAAATTGATAATGTTAATTATGTCCTCAATGTCTGACTTTATGTAAAAAAGTTGTTGTTCATAATTAATGTGGAATTCAATCTTAATCATAAAAATGAAAACTAACAAAATTGGGGATTTACACCTAACAATTCTTTCTGGAAAAAGCCGGCCTTCGCCGGCATTAACGCTCCAAGTACACATCACCATCCACTGAAAGGATTCCGAAACAGAAACCTTCCAACTTAAACTTTATGAGCCAATTTACTGTGGATATGAGCCTTATATGAGCCATTTCAACACTGTTATGAGCATTTAGACATTTTTTGGAAATGTTCTGAAGTGGAGACGATCCAACTTAAAATTAATAAGCTGATTTACTGTGCATATGAGCCTTATATGTGCCTTATATGAGCCATTTCAACGCTGTTATGAGCATTTAGACATTTTCCTTCGCCCGCCGCTACCCTAAGGCTAATACATTAAGAGTCTGGGAAAGGCGGAATAATCCAATAGAGCTGACTAAAAGATTATTAAGTTCCATGAAGTGATGATGAAACTAAAATACGCTTAGTGCCACTCGGTTACCATGTTAAATGGGCTGAATTTTTATTATTTCTGGTTGATAAAACTAATAACATTAGTTAAAATAAAACTAATCATATTAGTTTATGGGGGTGCGGAAGTGAGAATAATTCATGAGGGCAATTTGTATCAATTAACGACAATGCCAAGAGTTTTTCCGGTCAATTGCTATCTTGTAGAAGAAAAGACAGGGCTGACACTGATTGATGCCGCAATGCCATTTTCCGCAAAGGGAATTATACAAGCTGTAAATTCAATTGGTAAGCCGATTACGAGTATCGTTCTTACTCATGCTCATGAGGATCATGTAGGAGCACTGGATAGTATTAAAGCTGCGTTTCCCGATGCATTGGTTTATGTATCCGAGCGAGACTCAAGGATTATGGAAGGGGACCGGTCACTTGAAGTGCATGAAGAGCAAACCCCAATCAAAGGCGGTATTCCCAAAAAGCTTAGAACGAGAGCTGATGTACAATTGAAAGAAGGGGACAGGGTGGGCTCGCTGCTCGCCGTAGAGTCACCGGGACACACACCGGGCTCAATGTCTTTTTTAGACACCCGCAGCAATGCACTAATTGCTGGCGATGCATTCCAAACAAGGGCCGGACTGGCGGTAGCTGGCGACAAAAGATTGCTCTTTCCTTTTCCGGCAATCGGAACCTGGAGCAAGGCAACGGCTTTAAAAAGCGCAAGAAAATTAGCCATACTAAAACCGTCACTACTAGCTACTGGCCATGGCGAAATGATAAAAAATCCTGTGGAGCCAATGGAAGAAGTTATTCGGAGATTCGAAAATAGTATGTAGGAGAGAGTGTATGTCACCCAGACCGAAACAAGCGCTGGAGCTAAAAACCATTTTAGAAACAGCCGCAAAAATAGCAGATAAATCGGGGCTGAATGAGGTTACCCTTGCTAACCTTTCCAAAGAACTGAATATCCGCCCGCCATCTTTATACAATCATTTTGAAGGGTTATCAGGGCTGCATGAAAATTTAGCAGTGTACGGAATCCAACAGCTATATAACTCCCTTGTAAAGGAAGCTGTCGGCCTTGCCGGGGAAGAAGCCGTAATGAAATTGGCAAAAGCGTATGTTGATTTTGTCCGCAGGCATCCAGGTTTATATGAGGCCACGATTTCTACGCGAACCGTAATTAACGAAGAATTTCATGAGGTTGGGAATAAGATAGTTGACCTTACTAAACGAGTTCTTAAAGCATATGGCTTGGAGGGAGAAAGTGCAATCCATGCTGTCAGGGGACTCCGAAGCATCCTTCACGGTTTTTCTTCACTCGAACAAAAGGGCGGATTCGGATTGGCCCTGGAAACAGACCTAAGCCTAACCTTCATCATCAAGTCATTTTTAAAAGGAATCGAGGAAATAAACGTTAACTAGCCAACTATGGGTAGTTCCCGTTTGAAATCTGTGAGTTCCGAACAGATTTTACACACAATTATTCTATTCCGGCTGCCTGAAGTTTACTTCAGGCAGCCTTTTTGACTTTAAGTCGACATGTAAATAGATTTTTCTATTCTCCAGGAAATACAATTCTTCTGAACGGGGCGGCCCACTTCTTGAGGGGGATGCAGGATACAGGGGGCCGAGCTGTGGCTTTGTTGTACCTCATAACCGGAAATATGGATTCACCTCTTTTCCTGATTCGACCACCTTCATAAGCCAAATGAAGGACGGTACGCGTACTTTTTACAGGTTGTTCCCGTCTTCATTGACCGGATGAAGGACGGTAAGTACTCTTTTTAGCGACTGTTCCCACCTTCATAAGCCAAATGAAGGACGGTACGCGTACTTTTTACAGGTTGTTCCCGTCTTCATTGACCGGATGAAGGACGGTAAGTACTCTTTTTAGCGACTGTTCCCACCTTCATAAGCCAAATGAAGGACGGTACGCGTACTTTTTACAGGTTGTTCCCGTCTTCATTGACCGGATGAAGGACGGTAAGTACTCTTTTTAGCGACTGTTCCCACCTTCATAAGCCAAATGAAGGACGGTACGCGTACTTTTTACAGGTTGTTCCCGTCTTCATTGACCGGATGAAGGACGGTAAGTACTCTTTTTAGCGACTGTTCCCACCTTCATTAGCCAAATGAAGGACGGTACGCGCACTCTTTACAGGTTGTTCCCGCCTTCATAAACCGAATGAAGATGGTAACCACTCATTTTTATTGCTGTTCAACAGGCGGGCTTTTTTTGCGATCAAATGGAGGTTTTTATATTTCCAAATTGCACCATTTTGCACTCCGAAACAGCTAGTGTGAGTCCAACACGAAAGTCCCGATTCTTATGGGAAATCCATGTCTTATTATTCATTTCTCACTATTTCAATGGATTTGGTTAGACTTTAGCGAGCTAGTTTCCTATTTTGATAGTAGTTGCAAGATTCGATAAATACTTACAAAAATCTTGCCGGGAGGGAGAGGAATATGGCTAATAAGAGAAGGAATGAGATGAAAAAGAGACCGGTTTTGGGGATTGTATCTAAAGGGGTTATTGCGTCGGCTATCTTTGCCAGTTCTTTCGCTTCAACAGGTGTTCCATTTAGCAGTCCACCTGTTGCAGAAGCAGCGGCTCCAGCCTATACAGTTAATGCGTCAAGCTTAAACGTCAGGTCAGGCCCTGGTACCCAATATGCCAGGATTGGCGGATTGCCGAGGGGCAGCAGCATTAACGTCATTGAGAAAGTAAGCAACGGCTGGTACAAAATTAATTACAATGGCAAAACTGGCTATGTTGCAGGGCAGTATGTAGCAGTCAACGGCACCTCAGTGAAAAGTACATATCGGGTCACAGCTACAGCTTTAAACGTTAGGACTGGGCCGAGCACAAAATATGCGAGAATCGGCCTTCTAAAGAATGGCGCGGCAGTGAATGTAGTCAAGAAGGAAAGTAATGGATGGTACAAAATTAACTACAATGGCAAAACTGCCTATGTTTCAGGACAGTATGTTTCAGTTAACGGAGTAAAAAGTACATATAGGGTCATAGCTACAGCTTTAAACGTAAGGACCGGTCCGAGCACAAAATACGCGAGAATCGGCCTGCTAAAGAATGGAGCGACAGTGAACGTGGTCAAGAAGGAGAGCAACGGCTGGTACCGAATTACATATAACGGAAGGACCGCCTATGTTGCCGGCCAGTACGTTGCAGCCGGAACAGCCACTATTCTCAATGTTCCACTGATCGCCCAGCGCCCTGTGCTGCCGGCTGGCTGTGAGGTAACAGCCCTGGCGATGGCGCTCAATTATCATGGTGTAAACGTAAGCAAAACAACCTTGGCAGATAAAATGCCGTATGATAAGACGCCTCTTACAAGGAACTCAAACGGCTCGATCAAGACATGGGGGGATCCGGATGTAGGATATGTCGGCACTCCATATGGCAACGGGCATACGATTAACCCAGGTCCACTGAAGAAACTCCTCGATCAGTACCGTCCGGGAGGAGTGAACCTTCACGGCAAGGATTTTTCTCAGGTTGAAGCCCACGTCAAAAACGGGGCACCGGTACTTGTCTGGTTTACAATTAACCATGAAATGCCGAATAAGCGCACCTGGAAGACTCCTGCCGGAAAAACAATATCAGCCCCAACTCCGCTCCACTGCATCGTTGTTACAGGTGTAGATGGAAAGTATGTATACTTTAACGACAGTGAAGCTGTAAAAAAGAATATAAAAATGGAAAAATCTAAGTTTATCAAGATTTACAATGCAATGGGAAAACGCGCACTGGCGGTTAAATAATAGTTAGCGACAGCTCCTATAAAAGAGGGCTGTCTTTTCTTATTTACTTTTCTTAAAGATAGTTGCTAAAGAATTAAATTTAATATGGCAGAATAGTAGAGAAGGGGATATGGGAAATGGTGAATAAAATAAAAATTCATTCATTGATTCTATTAAGTCTTTTTATTAATGCAATGCGGGGCATTTGGTGGGTGAGGTTCACGAGACTTCTGTTAATCAACTAACGGCTTCTTATGTATAATATCCCTTTAAACTGAAAGCTCGGAGTTTAAAAATCTCCGAGCTGTTTCCGGTACTGCCTATTTGTATAGATTAAAATTGAAATATTATCACGTTTTTAGCCTCGAACTGTCCAAAATAGAACCCGTTATTATAATGTTCATTTTAATATTTCCGATTAATAACCATTAAAGCAAACTGCGCCGATAATGATTAAAAGAATGAACAAGACAACGATTAAAGCGAAACCGCCGCCATAACCACCGCCGTAGCCGCCATATCCGCCGGAAAAGCCCATAGAAAAACCTCCATTCAAAGAAAATTATTTACTCTTAATACCTGCCGCCAACATATGAAGATCCTATAATGATCAATAAGATAAACAGGACAACGACTAAAGCAAAGCCTCCACCATAACCTACTCCATCACCAGACATATCTATCCCTCCTTCAATGCACTTAATAACAGAGTATGTGAAACTGAAAAATTGGGAAGGGCGCAAGTAAATGAGGACTAGGTAAAGATGTATTAAAGTCCAGATAATGCTTTTACTGAAAAAATAAAAAACCCCTGGGCAGGGGCATTCTTTGGCAATACATATGGCTTCAGACTAAAGTTGTTAAATAAAATCCGCTTACTCTAGCTAGTAGCGGGCACCTGTAAGCTTAAAATAGAAAAAACCGACAACTAGTCATTGCCGGTCGAATCTGCTTTATCAACCGCCTTTATCCCTTGTTCACCATTTTCCACAATATGCTTAAGAACAGAAAGCCTATTTCCCCAAAACTTCTCGTAAAAGGACAGCCATTGCTTCAGTTCCGTCAAAGGCTCCGGGCGAAGCTGGTAAATCTTCTCCCGGCCGACTTTCCGTCCGCTGACTAACTCTGCCTCTGAAAGAACCTGCAGGTGTTTAGCAATCGCAGTTCTGCTTATTGGAAAGTGGGAGGTGATTTCGGAAATGGGACGTTCCTTTTCCGCCAGCAATCGTAGAACCTCTCTACGTGTTGGATCGGCTATGGCCTGAAAAACATCATGCTTTTGAGCAGAGGATGACACCTTACTTCTCCACAATACCGCGTAGATTTTCTACAATGCCAGTCCAACCGTGAGACATTCTGTCGCGAATAACGGAGGATTTTTCGCCAGCCTTACCAATGATTTCATCTGCCTGCTTCCAACCACCGTGGATTAAGGTGAATTCGGTCTGATCGCCGAGTTCCTTTAATTCAAAGGTTAAAAACCATCCGTCGGTATCCCAATCAAACGAAAGGCGATGGGGTGGTTCATATTCGGTAACCTTACATGGTGACGGCCCAAACGGTGACTGTATGGTAAATTCATATCCCACTTCTGGCTTAAAATCATTGGGCATAAACCATTCCGAGATGCCCTCTGCAGTTGACACATGATTCCAGACTTTTTGAATCGGTGCATTAAAGACAACGGTTTGTTTAATATCCTGCAATCTGTTTTCCATATAAAATCCCTGCTTTCATTTAAAAATAACACCTTTTAGTTTCGCTTTTTCAGTATACAAAACCAAATGGTTTCATGTCAACGAAATGTAGAATATCTTCTAGTTTTCCTTTATCACGATTAAAAACCTTTCCTAAGTTGTATAAAATTATTTCAGAATATTCTCATCAAATGATATAGTTTTTTTATAAGGAGTGATGGAGTTGGAATTCAATGATATTATTCACGGACATAGATCAATCCGTGAATATGAGGACAGGGAAGTTAGCCAGGAGCTGCTGGATCAAATACTGGATGCGGGCATTCGCGCCTCATCAAGCGGCAATATGCAGACATATTCAATCATTGTCACAAGAGACACAGAACTTAGGAAAAAATTATACACCGCACATATGGAACAGTCGATGGTTGTCGATGCACCTGTGCTTGTAACATTTTGTGCCGATTTCAATCGGATGCGAAAATGGCTTGAGCTCAATGATGCTCCTGTCCATTTTGATAACTTCATGAGCTTTATGATAGGTGCGATTGATGCAACGCTGGCAGCGCAAAACTGTGCTTTGGCAGCGGAAAATGCAGGGCTTGGCATCTGTTACATGGGCTCAACGCTAGCAAACTGTGATCAAATCGGCGACCTGCTGAATCTGCCGCCCAACGTCGTGCCAGTTGTGGGATATTCATTAGGATATCCAGCCGAAAACCCGTCACCACGTGATCGGCTGCCAAGTCATGGACTGGTTCACTACGACCAGTACCGTGATTACTCAGATGAAGATATCCTCGAAATCTATAGAGACCGAAACGAAAAGGGGTGGGACCGCTATATGGCCAACCCGAGGCTAAAGGAAATGACCGAGCGATTGGGATTAAAAAACCTGGCGCAAATCTATACAATCGCCAAGTATACGAAAGAATCCCATATGGAATTCTCTCAGACAGTGCTGAATTACCTGGAGAAGCAGAATTTTATGGAGAATGAGTAAGGAGTGTACATAATTGGCATCGTTCCATGATGGGTACTAATTGGAACTACTTATAGGCACCACAGTAATGACAACAGTCTACACCAGATACATAAAAGTCCATTCATCTTCTTTGTTGAGCAACACTATAAAAATTAGATTGTATCTATTTTTTTACAACGGTACAAAAATAATAGCCAGGACACATACACTATCTCTTTGTGATTTTTGATGAAAAATACTTTGGAATTGGTATAGGTCATGGCGGTCATATGTAGAACAATGTTAATCAACTAACGGATCATTATATTAAACTAAGTTATACCAAAAGCTCGGAGAATAAAATGATATGCTCCCCTTTAGGTAGACAGATTAAATATAAAAAATCTGTTTACCTAAAGGGGAGTATTTTTTATGTCAAAAAGAGCACATTCCTTAGAGGATAAAATAAAAATAATAAAAGCTTTGGAAGACGGGAGTCATACCCTTTCCGAACTAGAACTTATGTATAAGGTAGATAACGTTTCTATTTATGATTGGATCTATAAATATGAAAAGTACGGGGTGGAAGGATTAAAAGAGTCCTCAACCTGGAAGAATTATTCCAAGGAGCTGAAGCTTGCTGCCGTAAAGGACTATCTTAGCGGGAAATCCTCCATGCGGGATATTGCCAGGAAGTATGAACTCTCCAGTACTTCTGTCCTTCGCCGGTGGATTAAGAAGTATAATAGTCATAGAGAATTAAAGGATACGTTGAAGGGAAGAACGGACTCTATGACTAAAGGGAGAAAAACTACTTGGAATGAACGAGTACAAATTGTGCTTGAATGCTTGGGCAACGGAAAAGATTATCAAAGTACAGCTGAGACTCATGAAGTTTCTTATCAACAAGTATATCAGTGGGTTAAGAAGTATGAAGATGGCGGAGATGAAGCACTCAAAGATAAGCGTGGACGGAACAAAGAAGAAGCAGAATTAACTCCAGAAGAAAAAATCCAACTCCACTTGAAAAATTTAGAAAGAGAAAATGAAAGGTTGCGTGCGGAGAATTTATTCTTAAAAAAGTTAGAGGAAATCGAAAGGATGCGAAAGTAAGTCGAATCCGATATGAAGATAGGTATGTCGCAATCCAAGAACTTCATGAGAAAGAAGAACTCAGCGTTCTCTTGCTTTGTGAAATAGCTGGTATATCACGAGCTGCCTACTATAAGTGGCTCAAACGAAGACCGACTGCCCAGGATCAATTGAATGAACAAATTATAGAAGATATGAAGGACCTGCATATAAAAGTTGATAGTACCTTTGGTTATCGTCAAATGACTCTCCACATGAACCGAAAGTTCAATGTGCCGCTTAATCATAAGAGGATATATCGACTAATGAAAGTGGCTCATTTACGCTCTGTCATTCGGATCAAGAGGAAACAATATAAACGTTCTATCCCCCAACATGTTGCGGAAAATGTTTTGAATAGGGATTTCACGGCTACTAAACCTAACGAAAAATGGGTTACGGATGTCACGGAATTTAAATATGGCTCAACCAAAAAGGCTTATTTAAGTGCTATTCGTGATCTATATGACGGCTCGATTGTTAGTTATATTCTTGGACATTCCAATAACAATAAACTGGTGTTTAATACGCTTGACCAGGCTACAAAACTCCTAGACGATGAACACCCACTCATTCATAGTGATCGTGGCTATCAGTACACATCACATGGTTTTAAACGAAGAATCGATAACGCTAAAATGACCCAAAGTATGTCACGGGCAGGACGATGTATCGATAATGGACCTATGGAATCTTTCTGGGGCACATTGAAATGTGAGAAGTATTATTTACATAAATACGCGACGTTTGAAGAACTTTCTAAAGCTATAAATGATTATATTCATTTCTATAATCATGACCGTTACCAAAAACGATTAAACGGCCTTAGCCCTATGGAATACAGGGCTAAAGCCGCTTAAAAAAGTTTTTATTATTTCCACTGTCTACTTGACGGGGTGCAGTTCAAAAAATCCCCGAGCTTTTTCAGTGACTTCATAATAGGCCGTTATATCCTAGCCCATAGAACTAACTCTTTTAATAAAAAGTCCTCGTAAGCCCTAACAGACAAATAGGTTCTTGATTATTTATGTTAAAAAATCACTACCTCTCTGTACGAGAAGTAGTGATTTGAAATGTTAACATTACTTTTTGTTATTGCGTCCTCCAGAATAAGGATAGCTGCCCGGCTGAGAGTAGCCCCCCATATGCTGATATCCGCCCGGCTGAGAGTAGCCCCCCATATGCTGATATCCGCCCGGCTGAGAGTAGCCACCCATATGAGGATACCCGCCCGGCTGAGAGTAGCCCCCCATATGAGGATAGCCGCCTGGCTGAGAGTAGCCCCCCATATGAGGATACCCGCCTGGCTGAGAGTAGCCCCCCATATGAGGATAGCCGCCCGGTTGAGAGTAGCTACCCATTTGTGGATAGCCGCCTGGTTGAGAGTAGCCCCCCATTTGCGGATACGCGCCCTTCTGAGAGTGGCTGCCCATTTGTGGGTAACTGCCACCATATTGAGTCGTTCTTTCTTTTTTCAATCCATTCACTCCTTACACCAATGTACGATAGTATACGTTCGTGGGACAAGGTGGCTTGGACGAAGGACCAATAAGCAAATGTTTTTCCAATACAAATTTGGGAAGATAGCTGCAAAACCTGAAGATCCAGTGAAGAATTGGACTAATTTTTTATTCTTAAATCAATGTTTGAGGGGAAAAAGAAAAGCAAAAAACGCTTGGGAAACCAAGCGTCCTTATTATATTCAATTATGATTGTCCGCTTCCAGGACCATCTCCGCCGGGAGTCGTAAAATATGTTTCAGTTTTTGCTAAGTCTTGCTCAATACGATAGTTATCTGTATCTAATTTAGGGTCGCCTGCACCTTTCTTTTTGTCCAAATATATAACGACAGGAATTAAAATAATAAGCGGTGATAAAAGTAATAGCCACATCATATACGTACACCTCCATAATTCTAATAGTGAAACTAAATTTTCCGTAAAAGAGCCTAATTGAAAAGGAGAGTAGCTTTTTATGCACGTGTGTGAATTTACAGTGTAGAAAGGTTCTGAGGTGAAACTCCGTTTATGATTCTGCATATGTGGGGTGTTTAATGGATGAGTTGACCAGAAAGGTGAGTATACTCCTTATTTAGCAATCATACAGGGTGGTTAAGGAGCATGTTTCTCTGTAGCGTTGTAATTAACAACCGACTACTTTTAGTGGAGAAATGCGTACTTTCCTGATAAAAGGAAACCGATTCCCAGCCGAAAGGCATTTGTCATAACGGTAAGGATACCAAATCGCATTATTGCCATGTTATTACACCCTCCTTTATATAAGTATACAAAAATATGTTAAAATTGGGAATATTATTGTAGGAATACTAATTAAAGAAAAGGACAGCCAATACATGTTGGTGAAAATAGATAAATAATAGCGTGCTGGAGTTAATAGTTCCAACACGCTTTTTTAGCCTAATTTTTTATCGAGTTTTATCGTTTTCATATAGCGGTTCCTTCCCAAGGACCAGTAAAGTATAAAGCTCGTTGAAAATTTCGGTTTGATTATTGGTGAATTTATAGGTTGCAGCATCTTCAATAACTAAATAGCCCGGTTCATTGACACCCACTCTATAGTGTTGCAACCCATCATAAATGATTCGAAATGATAAATATCTGCCTTCATTTCTTATATTTTTATGTGAGACCCTGGTATATTCACTTTTGGAGAGTGCATCCAATAGTTTGTTTATTTCTGTTGTATCTTCAATATCATAATTGTAGATGTTATCCCACTTCTCATCTATATACTCACCGTAATTAATTTTTTCCACACTGTCCATTCCATTTAATACACTTTCAGCAGATAAAGGGAGCTTAAAATACCATAGTAAAAATAAGGCTGTAATAACAATGGCAGCGGACGTCCCAATGTAATAACTCTTCCTTTTATTCTTCATTACTTAGGTGATCCCCCTCTCTGTAAATATTTTATCAACAATCCCCAATATGGTATATATCTAAATTTGTGATCACAGTTTCTTCTTCTTTTTTTGAAAGAAAAACGCAAAAGTCTGCGAAGAAAGCTCTTAATGCAAAGCACGGAATAGGTATCTATTTGTGTAATCCTATTAAGCAAAACGGCCCAGTTGGTTATTATGTGAAAAGTAGGATTAAAGTTAAGAAGTCTATATTCGTTTTGACACCCAATACAGTATAATGACAATATATGGAACTATATAATTAAAAGGGGTAATGAAAATGAACGTAAATGTTGGCGATATGTTATTTCAACTGATAACCTTTATGTTTGCAATTATCTTTATATTGTTGATATTTTCCGTATTCCGCTCTGTAAAAAGAAACAGAGAGCAATTAAATCGGATAGAGGCTAAATTGGACGCAATTTCTAATGAAAAAAATAAATAAAACAATAAATATATAGATAAGGAACGAATTGAAAAGGGGAAGTTTATATTTATAAGAAAAATATGATGCTGGTAATTGTGGTATTAGTCCTCACAGATTTAAATTAATTGGGCTCAGGTTTGAAGTGAAAAATACCCATAAGAAGTGTTTTTCGCAAAGGTAATAGCAGCGGAATCATCCAATTAGCAGCAGCTAAAACAGGCACATAAAAAAGCTCAAACCTTAGTCTGAGCTTTTCATAGTACTGTACATAATGGCCTGTTTTAGCTACTCATAACTCTTTGCATTTTCAGCTTTTCAATTACAATGGTTGCTCCAAGCAGGATGAGGGCGAAAATGACTAAAAATGGTGGAAATAGATTCATGCTGAAACCTTGAAACAGTACTCCTGCTAACGGAGGTAAGACGGTTATTCCAACATAACCGAAAGCCACTTGAAGCCCAATTATTGCTCTCGAATTCCGCTCTCCAAACCTTCTTGGGGTTTCGTGAATCATCGTTGGAAAAATTGCAGCGCATCCGAGGCCCACAAGTGTAAATCCGACATACATAACGCTGCCTTTTCCAAAAGCAACTGTAAGAATCCCCAAAAGAAGGGTAATTTCGCTATACAGCAGCAGCTTTTGATTCGAAAGCCAAAATGTAATAAATCCAGATACAATCCTTCCAATCGTTAAACTTGCAAAAAACATCGATATGATAAAACTTGCGGTTGCTACGGATAAGGATTTTACTTCAATTAAGTAGCTACTCCCCCACAAAAAAATGATTCCTTCTAATCCAACATAAAACACAAAGGATAAAAGTGAAAAGACCACTCCTCGTTGTTTCAATACTTCCACAAAAGAGGCTGCGGCTTCTTCAGTTTCAGTGGATACTTTTTGTTCGCTTTGCCTCCAAAGGGGGAGAGAAAGAAACAGAATCATAGCTAGTATCAATTGAATGCCGCCAATTATCAAATAACCGTTTCTCCACGAAACATCATTATTTAAAACAATCCCCATTATAATGGGTCCAAGCGTTGCTCCGACTCCCCAAAAAGCATGCAGCCAATTCATATGGTGTGCCTTGAGGTTGACAGACACGTAGTCATTTAAAGAGGTATCAATGGCACCAGCTCCTAAACCTAAAGGAAGCGCCGCAACAATCAATAAAAAGAAATTTTGTGTAAATGCAAACCCGATCAAGCCACTTGCAGTAAGCAATACACTGCCTAAAACGAGTATGCCTGTCCCCAATTTTTTTGTAAATCGTACAGTCTGCAAGCTAGCAATAACTGTACAAATAGCAATGGTCATTGAAATAATCCCAGCCGCACTGTGTGCAACATGAAATTCTCCCACCATCTTCGGCCATGCCACTCCTAAAAGAGAATCAGGCAGTCCTAAACTTATAAACGAGGTGTAAATTATGAACAAAAAAATTAGCTGGCGCACAGAGCTTTCCCCCATTATTTGCATATGTATAAACTTTTAATAGAAATCACAGTCTTTGTCTTCTTTTTTCTAACATTATTAAAGTATAACAAAAGCGGAGGTAAGATTGGTGGTAAGCCAAAGATCTATTTATCATGTTGATGGAAACAGTCTAATTAGTATGATTAGGCTGTTTTTTTATTGCTGTAGAAAAGAAAATTGATGTTAATATATTAAGTTTTAAAGGGAGCGGCGAGATTTTAATTATTTAAATATAACAATAACTGTTTATTTATGTGCGGAGATAAGATATAATCGTTCGTAAATAACAAAAATTTAACCTGTAATTTAATAAAAACTATAATTTTATTGAATTATATTCGAACCTATTTTTCAATTATCGATTAAATGTTCGTGTTTTGGGTTAATAATACTGGAGGGAGTAAGTAGATGGACAAGTTTGAAAATAAGTGGATTCGTGCTGTACTGCCAGCTTTATTGATTCACTGCAGTATTGGGACAGTTTACTGCTGGTCATTGTTTAAGGGTGATATTGCCTCTTACATTGGGAAACCAGTAGGGGAAGTGGAATGGGCATTTAGTATAGCCATTTTTGTTCTTGGTATGTCTGCAGCATTCGGTGGTAAATTTGTCGAAAAGGATATACATAAGTCGTCCCTGCTTGCGGCGATATTTTTTGTAGCCGGGATGGCAGGAACAGGTTTCTTTATTTATCAAAAGTCATTGATCGGTATTTATTTTTCTTATGGAATTGTTATGGGCATTGGGCTGGGGATCGGTTATTTAACACCAGTGAAAACATTAATGCTTTGGTTTAAGGAGCAAAAGGGCTTAGCGACAGGCCTCGCTGTTGCAGGCTTTGGCTTAGCGAAGGTAATTGCGAGTCCTTTAATGGAGGAGCTGCTCGGAGAAAGAACCAGTGAAGGAAATTTAGTAAATGCCTCAAATATATATACAATGTTTTATATATTAGCAGGTATATATTTAGTAATGATGGTTGTGGGGCATTTATTTTTGAAAAAACCAGCTGGTTATGAGGAAGAAAGTGTACAAAACATGAGCTTTAGTTATAGAAAAGTGTTAACAAATAAAACGTTTATCGGTATTTGGTTCATGTTCTATATTAATATTACATGTGGATTGGCTTTAATTTCACAAGAAAAAGGCATTTTAGCATTCATTGGATTTGGGGCAATTGGTTTAGTCAGTTCATTAACAGCTGTATTCAATGCAGGTGGACGGATCGCTTTCTCTTCATGGGGTGACCGTTTAAAAGACCGTAACTCCATCTACAAGATGATTTTCTTTTCATCAATTACAGCCATTCTACTCACCGTTGTGTTTGATGGTATTAATAATTCTATCGCCATCTTGATTATCGCTATGCTTTGTATCGTTAATGCAGGTTACGGCGGCGGATTTTCCTCCCTACCGCCACTATTATCTGACCGCTTTGGTTTAAATAGTATTTCAACAGTGCATGGATTAGCCTTATCTGCATGGGCATGGGCAGGGCTGACAGGGAATCAGCTAAGTGCATTTGTCCTGGAAAAGACACAATCCTATGACATGGTGTTATATGTCATTATGGCATTGTTCACGTTTGCGACTTTAATAAGTATATTCGTTGTTAAACCTGAAAAAGTGAATTTGGAAAGTGAAGAATTCAGTAGGAAAGAAGAAGTGGTAATAGGATAAATAGTTATTTAACAAAAGTAAAAAGGATGCCTTCGTAAAGGTATCCTTTTTATATTGGTTTATATTAACTTTGGAAAGAGATATAAGGAACAAGAAAGTTGACTTTTTATTCTGTAAGTATTAAGTTAAATATGTAAACGCTTTATAGAACTAAAACGTTTTCGAGAATTATAGAGAAATAACTTTTAAATTTTTTTGCTGCAAAACTAAAACGTTTTCGAGCATCTCAAATAATTCTGCGCGCAACAAATCATATTTTTTTAACACATTACTAAAACGTTTTCGGAAAGAGGAATTTTAGATGATGGACTATTCACTAGGAACTGGAGAATACAAGAATTGGATAATCGCAGATGTGGACTTTTCTCCAAATTTTCTAGGTAAAAGCGAAGCAATCATGTGCCTGGGAAATGGTTACATGGGCTTACGGTCAGCTGAGGAAGAACCATACATAAAAGAAACAAGAAATTTGTTTGTGGCCGGGACTTTCAATAAAGCTAAAAAAAATGAAGTAACAGAATTGCCGAACCTGGCGGACTTTACAAGAATTGATATCCGGATTGATGGAGACAGATTCAGTTTAGAACTCGGTAAAATTAAGGACTACGTCAAACAATTAAATTTAAAAACGGCCGAATTAACAAGATCTTTTAATTGGACATCTCCTCATGGAAAAGAATTGAATTTCCATTTTAGACGATTTGTTTCATTGGATAACTTGCATTTAGTCGGAATGAAAATGGAGATTGAAAGTTTGACACATCCAGTTGAGATATCCTTCGATTCAGGAATAAATGGGCAAATGTCAAACTCCGGTTCACAGCATTTTCTTGAAGGTGAAAGAAGGATTTTTGAAAAGAAATATATTCAACTAGTGCAAACAACAAATGAATCGGACATTGACATTGTTATGAACACAAGTCACAGGCTTACGATTAACGGTGATGAATTTGCAACAACTCCCGAAATGAACATGGGACGCCGCAAAGTATGGCTGACCTATCAAATTGACCTTCAGCCAAACGATACGTTATCAATGGAAAAAATAACGACGGTTCATACTAGCAGGGATAAAGGATGGAGTAACGAGGATTATAGCCTTCAGCGCCTCCGGAACATTTCGTTACTAGATTTACAGAATAGTTTTAAACAAGGATATGATCACCTTTTTAAAACTCATAGGGAATCCTGGGAGAACAAAATTTGGAACACATATAATTTTGACATTCATAGTGACAATCCATTTGATTTGCTCTCATTACGCTTCTCGTTATATCACTTAACCATTATGACACCTGCACACAACGACCAGATGGGAATCGGTGCAAAAGCGTTAAGTGGAGAAGGCTATAAAGGACACTCATTCTGGGATACAGAAATTTTCATTCTTCCATTCTTCATTTATTCGAATCCTGAAGTGGCAAAATCACTATTAACTTACCGATATCATGGATTAGCAGGCGCGCGCCAAAAAGCAAAAGACAATGGTTATGAAGGTGCTATGTATCCTTGGGAAGCTGCTTGGCCGACAGATGGCGAGGTTACGCCAATCTGGGGTGACGTTGACGTTGTTACCGGAGAACAAATGAAAATATTGTCCGGATTTATTGAGCAGCACATTACATCTGATATAGCTTTTGCGGTTTATCAGTACTACAACGTAACTGGTGACCAGGAATTTATGAGGCAATATGGGTATGAAATGATCCTGGATACAGCCAGATTCTGGGCAACACGGGTTGAGTGGAACGAAGGGACTGGGCACTATCACATAAATAATGTCATCGGTCCTGATGAATATAAGGAACATGTGGATGATAATGCATTTACCAATTATATGGCTTTCTTCAATATGAAGCTGGCGATTAAATACTACGAAAAATTATGGGTAGAAGATCCAAAGCTTTTAGAAGAGCTGGATAAAAAATTAGGCATCCATGAATCCTATCAACTCTGGCAGTCAAGAGCTGAAAAACTTTATCTCCCAGCTCCGCGAGAAGAAGATTTGGTAATACCGCAAGACAATACTTACCTTCAGCTGAAGGAAATTGATCTGGGGAAATACAAAAATCAGACAAAAATTAGAAGTATTTATCGAGATTATAATGCGGACCAAATAAACGAAATACAAGTTTCAAAACAGGCAGACGTTTTAATCTTGCTTTACTTACTGGAACAAACATTTGAGCATACACGCTTCTCAAAAGAAGTGAAACGAGCCAATTTTCACTACTACGAACCTAGAACCTTGCATGATTCCAGCTTAAGTTTGGCTACACATGCCATTTTGGCTAATGATATTGGAGAATCCGACCTGGCCTATTCATTGTTCCAAAAATTAAATGAGATTGATTTAGGCCCAATGATGAATACATCTGATGATGGCGTTCATGCGGCATCAATCGGAGGTATTTGGAAAACAATTGTTTTTGGCTTTGCTGGAATAAGGCTTGTTGATGGAAAACTTACAATCAACCCAAGGCTTCCGAAACAATGGCATAGTATGAAATTTACTATTAAGTGGAAAGGTCAGCCTATAACTTTATCCATTACAGATAACCTGCTTTCTGTCAGAGCCGAAAACAAAGAAAGAATCGAATTCACAGTGAAGGAGCAGTTCTACCGCTGCAATGATTCTATAGAAATTCCTATTGGTCAAGCAAATTGACCAACACTAAATCTGGTAGTTATAAAGTGAATCTATCATTTTATTTCTATATATATATATAAATTGGAGGGGCATAAAATGAAATTCAAGACAAGAGCACTTGCCAGCATGTTAATGGTTGTTTTATTGCTTGTTTTAACAGCATGTGGAGGCGGCGGAAGCGAAAAAGGATCAGGTAAAGAAGGCGAGTCAGGCAAAAAAATCACCATTTTCCAAAGTAAAGTTGAGATTTCAGATCAGCTAGAAAAACTTGCTGAAGAATATACAAAAGAAACCGGCGTTGAAGTAGAAGTATGGGGAACTACCGGAGATGACTATTTCCAACAGTTACAAATTAAATTGAACAGTAATCAAGGCCCATCAATCTTCAGTCTTCAACACGTTAAAGAAGCAGAAAAATTAAAGTCTTATGCGTATGACATGAGCAATGAAGAATATGTAAAAAATATTGCTCCGAATATGGAATTGAAATACGATGACAAAATTGTTGGTGTTCCATATGGCGTTGAAGGTTTTGGTTTGGTATACAACAAGGATCTAGTTAAACCGGAAGACGTAAAGGATTATCAATCTTTTAAAAGCACAGTAGAAAAATTAAAAGCAGATGGCGTAAATCCATTTGGCCTTTCTCAAGAAGCTTATTTCTTAATTGGACATATCAGCAACTATCCTTTCTCTTTGCAAGAAGATCATTTTAATTTCATTGACCAATTAAGCGAAGGCAAAGTAACAATGGCTGAAACAAAAGAATTCCAGGAGTTCGGAAAATTCTTTGAAACTATTAAAGCAAATGCAAAAAATCCGCTAGATGTTACCTACGATGAAGAAATGGGTGACTTTGCATCCGGAAAAACAGCTATGATTCACCAAGGTAACTGGGCTTATGGAATGCTGAAAGATTATGATTTAGGTTTTGAAGTTGGCATGCTCCCATTCCCGCTTAACGGAAATGATAAATTATCAGTTGGCGTAGGTAATAACTGGGCAATCAACGGAACGAAAGATAAAGCAGAAGTTAAGGCAGCGAACGACTTTTTAAATTGGATGTTAAACAGTGATACCGGCAAAAAATACATTGTTGAAGAATTTGGATTCGTTCCTGCGATGACAAATATTGACCCAGGCGAACTTGATCCACTTTCACAAGCTGTATTCGAAGCATCAAACAGCGGTAATACAATTCCTTGGGCTCAAAACTATTACCCTGCAAACGTAATTCCAAATGATTTAGCGCCGGTTACTCAAGAATTCTTCCTAAATAAAGAAATGACCGGTAAAGAATTCATCGAAAAACTTGATGCTGCTTGGCAAAATGCAGTGAAGTAATGAGAAAAGCGGAAGCTCCTTCTTAATAGGGAAAAAACCAATAAAGGCAGTTTTCTAAAAGATTGTTGTTTTATTAAAATTTTTTGTTACAGAAAATGGTTAATTGGAGCGGAAGGTGCGAGACTCCTGCGGGAACAGCGGGACAGGTGAGACCCCGCAGACGCGAAAGCGTCGAGGAGGCTCACCGCCCGCCCCGCGGAAAGCGAGCATCCTGGAGTGGAAATTAACCACCTCTCTAAATTGAAATAAAGTTTACGAAAACAGCCCAAATAGAAAAATATGGACACGCCCAAATTTAGGCGTGTCCAATACTACTATCCACGATAATTACTAGAAAGAAGTGGTTAAAGTGACAAAAAGAAAAAATCGAGCCTGGTATGCATTATTTACAGCTCCGCTTGTACTAATCTTTTCAGTTGTCGTAATCATTCCTTTCCTAATTGGAGTCTATTATTCCTTTTTTGATTGGGATGGGATTACGGCGAACCCAATGGTTTTTGTTGGATTCGAGAATTATGCCCAATTATTTGATGATGAACGCTTTCTGAATTCTGCATGGATGACGATTAAATTTACAGTCTTGGCGGTTATTTCCGTTAATATTGTAGGTCTGGGATTTGCACTCTTAGTTACATCCAGCCTTAGAACAGCTAATATAGCCCGTACGATGGTATTTATGCCTTATTTAATTGGCGGTCTATTGTTAGGTTATATCTGGAAATTTATTTTCTCTGATGTATTTACCCTCATTGGTGAAAAAACAGGATGGGACAGCATCTTTTTAAATTGGCTTTTAGATCCCGACTATTCCTTATATGCTTTAGTTGTAGTATTTACTTGGCAAATGGCTGGTTACATTATGATTATTTATATCGCAGGTCTTCAGGCGATTCCTGGTGAATTGATTGAAGCATCCAAGATTGATGGAGCTAATAAATGGCAAAGATTAAGAAAAATTACCTTCCCTCTCTTAATGCCATCCTTTACAATCAGTCTATTTTTAACCCTTTCTTCTGCATTTAAAATTTACGATACCAACCTATCATTAACTGGTGGAGGCCCCGCTAATTCCACTGAAATGTTTGCGATGAATATCTATAATGAGATTTTTGGTTATGCGAATTATGGTTTCGGCCAGGCTAAAGCGATTATCTTCTTCTTAATTGTTGCAGCCATTTCGTTGACACAAGTGTACTTAACGAAGAAGAGAGAGGTGGAAATGTGATGAAAAAAGCTAATAAAATTTTGAAAGAAGTATTACTTTTATTAGTTGCTCTTTTCTTCTTATCGCCTATCTACATTATTTTCGTAAACTCATTCAAAAATCGCCAGGAACTATATGAAAATGTCCTTGCCTGGCCAAAGGATTTTGGATTTCAATATTACTTGGATGCAATGGAAAAAATGAACTTCCTAAGTTCACTCGGAAACTCATTGTATATAACGATTATTTCAATCATCCTTTTAGTTGTTTTATCTTCGATGACAGCCTGGATGTTAGCTCGAACGAACAATAAGTTAAGTAATGTTATTTTTATGACCTTTATTGCAACGATGTTAATCCCATTCCAAACCATCATGATGCCTTTGATGCAGTTTATGGGAGACATCATGAATAATCTTGGCATCCCGATGTTAAATACCCGTGAAGGGTTAATCTTTATGAACATTGGCTTCAACTCAGCTATTTCTGTTTTCTTATATCATGGTTTTATTAAATCTGTCCCTGTTTCGCTAGAAGAAGCAGCAACGATTGATGGGGCTTCCAAGTTCGGTGTCTTTTGGAGAATTATTTTCCCAATTTTAAAACCAATAACGGTTACGGTCTTAATCATTAACACAATTAGCATTTGGAATGACTATCTATTACCTTCATTAACATTGACGGATAAGGGCTTAAGAACAATTCCTTTATCAACCTTCTATTTCTTTGGTGAATTTACAATTCAGTGGAATCTGGCAATGGCTGGTTTGCTGCTAACAATGATTCCGATAGTTATTTTCTATATGCTTGCTCAAAAGCACATTATCAAAGGGATTGGGGACGGTGCAGTCAAATAGGACTCCAACGATTATCTGCTGCTTGCCTCCGAAAATCCCGCTTTTTGAGATTGATTTTTAAAGGTGAATGGGTAGTCTTTACGAGGGGGAGGAAGCAAAATGCGAGATTTTTCAGGATTAATGGGAGGATTCCATCGGATAGCAGAATGGTTTATGCGTTTTACCATAGTGAATATCGTATGGTTTATCATAAATCTCCCTATAGCAGTTATCGTTCTAAGTTCTATTTTTAATGATTCCCAAGGCGTAATGATTGTGCAAATGTTGCCTGCTTTGCTTTTATTTCCGTTGCTTCTTTTTCCTAGTACTGTAGCTATGTTTCAAGTAACCCGCGATTGGTTATTGGAAAAAGATCAAAAGTCCCTTATCAGGACTTATTTTTCCTATTTTAAAGAGAGCTACAAGAGAGCGCTGCTATCAGGTGCGGGCTGGGCAATCATCTGGCTTATTTGGATAGTGGACCTGTATTTTTTCAGTAAAGAAAATGACCTTTTAACCTTAATCTTCATGATCATTGGACTCATTCTGTTCGTTATGAATATGAACTTTTTCTCGTTAACTGCTCATTATCGTATGAGCTTAAGAGATTTGTTTAAGTATTCGTTTTTTCTAACATTCGGAATGCCGTCATTGTTCTTTATCATCCTGATTTTGAATATCTTCATCGTCTATATAAGTACAAAGGTTTGGTTCTTGCTGCCGTTTTTCTCTGGCTCAATCAGTGCGTATTTATCTTTCTATACGTTCTATAAAAGTACATTAAAAGTAGAAAAGAAAACAGCAGTGCAAAATAGTTAATGGTTTTTAGGTGATAAGGAATTTGTAAAGATTAATAGGCATTTATAACTGAATTTATGAAGGTCAATAGGAGGTCATTATTCAATGGCTACAATAAAAGATGTTGCCAAAAAAGCAGGTGTTTCGATTGCTGTCGTTTCAAAAGCATTCAATAATTACCCGGATATTAGTGAAAAAACCCGGCAGCGAATTTTTGAGATAGCGAAGGAACTGGATTACTCGCCTAATGTGGTTGCTAAAAATTTATCATCAAAGAAACAGAGAACGATTGGATTAATCTCGTCAGGTGTTTTTAATCAAAATGAAAAGGACACCAATGCATACGATGTATTCAAGGGTGTTTATAAGGCAGTAGAAGAAAATGAATATGAGTTTTCGGTGTATTTAATTGATTCACAGAAACAAAGGCAAAAGAGCTATGCTCAGTTTTGCAGTGAACGAAACATTGGCGGAGCTATACTACAAGGAATTCGAACCGACGATCCTTATTTTCAAGAATTAATGAATACGAACATTCCTGTCGTCTATGTAGACATTTTAAAAGACGATTATAATAAATTAATTGGCAGTGTATCGATTAATAATGCAAAGGCAAGTAAAGACATTGCTTGTTATTTATTGGAACAAAATCATCGTAACATTGTAATAATGGCGGGAACGGAAGAGACATACGTAAACATGGACCGGATGAAAGGTGTTAAGGAAGCTTTTTATCAATATAGTTTGACGATTCAAGAAGAAGATATTCTCCATGGAGATTTCTCTGAGGATAAAGCATATGCTTTAGCTAAACATTATCTGGCGGAAAAATGTCCGACGGCGTTTCTATGCTTTAGTGACCTAATGGCGTATGGCGTAATGCGTGCAGTAAAAGAAGCAGGATTAAGAATCCCTGAGGATGTTTCAGTTACTGGATTTGATAATCTAGTTTTCAGCAGTTATACGGAACCGAAACTTACTACCGTTCATCAGGATTTTGTGGAAATCGGAAGACAATCAGCTCTACTAGTACAGAATCTGATGGAGAATAAACTCGATAGTCAACATGTATTTGTTCCATATCAAATAGTAAAACGCGAGACAGTTGGAGAAGCGAAGCGAGAAGGTCAACTTAATAGGAATGAATAGGAGAATTTGAAGATACTTTTTATAAAAAATTACTTAAAAGAAGGCTCTGTTAGAGGAGAATATTGATTATGAACAGTGTTGATTGGAGCGAAAGGCGCGAAGACTCCTACGGGAGAAAAGGTCAGTGGGAGACCCCACAGGCGCTCGCGCCGAGGAGGCTCCCAGGCCGCCCGTGGAAAGCGAAGCGCCTGAAGCGGAAATCAACAAACTTTTTTAATAGCCTTTTATTAAGAAATCTCTTTGAAAAGAAAGGAAACGACAATGAAACCAAATCCGAAAGCTTTCATATTTGATTTAGATGGAGTAATCACAGATACTGCTGAATTTCATTATTTGGCATGGAAAAAGCTTGCCGAACAACTTGGCATAACGATCGATAGAGACTTTAATGAGCAGCTTAAAGGGATTAGCCGGATGGATTCCTTAGAGCGGATCCTGGCATTAAATCCAGCTTTAAAAGATATGCCTCAGGAAGAAAAAGAGAAACTTGCCTATCAAAAGAATGAGCATTATAAGAATTTGATTAAGCTGATTAAACCAGAGGACGTTTTACCGGGCATTGAAGAACTTTTTAAAAAGCTGAAAGAGAATCATATTAAAATTGCCATCGGGTCTGCCAGCAAGAATGCCCCAGTGGTAGTGGAACAGCTTGGTCTCACGCATTACATTGATTATATTGTGGATGCTGCGAAGGTAAAGAAAGGGAAACCTGACCCGGAAACATTTACAACCGCTGCCGATTATCTAAACATTCCTTATGATGAATGTGTTGGACTGGAAGACGCAGCTGCCGGAATTCAAGCTATTAATCAGGCAGGTATGTTTTCGGTTGGGATTGGAGACAAGGAACATTTGTCGGCTGCTGATTATTTAGTGGGCGATACTACTCAATTAGACCTTGAAGAAATTTTAAAACAATATTACTTGAAATAATTTACTAAAGTGAACGGAGGCGTAGACTGTGACTTGGAAATTAACAAAGTCCGAGATTGACTATGAGAATCTCTTAATAAATGAAAGCCTTCTATCACTAGGCAACGGCTATCTTGGAGTCCGTGGGAATTTTGAAGAAGGGTACAAGGAAGATTTTAAATCGATTCGGGGTACATACATTAATGCATTTCACGATGAGGTGGAAATCAGTTACGGAGAAAAGCTTTTCGCATTTCCTGAGAAGCAGCAAAAGCTCGTAAATGTGATTGATGGACAAACAGTGGAAATTTATATTGATGATGATCGATTCTCATTATATGAGGGTGAAATCATTGAGTTCACACGTAATCTGCATATGGATGCGGGATATTCTGAGCGGATTGTTCATTGGAAATCACCGAAAGGAAAAGATGTCAAACTTTATTTTAAAAGAATTGTATCCTTTCAAA
Source organism: Bacillus sp. FJAT-18017 (assembly GCF_001278805.1). Classification (GTDB taxonomy): domain Bacteria; phylum Bacillota; class Bacilli; order Bacillales; family Cytobacillaceae; genus Bacillus_D. The sequence continues at coordinate 4,155,835 of NZ_CP012602.1, read as the reverse complement.
CGAAAGAGTTATTCGCGATTGATATAAAGATTGAGCTGATTAGCTCTGTCCAGAATGTAAAAATCGTTTCAACTGTAAATGGGGATGTATCTAATTTTGTTGATAAAAATGACCCTCGTGTTGCTTCCGGCCATGCAAAAAGGCTTAGCGTGACCGAAGTTCGTCAAGATGAGGCATTTAGTATTGTTAAGGATAAAACGTTTGCTACAAATTTAGAGGTTGCCTGTTTAAGTTTCTCGAAGGTGGAAGCGGCGGATTATCAATGTGACAGGAAAGCTTTGGATAGCAGTACAGTTGAAGTGTATTTGTTCGAAGGGAATCAACCGATTCAATTTACCAAGTTCAACATTTACACTGACACGCTCCGGCATGGGGACGATGTAACTGTAAAAGCAGCGGAAGTATATCAGGACACGAAGGAAAAGTCCTTTGCGGATCTTTTAGTTGAACAGAAAAGTTACCTTGATCAGTACTGGAATAAATCTGATGTGAAAATCGGCGGGGATGAGGAGCTTCAGCAATCGATTCGCTTCAGCCTTTACCAGCTTTTGCAATCCGCAGGTAAAGATCGCGTTAGTAACATAGCTGCGAAAGGGTTATCAGGAGAAGGATATGAGGGCCATTACTTCTGGGATACAGAAATTTATATGCTCCCAGTATTCTTAATGACTCACCCGGAAATTGCTAAAAATCTACTGTTGCATCGATACTCCATTTTAGATAGTGCCCGGGCTCGCGCGCGAGAAATGGGACATAAAAAGGGAGCTTTATTCCCTTGGCGAACGATAACAGGTCAGGAATCCTCCGCATTCTTCCCAGCGGGCACAGCTCAATATCATATTAGTGCCGATATTGCCTATAGTTACATTCAATATTATTTAGTAACAAAGGACGAAGAATTCCTAAAGGATTACATGGCCGAAGTGCTATTTGAAACCGCCCGCCTCTGGGCAGATACTGGCCATATGTTAAACGGTCAATTTAGAATTGATAACGTAACAGGTCCAGACGAATATACTTGCATAGTAAACAATAACTATTACACGAATGCAATGGCCAAGCACAATTTGCTTTGGGCTGCAAAAGTATATCATTTACTAAAAGAAACTGAGAATGATGTATTAGCAGGGCTGGCCGAAAGATTAGATGTCACCGAAGAGGAAGTAAATGAATGGCAAGAAGCTGGGGAAAACATGTATCTTCCATATGATGAAGAATATAAGATTTCCGCACAGGATGACAGCTTTTTATCGAAGGCGCGCTGGGATCTCGAAAATACGCCTAAAGACAAATTCCCGCTATTGCTAAACTATCATCCATTAACTTTGTATCGTTATCAGGTTTGCAAGCAGGCCGATACCGTACTGGCTCATTTTCTGCTAGAGGATGAGCAGGACTTTGACACTATTAAAAATTCGTATGATTATTACGAAAAAGTAACGACTCATGATTCTTCGCTATCTTATTGTGTCTTCAGTATAATGGCATCGAAGTTAGGCTATAAAGAGAAAGCCTATCGTTATTTTAATGAAACGTCCCACCTGGATTTAGATAATACTCATGGAAATACAAAAGATGGTCTTCACCTTGCTAATATGGGCGGGACATGGATGGCGATTGTATTCGGATTTGCCGGTTTGAGAGTGAAGGAAGGAGGTTTGTCACTTTCTCCCTCTCTTCCGGAAGAATGGACTTCGCTCCAATTCCAACTTCAGTACCAGAACAGAGTCCTTCGTGTACACATCGAAAAGGATGCTGTCACTTATCTGATTTTAGAAGGGGAAGATTTGACAATAACCCATAATGGGGATCGTTTAACACTTGTGAAAGGGAAAGAAGTTAGGGCTGAATAAGTGCATTGTCACTCCCCGCATTTTGTCGAATTCGGACATAGGCGGGGAGTGACAAGCTCTTTACAAGAGTGTGGAAATACAAGCTCGGTTTTTAACATAACCCTCGACCCGTTTACTTACCCCTACTTTTTGCTAGTTATAAAATTCTAATTCTCCAAACCCCCAACCACCCAAAAAAGGATATGTTCAATTTTTATTTTATGACATGTAAAATAAGGTTGGACAACCTACCCTTCCGGTGAAAAATGTGTATTCATGATAAATAGTATGTTGAAAACAAATGATTTTTTTACTAGTGTAAAGATATCTTTAAGGAAATGGAGATAAATTATGGCTGATAAGAGAAGAGAGAATGAAGAGGTTAATCAATTTATTTTGAAATTACCTGAAGACATTCAAAACATTGCATCTGCTTTAAGAAAAATAATCCTCAATTCTTCGCAGGAACTTCAAGAAGAGTTTAAATGGTCTATGCCTAATTATTCGTATAAAGGGCTAGTCTGTTATATCCAAACTGCTAAAAGCCATGTTAATCTTGGCTTTCATAGAGGTAATGTACTCCAGGAAAAAGATACTAATAAGTTATTACAGGGTTCGGGTAAAGCATTGAGATACATTAGAGTGAAAAAGATGGAAGAAGTTCAACCAGAAGCGATAGCTTCACTCATTGAAGAGGCAGTTAGATTAAATGAGGAATTGAGTAGCTAGTTAAGGCACGAAGCAGGCTTCGTGCTTTTTTGTAATGCTATCAATACATCTCTATTCTTGAAATCGGTATGGATAAAACAACATTGGGGAATCGCTGGGATATTTCACTAATTATTAGTATAATTTATTGTAAAAATGGCAATAGGACGTGAATGGTAGTTGAAAAAAATTACGGTTGAAGATTTGGCTAAAAAATTCTCACTTAAAGTGATGGCTGGTGAAGGCCAGCTGCAAAAAACGATTACACAACCGCGGGTGCATCGTCCAGGCCTGGAATTTGTGGGATACTTTGATTTTTTTCCAACAGAACGAGTTCAAATATTAGGAAAAAAAGAAATTACCTATTTACATAAATTAAGTGAAGAAGAACGTAAAATCCGGATCGGAAATATTGTCCACTATCATCCTCCATGCTTTATTGTAACAGCTGGTGAGGAAGGACTTACCTACTTGATTCACCATTGTACCGAGCAGGGTATTCCTCTGTTAGTGACGAATATTCCTGAGGAAACGTCAGAGTTTATCACCAAATTGGATACATATTTAGTGAAGGAGTTAGCACCAGAAATGACGCTGCACGGAGTTTGTATGAATGTATCGGGCATTGGAATTTTGCTTCGCGGAGCTTCCGGAGTAGGGAAAAGCGAAACGGCGCACACTTTAATTCGCAGGGGTCACCGGCTTGTTTCGGATGATATTGTTGTTCTAAAGAAACTTAGTCACCAAACCATTCTCGGAACCCATGAAGGAAAAAATAAAGAGTTTTTGGCTCTGCGGAGCATTGGCTTGTTGAATGTGGTCCGCTTATACGGCCGCAAGGCTTTTCAAGAAGAAACAAGAATTACCCTGGATATCCATTTAACGAAATGGGAAAAGGATGCTTTGTATAATGATTTAGAACAGGAATTTCACTCTACGGATTATATGGGGGTAAAAGTACCTTCCATTGAGATTCAACTTCAGCCTGGACGGGATGTTGCAGGGTTAATAGAGGCAGCAGCAAATAACTGGTTTTTAAAGCAGCAGGGATACAGTGCAGCAGAGGAATTCATGAGCAGGATTGAGACTGATATTATGATAAAATCCGGGAAGAAATACTTTTAGGCACTGCTGTCCGTGGTTTGTTGCAGAGGACTCCGATACCCGTTGGTGTACTCGAAGACGGTATCAAGAACCAAGTTATAGTTGAAAGGAAGTAAGTACAATGGATTTGCTTTTACAAGGGAAAAATATACTCATCACTGGCGGTTCAAAGGGAATTGGAAAGGCGATTGCTGCGGCGTTTGTGGCCGAAGGGGCGAATGTTTCCATTTCTGCCAGGGGGATGGATGCACTGGAGAAAACAAATGAAGAAATAGAGGGCAAAGCCACCATTTTTCAAGCAGATATCACCAACCCGGAAGAACGAGAGAAACTGATCATGTCCTTTGTTGAAAAATACGGAACCATTGATGTGCTCATTAATAATGCAGGCGGAAGCAATGGCGGGAACGCAACAGAAACTGACATGGATTTATACTACAAGGCGATGGAGTTGAATTACTTTTCGGCCGTCCACTTAAGTAAATTGGCAGTTGAGCATATGAAAAAGCAACAGTCGGGTTCGATTATTAATATCACCTCCATTTTCGGCAGAGAAAGCGGAGGAAAGGTTACCTATAACAATGCAAAATCCGCCTTGATCAGTTTCACCAAGTCACTGGCGGACGAGGTCATTTCAAGTGGAATTCGAGTCAATAGCATCGCACCCGGAAGTATACTTCACGAAACAGGTAATTGGAAAAAGCGTCTAGAGGCTGACCCTGAAGGTATAAAAGAATTTGTAAAGAAGGAGATACCAGCCGGACGCTTCGGCACTCCTGAAGAAATCGCAAATGTTGCCGTATTTCTCGCCTCCGAAAAAGCATCCTGGATTGTTGGTGCCAGTATAAATGTAGATGGCGGACAATCCAGAATGAATTTCTAACCAAATCTTCTTGCTATGAATCTAGCAGGTTTTGAATAGTGTCACTTGGGTTCTCCCCGGAATACGTTAAATGGAGAGAGGAGGACCCATGTATGACCCTTTTTACAAAGGAATCCGTGCTTCAATCTGGAGTTGATACATGGAAAAAAGATGCTGTTGCCCTATTCTCTGCGAAAATGCAGGATCGGACAAAACCTTTCCCCTGCATCCCGGCGACCATGGGCCATCAACTTGACCACTTCCAATATGGCTTCCTTCCTGATCCTTTCGACGTTTCGGCAGCGTCTGAACTTGCCCGTGCATTGGAAGAGTATTCAACTCACTATAGGGAACTGGGGAGGTATACATCCCTTGTCCTTTTTTATAAAAAAACCGGCCAGTATTCTCTTTCCGTTGAGGAGTATGAGCAGATTTTTTGGGAGCAGCTAAGCCAAAGCAGTCTTCTTGATAAGCTGGATTGGCCCGAGCCTATTCCCGCTGATCCAGAAAATACGTTATGGGAATTCTGTTTTCACGGAGAACAGTATTTCGTCTATTGCGGTACTCCGGCACATAAAAACCGGCAGAGCAGATATTTTCCATATCTTATGCTGGCAATAACTCCGAGGTCGGTGCTGGTGGAGTTTAATAAATCACCGGACAGGGCGGCAAAGATCAAATCATCCATTCGGGAACGCCTTGCCAATTATGACAAGGCCCCGATTCACCCAGATTTAAATATGTATGGAAATGAAGACAATTACGAATGGAAGCAATATTTCCTAAGGGATGATGATACAACGATCTCCAAATGTCCTTTCCACCACTATCTGAAAAAAACAAATAAGAATGAGTAAAAAAAGCATGCCAAATCCGGCATGCTTTTTTTACTCTTAAGGGACTGTAACCGTCTAGTGAAATAAGATTTTCCTGACGTTTCAATCTTAAAAATCAATTGGGCTAATGCTCAATTAGAAAACTAAACTCCCACTTGATCGTAGGTTCATTTCATACGGATAAACGAGTGAACTGTGGGAAAAATAAGGAACAGTCTGGATGGAGGGATAAGCTTGAAACAACTGATTGACCTGCCAGCTCTACTGATTTTAGACGTCCAAAACGGGTTTGATGACCCTTATTGGGGGGAGCGGAATAACTCTCAGGCAGAGGAAAACATTTCCCGGCTGCTGACAGAATGGAGAAATCGTCGAGGAATTATCATCTACTCACAGCATTTATCACTGCTGCCGCAATCTCCATTAAATTATAAAGATGCCAAAAAGGTCCGAATTAAGGATATTGTTAGTCCAAAAGAAGGAGAGGAAGTATTCACCAAGAATGTAAATTCAGCATTCATAGGCACCCCGCTTGAAAGCTTTTTAAAAGAAAAGCAGGTAAAGTCGCTGGTCATCACTGGCTTATCAACACAGCACTGTGTCTCCACGACAGTACGAATGGCAGGCAATCTTGGTTATTCAAATTTCCTCGTGTCTGATGCGACGGCTGCCTTTGAAATCACTGACCACAAGAATAAACGGCACAGCCCAGATGTAGTGCATGAGCTGGAACTGGCTGCACTGCATAAGGAATTTGCTACAATCGTGACAACGAACGAAGTGCTTGAATCCCTATCAAAAACGCAATAAAAAGGTGTGAAGGAATGCTCCTTTACACCTTTTTATTTAAGGGCCCCTTTAGCTGTGCAATCAATTTTATGTTTAGCCCCAACTACCCTCAGATGAGAATTATTAGGGGGAGAATTTCCGTCTATTGTACGCATGGGCAGCTGAAGAAGCAGAAATAAGCGGATAAATTCCCCTTAACTTCTCAAAATAAGTCAAAATTCATAGATTCCGGGATGATAAGCGGAAAAACTTCCCTTATTTTAAGGGAAATATGGGCATTTCCCGACTTAATCGGAATTTCTCCCCTTATTTTTTTATCAACATTCAGCTATAACAGAGCCTTCTTTAAAAAGGAAGAACGAAACTATTTTTTTATAACACTAGCACCTTTTTTAAGGGTTGAAACAGAGCCATTGAAGTAAAACCAAGCTTTTTCGTTTATAAGCGGGTAAAGGTGGAATATTGCATTGAGGGATAGAAATTTTGAATTTTTAGTATTTTTTAAAGAGGAAGCGGAATCAAAGGTGTCTTGGTTAAGGAATAAGGCGTAAGCAACAAACATAGTTAGGAGGAATACGATGAAGGTGCTTGTGATAGGAACGTATGATTTGGCAGGGGAACACGTTGTTAAGCTGCTGGCTGAAAAGCAGCATCAGACGGTCGTGATGGCAAGCTCTGAAAACCGGGCCGAAGAATTGAAGAGGCTTGGTGCGACGGAGGTTGTCCTAACAGATGAGAATGAGATTTCTGGCGCTTTCTCAAGCTGTGATGCCGTCATCTATTTAGGAGGGGCAAGCCCGAGGACCGGGGAGAGCAAGCCGATATTGATTGACCATCAACTTGTTGTTAGTTCGATTCAGTCGGCTGTGAAGCACGGGGTGGAGCGCTTTGTCTTGCTTAGTGCATTAAAGGGCGAGGAAAGTGACATTAGCGGAACCGGTACAATCGGAGCGAAACAAATGCCGGAAGAACTATTGAGGCAGGAAGACCTTGCCTATACCATCATAAGGCCTACCACGCCTGCGGACAAGCCGGGGAAAGGGAAAGTGACTGTTTCGGAAACACTCACCTCTGAAGAAGGGGAAATTCCAAAGGAAGATCTCGCATCGGTACTAGTCGAAGCGCTGGAAGAGGAAAAAACGATTGGTAAAACAATCACCGTGACAGCGGGTGAAACACCAATCGGCCAGGCGCTGACAGAATTATAGAATCCTAGAAAATAAACGAAGGGTGATACGATGGCAGAGAAGAAAAAGTTTCTTCCGGCATTTTTAAAAGGAACGGCCGTCTTGGGAGCAGCAGCGGCAGCGACGTATCTCTATCGGAAGGACGACACACAAAAGCAGCATTCAATTCTTAGGAATTTCCCGCTTCTTGGCAGAATCCGCTATATGACCGAGCAAATTGGTCCCGAGCTCCGGCAATATTTGTTCCAGAGTAATCTTGAAGGCACGCCTTTCCCAAGAAAAGAATTCGAGGATATCGTCAAGGCGGGTAAATACAAGGAGCGTTTGATTGGCTTCGGGTCGGAACGCGATTTTTCAAAAAGCGGCTATTATATCAGGAACAGCATGTTCCCGAAACAGCGGGAAGAACTGCGAATCGATAACAGCCAGAAAATCAATACGATGGTTTATAAAGTCGATGAAGAAGGACTGGTTACCCGGAAGGAGCACCGTGAAGAAAGACAGGTAGATCCTTTTTTCCTGACAGATGAGGATGCTGTTGTGATTGGCACTGATTCGTGCAGGAAACCGTTCAAGGTAAAGGGTCTTGTCGGGCAGTCGGCGATGAGCTACGGCGCGCTCGGAAAAAATGCGATTACCGCACTATCCAATGGGCTTGCCCTGGCAGGCGGGACATGGATGAATACCGGGGAAGGAGGGCTGTCCGATTATCATCTGGCAGGGAATCCCGATATTATCATGCAGATTGGACCGGGATTGTTTGGAGTACGGACACCGGGCGGGGAATTTTCCTGGGAAGAGTTCAAGCGGAAAAGTGAAATTGAACAGGTAAAAGCATTTGAACTTAAACTTGCCCAAGGAGCGAAAATCCGCGGCGGCCATCTTGAAGGTGATAAGGTAACCGAGGAAATCGCGCGAATCCGCCTCGTCGAACCAGGGAAAACAATCAACAGCCCGAACCGTTTCTATGAATTCAATGACTACCATGAATTGTTTGAGTTTGTGGAGAAAATGAGGGACCTTGGCGGAAAGCCAGTTGGAATCAAAATTGTTGTCGGGGATCTTGATTCGCTTGAAGAGATGGCTTCGATTATGAAGGATACCGGAATGGGGCCTGATTTTATCAGCGTTGACGGGGGGGAAGGCGGAACCGGCGCCACCTACCAGGAACTTGCCGATGCAGTCGGGCTTCCAATTCAATCGGCGCTTCCGGTCGTTGATGAAATGCTGAAAAAGTATGGCGTACGGGGCAGAGTGAAGCTTATTGCATCCGGCAAGCTGATTACACCGGACAAAATCGCAATTGCACTCGCGATGGGTGCCGATCTTGTCAACATCGCACGCGGTTTTATGATTAGTGTTGGCTGCATTATGGCGGGCAAATGCCATACAAACGCCTGCCCCGCGGGAGTCGCAACGACTGATCCGAAGCTTCAGGACGGCCTGGTGATCGAGGAAAAAATGTACCGGGTGGCCAACTATGTCATTTCGCTGCGCGAGGGCCTGTTCAATCTTGCAGCCGCGGCGGGCATTGATTCCCCTGTTAAATTTGAGCGGAAGCACCTCGTCTTTAAAGATGAATGGGGCAGGGTAGCATCGGTTGGTGACATCATCCTTACGCCTGAGAAAGTCGATGCTATCAGGGAGAAGGAAAGAGCGTGAAAGTAAATAGAGGTTAGGTGGAAGCAGGGGATGTCCCTGCTTCGTTTATTTTTCGTTTTAAACAGGGGAGTTTAGTAAACTAGGAGTTAAAAAGAAAGATGGTAAAATAACTTCGAAAGGGAGTGCTGAATATATGAAATTAAAAATTATTGATTCAACATTTTCCGTTATAAAATTTCCTCCAGCAGAAACAATACCATTATGGGCATTGAACTGCGAGGTATTTTCCATTACTCGCACCCATGAGGAATTGTCAGTCGTATGTCCTTCCGAATGTTTACCCACTAATGAGCAAATTATCGAAGTTGAACATGATTGGAAGTGTATAAAAGTAGAGGGCATTTTAGACTTTAGCTTAACTGGAATATTATCTTCGTTAGCTACTACATTAGCCGAAAATAAAATCAGTATCTTTGCTATTTCAACTTTTAATACAGATTACCTGCTCGTTAAAAGTCATTCAATTAAAAAGGCAAGAATTGTATTAGAGAATAATGGTCACTCTTTTTGCAATATTTAAAGTAGATTTGTGCAAAATGCGAAGGACTGACTTGGCTAGTGAGGATTAAAGAGTTAAAAAAAGACTGCTGGCAAGCTCATTTTTCTTTCGAGTTTGCCAGCAGTCTAAGGGATTCCTATTTCTAGCCTGCCGAAACGGCCATAAGAATCTTAATTATTGTTCTATAGCTTTGTATTCCGCTTTAATTTCTTTTACCGTCTTGTCGAATTGTTCTCCCCACAAGTCATTTACCGTATAGAATACAACTGTTCCATCGGTATCTAAAAGTCCGTAACCTCTGTAAGCAGCATCACCATTTTTCATGCCAAAAAGATCAATTAATTCTAGATTGGGATCGGAAACGAAAGGTAAGCTGTAGCCGAACCTTTCTTTTAAGGCATTGTATAACAGGAGTTGTTCTTCTGGAGTATCCCCGCTTACGATATACATATTGACATCCAAGTCATCTAGTTCTTGAATATATTCATGCAACTGAACCAGTTGCGTTTGGCAATGAGTTCAGGTGTACGTGGTAAGGAAAAAGAACAACGTGGGTTTATCCTGGGGGAAGGATATTTCTTCTTTATTTTGATTAAGCAAAGTCATAGAGCCTTCGATTTTTTCTTGGCCGCATGCTGAAAGAATTAGAACGAGGATGAAAAGAAGGCATGAAAGTTTTATTCTCATTGTTTTCCCCTTTAATTAGATTGAGTTTCCACTATGGACATGGTGCTTATTTTAATACTTTTAATATGTTGGAACAAGCTGAATAATTTCCACCTATGCCTTGTTTTTACAAAATGGGATTTTCTGTTCAAGGACTCAGGTCTTCTTAATAATAAAAAACCAAATTTTATTAGGTTAGGGAGGGTATTCAAATACCCTCTCCAACCTGATACTATTATTGCAGAGCTTGCGGTTGCAGGTATGTACAATGTACAATTTGTTATTGCCATCATTGCACTTGTTTTTGCGCAATGGACCGTTTTAAAAAGAAGGGGATTTAACTCGTGAATGAACAATTAGTAAAACAAGCAATAGAAGACCGCCGTTATCTTCACCAGCATCCAGAGTTATCCGGGGAAGAATATGAAACGTGTAAATTTATTCGCAACCGGCTAGAAGCGTTAAATATTGAAATCTTGGATTTCCAGCCGCCAAGTGTAGTTGGTTTTGTCAAAGGAACAAAAGGAGACAAGACAATTGCCTTACGGGCCGATATTGATGCTCTTCCAATTATGGAAGAAGGCGATAAGCCGTTTAGTTCGAAAATTCCCGGTGTGGCTCATATGTGTGGACATGATGGTCATACGGCTATTCTTTTAGCTGTATCAGAATGGATAGCAAAAAACACAAACGACATAGAACCGAATATTGTACTTATCTTTCAATCAGCTGAAGAAATTTCACCGAGTGGGGCAGATAAACTTGTCAAGCAAGGGGTTTTAAAAAATGTCGATGCCATTTTTGGTATTCACCTATGGCAAGGAATGGATAAGGGGAAAATCGGTTTAAAACCAGGTCCGATGATGGCCTCGGTTGATGACTTTGAAATAATAGTACAAGGGTATGGGGGCCATGGATCCATGCCACATGAAACAGTTGACCCGATTTATATCGCAACACATGTTATTCAATCATTACAAAGCATCATAAGCCGTAAAGTGAATCCAATGGACCCAAGTGTTATTTCAGTTGGAAAAATAGAATCAGGAACAACTTACAATATTATTCCTGATTCTGCTAAGATCATTGGTACGATTAGGACGTTATCACCGGAAGCAGTTCGGACCATTCAAAGTCAAATGGTTCAATTGACGGAAGGTATTTGCAAGGCATTCGGCGCCACAGCTAAAGTCGATTTTATTATTGGAACGCCGCCGCTAGTTAATGATCCAAAAGAATCTGAATTTGTAGAATCCCTTATTAGGAGAACATTTGGTAATGACGTATTTGAGCTAGTCGAACCAGTAATGGGTTCAGAGGATTTTTCCTATTATTTACAAGAAAAACCTGGGGCTTTTATATATGTAGGCATGAATGGAGAGAAGAGTATGTATCCTCATCATCATCCTAAATTCGATATTGACGAAGGGGTTTTTCCGGAAGCTATTCATTTATTTATTGAGATCATTAAAAATTATAGGTACTGAAATCTCTTCAAAAAAGCTGGCTTAATAGACCAAATCTTGGTGGAATTTCGGATAACAGGAGTATGAGAACGAAATAGTACTCAATTGAGAAAAGCAATAAACAAATTAAAACCCGCTCCAATCTCGCTGAGAGAGAAGAGCGGGTTCTTTTTTATAATCCAGGCAAGGCAAGCTTATTTATTAGATGTCCAATCTAATTCTACGAAATCAGTTAGTGCTTAATTTATTAATTTCTTTAGTATTAAAATCAATAGTATACCTAGATCTTACTTTAATTTCTCCATCAACCCCATAAATTCTAAGATAATATTTGGTGCCAGATTCTTTCTCGTAATCGACCGTATATTTTTCTTTTTCCTCTTTGCTAAGGGTATCCCAAATCATTACTTCCGCTTCATCCCGAGATAGTATTCCTTCCTTTTCTGCCTCAATATCGCTTTGTGTTTTACCTGAACAAGCAATGGTAATAATAGAAAAACTTAAAATTAATAGAAAAAGATAGAACTTTTTCAATCAAACTACCTCCCCAAAATCCTTTTATCATAAAAGGTATACAAAGTGGAAATACTAATTTAAGAACCCATAGCTTTATAGTTTCAGAATAACATAGCTTACTTGAATGAACAGTGTCGGTGGACTGGTTTGTCCTGAATATCCGAAAAACTGTCCTGAATCTTTTGGGAAATGTCCTGAATAATCCGGGAAATGTCATGAAAATCTAAAAAGGTGTCCTGTATATCGAAAAAGTTGTCCTGATTGGTTTAGCTACCCGCGTGTTACAGGAGGGGATTCTCTCAACCCGATGACCGAATCAAGTGTTTATCGATTAATTTTTCTAATCAAAGTCACTTTTCATTCAAAAAGCCGAAGCCAGACTAAATTTCATTGTTAATCCATTTTTTAAAGGTGATTGGAATGACAACGATTTCACTTTAATAGAAAAACGTTTACATTGTATGTTAGTATACTAGTATACCTAAAATTAAAAAGTTAAGAGGCGATTTCGACTATGACTAAAGAACAGCTTGACTCAGAACTGAAAGAGTCGGATACAAATTCGTTCCCATGGATGGATCAATCATTGTCTCCGCGTGAACGTGCTGAAAAGCTCGTAGCAGCGATGACTCTGGAACAGAAGATTGCCCAGCTTCACGGCGCAATGGAGACAATCAATATCTATGCCTTGCCGACTGCTGATGAAATGAATGGAATGGATGCGGAGGAGCAAGAAAAACTAATGGCACAGCTTCAAGTACAGCGCCATGTGAAGGGGATTGAAGAGCTGGGTATCCCGCGTTTCCGAATCACCAACGGCCCTGTTGGTGTCGGCATGGGCGATGGACATCCGAGTCCACCTGCTACCGCATTGCCAATGACCATTGCCCTCGCTGCCGGATTTGATCCGGAGCTTGCGCATGATTACGGCGACATTATTGGTTCGGAAACAGCGACACTTGGCCAGCACGTTCTTGAAGGCCCGGGAGTTTGCTTGCACAGGACTCCGATTGCCGGCCGTAACTTCGAGTACTTCTCTGAAGATCCGTACCTCTCCGGGGTGATGGGTGTCGAAGTAACGAAGGCGATTCAGGCACATAACGTGATTGCGATGGGTAAGCATTTTGTGGTTAACGATCAGGAATATGAGCGCTTCCGCACCAGTGTCGAAGTCGATGAGCACGTTCTTCGGGAATTGTACCTGCTGCCGTTTGAAATGCTGGTCAAAGATGCTAAGATTGCTGCAATCATGAGCGCATACAACCGAGTTCGCGGCGTTTATGCAACTGAGAACCGCTATCTTCTTAATGACGTTCTCCGCAAAGAGTGGGGTTTCGAAGGTTACGTGCAATCCGATTTCTGGTCAACGCGCTCTGCTGCTCCGTCGCTGAATGCAGGCTTAGATCATGAAATGCCGGACGCCAAATGGTTAAACGAAACGAACGTCAAGAATGCACTCGAGGATACGAGTCTTGAAATCCAAACTGTAGATCGCGCTCTTGTCCGCCGTTTCACTCAGATGTTCCGTTTCGAACAATTCGAGCGTCCTTACAACCCAGGTGTCATTGATGCGAAGGCCCATGGAGATACTTCTCGAAAAATCGGCGCCCAGACAGCCGTTCTTCTGAAAAATGATGGCGGTATCCTGCCGCTTGACCCGAATGCTTATAAATCCATCGTGATTATCGGCCAGTCTGAATACGTCGATGATGCGTGCAATGGCGGCGGTGGCTCTTCCAAGGTCGACCCGCTTTATACTGTACCGCCGGTAGAGGGAATGCAGGATGTCCTGCAAGGACTTGGATCTGACGCAAAGGTAAGCAAGGTTACCGTAGCCAAAGACTTGTCGAACCTGGAAGAGGCCAAGTCTGCAGCTGCCGAAGCAGATCTTGTCATCTTGATGGCTGGTTTGGTCGCATCCGAGGGTGCGGATTTACCAACTCCAAACATGCTGGATGAACAGGACCGCATGGTTGACGAACTCCTGGATGTCAATACGCATACTGTTGTAGTTTTGAAGAACAGCAGCCCGGTACTGATGCCTTGGATCTCAAAGGCGCCGGCTGTTCTGGAAGCGTGGAACCAGGGTACTGAGGATGGCCATGTTGTTGCAGATTTGCTCTTCGGTGTTGTCAATCCTTCCGGCAAAGTGCCTACAACCTACACAGCATCAGAGGAAGATCTTTTGTACGCTGGCAATCCTGAGCGCTATCCTGGAATCGACGAAGGTGAAGGCTTCCCGGTTATCCGTTATTCCGAGGGCCTTAACATGGGTTACCGCTGGTACCAGTCGCAGGGAATAAAGCCGCTATTCCCGTTCGGTTTCGGCCTGTCCTATACAACGTTTGAGCTTTCCGGCTTCTCGGTAACACCATCCCAGTCTAACGGCAAGGCTCCAATCACAGTACAAGTGACCGTGACCAACACAGGGAAGGTTGCAGGAGCAGAGGTTGTCCAAGTCTATCTTGGCATTCCTGTTACAGGTCAGCCGCCTAAACGCTTGGTTGGATTCCAGAAAGTATTCCTTGAACAAGGAGAGTCAAAAGAGGTTACCATTACCATCGATCCGGCATCCACGAATCATCCAATGAGTGTATGGGACTACTACGAACACGACTTTGTGGTAAAGCCTGGCGAATATAAGGTATACCTTGGCAACTCCAGTGAAGACACACCGTTCGAAGCAACAGTAGTTGTTGACTGAAGGAAGAAGATGTAATGTATTGGATTAAAAAACGGAAAATGAAGGCTGTCCTGATATAAATAATGAAAATTATATAGTAAAGGTGGGAGCTGTTTCCCACCTTTATTTGTTTTCTCTAAAATTAAAGGGTATTTAACCTTTGTTGCAGGTTATAAGGAAACTTTTCTGAAAATTTCTCGTAGAAGATATAAATGAATATTGGATTAGGGCGGTGGAATAGTGGGAACTCTGTTTGACCTTTTAGGTTCTTTAGGTGCACTTATATTTCCCTTTACAAAAGAGGTGACGGAAGAAGAAATAGAGAGGAATATTTACTTTTTAAAAGAATATCAATGGTTTCAAAAATATCTTGATGATGATAAATTCAAAAACTTAATTATGGAAGATGAAGATGTTCGTTTTGTGATTGGAACACTTAATAGTAAAAAGATGAAAAAGAAAACCTATTATGATAAATATCAAAAAAAATTCCAAAAAATACTACTAAAAAAATTAAATTCATTTAAACAACCAATATAATATTTAGCATAATTGACCTCAACCAGCAGAGGTGCTACCCCTGGACAAGTCATATATGAAAAAACTACTGCAACCTTTTATTGAACAATAGGCAGGTTAGCGGCAATTAGTAAAGGATGAATGGGTTATGGATAGGCTACAACATTTTTGGAAAGATTTTTGTGTAGAAAATCATAAGGAAGGAATCGAATATAAAGATGCTTTTCAATTTGGAGCTTCGGCTGAATTGTTAGCCGATTTAGTTGTTGAAGGAAAGAAGACAGCGACAACTTCAGGTTTTGTGTTTTATGAATTAGAAAAAGAAGCTATACCTCAAATTGGTGAATACTATATTATTTTAGGTGGTCAGGAAGAGCCAGTTGCAATCATTCAAATCCAATCGGTTGGAGTTGTTCCGATGAATGAGGTAACAGAGGAATTTGCTTTAGCAGAAGGTGAAGGGGATTATCAGTTTTGGTGGGACGCACACGAAAAGTTCTTTACCTCATTATTAGAAGAATACGATTTAGAATTCTCACCAAATATGTTAGTTGTATGTGAACGGTTTAAAAAAGTATATCCAAAATAAAGTAGTAAAATAACATTAGAGTTTGTTGAACGTGGCAGATTGGCTCTATAAGGAGGAATTCTCCATTTTAAGCACCAATACCATAAGTTTTGTTAAAAAAATTGTGGCTTGAGGAAAGTTCCTCAAGCCCTTAGATTGTTTAATATAAAAAATAAATCTTTTTCACTTCTAAGCATTGCAGTTAGCATTTGCTATAGCTGTAACAACTTGCACCTATAATGATTAGTAAAATAAACAATACTACAATTAGAACAAAATCATTACGATAAGTAGGACAGCCATAACTATAAGCTGGGGCTGCACATCCATAATCATAAACAGGAGCTGTATAGGTAGGCATTGGCGCAGCAATAGGGGCAATATTTGGGGCGACATTTGGAGCAACATTCGGACCAATATTTGGAGGAACATTAGCACCAAGAGTCGGTGGTGCGTTAAGGTTTGGATACATTATCACACTTCCCTTCATGTAAGGAATTTCTCTATATAGTACTCTGGGAGGTGTGTTTTGAGCCCGTCTATTAAAAAATGGGTAAATGTCACGGGTTGTGAAATGACTAGGTACTACAGTGAATAATAAAGATAGTGAGCATATGAAATGGAATTTTTGTTATGGTGCACAATCGGACGCTGCAGTTTGTATGCTCTGCTGTTTCTAAACCAGCTGGCCACTCTGAATAAATACTTAAAAGAAGGCCTTGTCACCAATTTTGTTAGATAAGCTGATTGCTGGCTGTCCGGGTTTCTTTTTTCATTTAGAATTTGAATCATTTCTTGTGAAGACCTTATATTAAATCCATGTCCAAACAATCTGCCATCATTAAGAACAACAGCATTAATACCTAAGAACTGTGGTTTTTTTCGATCAAAGTCAGGATTATTAAAGTACAAGACATCTCCGGGTATAAAATGATCGGAATAAAAGGTAATGATACCAACGTCAGTATCCGTATGCCAGCTGTAAAGATATAGATTTCGAAACAACGAATTAAATAAATTGCTGCCAATACTATTCAATACGGCATGGTAATAGATGATTGGAATAGCTGTTGCACATTCAAATGCATACAGTGAACTGTTCCGATAAATATCCAGAATTGCATCAGCCGGTTGCACATCGGGTCTTAAAAAGAACCCGCCCGCCCTAGTTAATTGCCAGTACCTGGGGTTGCAGCGGGCATATTCAAAGTAGGTAAACTCAGCTTGACTTTCGTTCATTTCCTTCGCACTTTGGATAATGTTCTTCCGCACTTTAAGTTCAAACAATAATTCATACTCGGAATTATAATAATACAAGACGGGAGCACTCTGCATCTGTTGAATAATTGTTTTTTCAATACTCCCAAGGTGCCAATTTTCCTTCTGTTGAAACGGGAACCCTGATAGCTGGATCATACAATCCCCCATTCCTTATGCGATTCATTTGCATTCATATCTATCATATTCTCATTTTATTAATCAATGCAAAAAGGTTTGTAGTGGATATGTTCCCTACAGGCCTTTTCTATAAAAAGAATAAGTGGCAAAAATTATGTGTTTCCCGGATGTATGTTTAGATGATTATTTAGTAAATTTTGCTGTTAAATTCATTTGCTGGTGCATAATCTCATAGAGTTCAGGTTCAATATTCAAATTTGAATAGAAAATCTAACTACTTGGAAGCCCCAATTAGAACCACCTGCTTCAACCATTTATTCGCCATAATACAATATCCAAATAGGATGGTTCCTTCTAAAATTTTGTTCACAACCTAAAGAAAAACTGATTCTTTCAAAGATATAAGCATTAGCTGTGTCCACTTTTGCCAAATAAGAAGTCCAATTTCCAAAGAGCGTAAAAAGGAAATTGGACTTCTTAAATCTATATTTTATATGTCGAGAGAATTTCTTAAAAATGAAAAGCCCACACAACAATTGGTCCTATAAAAGTACCGATGATTGCACATAATGCCATTGCAACCGAACTCATTGAAAAAGTGAGTTCACTGTATTCGGCAGCTTTAGATGTTCCTATTGCATGTGAGGCACTGCCAAGAGCGATTCCCCTGCCAATAGGGCTATGCACTCGCATAAATTTAAAGATAGCAGGGGCTGCTATTGCACCAAGTATCCCTGCCATGATAACACTAAAAATGGCTATAGAGGCATTGCCTCCCAATCCTATAGCGACCTCCATGGCAACAGGTGTAGTAAGGGATTTGGGAATGATCGACAGAATTAATGTGTGATTTATCCCCAGTATCTTAGCGAGGAGGGCAATACTGACCATTCCTGAAATCGTGGCAATTAGAACCCCGCTTAAAATGGTGAATAAATGATTTTTTAAAAAGGCGCGTTGTTTATACAAAGGATAAGCAAGTGCTACAACCGCCGGTCCTAAAAGGGAATTAACCCATTGCCCGCCATTCATATACTGCTTATATGGAATATCAAAGAATAAAAGGATGCTGATGAGCAGGAGTGTCGTTGTTACAATCGGCAAGAAATAAAAATAGGAATACCTCTTATATAATTTGGCCATTGCAAAATAAACAACAACGGTTAGTAAAATCATGAAGAATGCGAGAGGGGTTTGCTGCATTCTTTATCATCCTTTCTTTTTTGTGCTTTTTTCTCTAAAAATTGAATTGCTGTTCCTGCAATGGCAATTGAAATAATTGTGCTTACTAATATGGCAACAACAAGCAATGCACCATGAATGGAAAGTAACGAAGGATAGTTCATGATACCAACAGTTGTAGGAATAAATAATAACATTAATATACCGAGTAAAAAGACTGATCCATTTTCAATCCACTTCACTGGAACAATTTTTAAACATAGGCAAATAAATAGCAATAAAAGCCCTATAATGCTCCCCGGAATGACCAGGTTGAACATGTTCTGGATAAAAGTTCCGATGAAGGAAAACAGATATAATAAACCAATTTGTAAAACAATCGCAAGAATTTTCATGTTTTGTTGTCCCTCTATTTGGAACTAATTTCCCTTCTTTCTTATAAATGAATAGGCTCGAATACGAACATGCCGTTAAAGCATTTCACTCCACAAGATTTGCTATTATTGTGCGATGAGAGTTTTCAAGATGATTCAAAACAGCATCTGCTGTTTGGCGTATATCCTTCGCTTTTAAGCCATCAATAATTAAATTGTGATCCAAATAAACCTCATTTAAGTCTATTCCCGCCTTTAAGGCAACAAGTCCATACCAATTAACATGGTCTGTGAGGTTTTGGGTTAATTGATACAGCCGGCGGTTTTGGCTTAGCTCTGCAAGAAACAAGTGAAAGGATGAATCAGCATACATAAATCGTATAGGCTCATCCTTAATCTCTAATAGGTGATTATTTACATCCTCAATTTTATTGATGGTCTCGTCATCGACAAGAGGAATAAGTAGTTCGATGGCCAAAACTTCACTTGCCTTTCGCAGTTGAAAAACTTCATCGACATCGTGTTTATTAATCGATTGGACGACAATACCTTTTCTAGGAACAGATTGAATCCAGCCTTCCAGTTCCAGCTGCTGCAAAGCCAATTTTAATGGGGTCCGGCTAATTCCAAGATTTTCACTAAGAGAACGTTCATATAACATCGATCCAGGCTCGACCTTGTGCTGTATAATTGCTTTCTTAATTTCTTTATAGGCATGATCTTTAAATGACTGGGGTTGTTCTGCCTTTGAGAAACTCATCAATTTCATCCTTTATTATAAAAGTTGGAAGTTACAATATTTATTGTTGGCATCTGGTATACCAGATGCCAATAAACAATACGTTAACATTGTTTTCGTATTTTTACAACTGTTTATGAAGTTCAGAAGATCTCGAGGGGAGGGGAATTCTTCCGAAAAAATATGGACAAAATTGAGCTGATAATATCGATATGTAGGGATATTACTCTTAGAAAATTTATAAATAATAGAATAGCAAATGATCTTTTTTAAAAAAATAAAAAATCTTGGAAGAAGACCCTCCAAGATACAACCTTCTTTATGTGTAAACTAGCGAATTAGTCCACAACTAATCTATCTATGGCGAAAGGGCTAGTTGCTTGAAGGTAGTTTTGAATGATTACTTTCCCCAGCGAAGGACCACTGATCCCCAACCGAAGCCTGCCCCATAACCTACAAGAACAACCAAATCCCCGTCCTTTATCCTACCTTCCTTTACTTCCTCATATAGTCCGATTGCTATGGTGGGCGCTGACGAGTTTCCATAATATTGAATTGTTTTGGTGTGTACGTTTTCCATTGGGTACCCTAGTTTCTCAATGCCCTTTTCGATGATCCGTAGATTGGATTGGTGCGGCACTATAAAATTTATATCTGACAGACTGAGCCCTGATACTTCCAACACTTTATACACCGCTTTTGGAATTCTATCGACAGCAAATTCATAAACGGCTCTTCCGTCCATCTTAATGTACTTATTTTCATCAAGGTGTAGGTATTTTCCTCCGCTTCCGTCCATCTGCATATTAATCCCGAGGATCCCTCTGTCTTTTCCTACTCGTCCTAGGACAACAGCCGCAGCACCATCAGCAAACAAAAGGGCTGTCTTTTTGTCCATTGGGTTTAAGAGGGAAGAGCATTTGTCGACGGCAATTACTAACACATTTTTGTATAACCCTGTCTGGACGAACTGCGCCCCTGTCGCCAAGGCTGTGATAAAGCTAGAACATCCCGAGTGAAGGTCTAGACCTGCACATTGTGTTGCCCCAATTCTATCCTGCACTAACGCAGCCGTGATATGGGTGTCATGAGTGTTTGTTCCGATAATAACCATGTCTATTTCACTAGAGTTGACACCAGCATCTTCTATCGCACGCATACCCGCGATTTCACACATATCCGTAAGAGAAGCAAAAGGAGATTCGTAGCGTCTCTCCAAAATGCCTGTCTTCATAAAAATCTCTTCTTCCGTAATACCGAACCGCTGTGCTAACACTTCATTAGTTATGACTATTTCTGGGATGTTTACTCCAATACCAAGTATGCCTGCACTGTACATTTACCAAAACCCCCAAATAAGTTAACTTTTACCATCATTTTAACACAATATTCGACATTTTGTGAATATTTTCCTATTTTGGTAAAGAGGTGTAAAGGGGGGGGTACATATTTTGCCTGATTTGAAACCTATAGACCCTTTATAACTGGGGAAATAAAATGTTTGAAATTAAAAGGGACATGCCTATTGAATGCACAGATTAGCTAAAGAAAAGAAATTATTGACCAATCGTGGGGATAGGTAGGTTAGGGTTCTCTAGACAATTGGAGGTAAGGTTGAACAGCAGTCATAATCTAAATCAATGAAGGGTTAGTTCTCAAACTAATTACAAGAACGTATCCACCTTATTTGAAAAACTAACTTTCTTCTTTTAAAGTGTTTTTATCTTCTTAGCAATGATGTCGGATGCTTTTTTTGGATTTAAGCGATATAGGAAGTCCCTTATTTTTGCATCGTTACCGGCTAATACTCGGTATTTATTATTTTCGATCCATCTAATAATGATTGCAGCTGCTTCATTTGCGCTGAGCATTTTATAGGAATGGTTGCCAACAGCATCTCTATTTATTTGGATTCCAGAATTTTGGACGATATTCGTGTCGACTCCACCAGGAAAGACGACCGTGACGCCTACATTGGTATCTCTGAGCTCTGCATGAAGGCCTTCAGTTAACATTTTGACGGCAGCTTTTGAAGCTGAGTAATCGATTGAAGCGGCACCGGAAGAAATCCACCCATGCTTGAAACATTTGCAATGTGCGCCTCCGGCCGGTCTAAAAGGTATGGCAAGAACGATTTACACATATAGAGCGTACCGTAAAAATTGACATCCATGACCCTTTGAATTTGTTCATAATCAAGATCATTCACGGTGCGAAAGTGTTGAAGAATTCCAGCATTATTAATAATTCCATCTATGCATCCATGGGTGGCGATGATTTCCTTTGGCAGCTTTTCCACATCATCTCTGTTAGCTAAATTAGCCATGTGTATTGAAATCATGTCGCCATAGGCATTGGATAACGATTTTATTTCCTCTATCCCGGATTTATGGAGGATGGCTGCGACCTTAGCTCCTTTATCTAAAAGCTGGCAAACGAGCCCTCTCCCAATTCCGCCCCCAGCACCTGTTACGACAATGACTTTATTGAAAACTTTCATACAATTCCCCCATATAACGTAATGAAAAATCAACCAATTAATTATTAATATGAGAGGTACCAGTATGTAATTCTAATTAGATTTCTGACATATCCAAACCCTTATTTTGATATATCGGAGTATCATATCACAAATAGTGGTGTGGTTGAACATATGACTTTTTATGTAAACAACTGCATTGAAGTAAAAAACTGAATCTTCTCTAATCAAAATGCGTATTAAGATATAATGGAAGAAATTCAGTTATTTTCCTATAGGAAGGAGGACTGTATGTTTGCGTGAAATTCAAGAGGTAGAGAGGACATTTAAGAACTACCTGAATTATGGTAATGTTATCGGCCCTATCACTATGTATCTAATCATAACTCCGATGGTCAGTTTAATAGTCTCCTCATTCTTGCTTTTTATTCTTTTTACCATTCTTCTTTTGCTGGAGTTATTCGCTGGCTGGCGTAGTTGGCGTAGCGGAGTGGATAGGCAATCCCACCAGCGAATGATAGGGTTTTTTATGATATTAAACTTTGGCCTTCATGCAGTCATGCCATTATTTTTCTTATCTTTTGGTACCATCCTCTTCTATATCTCATTGGGCACTTACCTGTTGCTTTTATTTTTCCTTATTACAAAAACAAAAGTCATTGCGGAAGGAATACATAATCCGGCTGAATCGTGGATTGGAAAAGCGTTTATAATTACTGCCGCAATCATTGTCTTCGTTGCAATCCCTGCCGACGCACGCCCTACGGAAGGTCTGATTATGCGGTTATTGGATGATAAAGTTAAACAGATTTATATCATAACTTCCATGTATTTAGTCGGTCTCGTTATCACATTTGTATTGCCTGTTTTCTTTTATCCTGCAGATTTTAAAGCGGAGGAGCAACCAAAAGGCCGGCGGAAATTATCAAGAGCAGAGCGAAAAGCACTTAAAGCCAAAAAGGTAAATAAGAAAGCTGAAACAGATGTGTCTTAATACCAAGGAGGGGTAGAGATGAAGCAGCTTTTTATAAAGCAGAAGGTGTTCAGCCTAAGCGGCAAATTTACTGTAAAAGATCAGCAGGAGAGGGATGTGTACTATGTGGAGGGAAGTTTTATGAAAATACCCAAGACTTTCTCCATCATGAATACTGCAAGAGATGAAGTTGCACTCATTACGAAAAAGATGTTCAGCTTTTTGCCTCAGTTTCTTGTTGAAGTGAATGGCCGAGAGGTGTTAACCATTAAAAAGGAATTTTCCTTCTTTAAGGCACGCTATACGATTGATGCGGCAGGAATTGAAGTTCAGGGGAATTGGTGGGACATGGATTTTCAAATTCTGCAGCATGGCGAGGTCGTCGGCCAAGTAAGCAAAGAATGGTTTACCTGGGGCGATAGCTACAAGGTCCAAATTGTCAACGAAGAAATGGAAGCCGTCATTATTGCCCTCGTTGTCGCAATTGATTGTGTGAAGGCTGACCAGGCAGCTGCATCATCAGCATCGACGACTTAACGTATTGATCAAGTAATCAGCAAAAATAAAATAAGCGGAGCTTTTCCGCTTATATGGAGAATGGAGCTCGTATCGGTGTATATAAGCGGAGTTTTTCCGCTTAAGCCTAAGTAAAAGCATCCGTTTTTATATGTTTTGAGTAAATAAGCGGAATCTCTCCGTCTATTTAAGCTTTTTTAATCATAATTACTAATTAAGCGGAATTTTTCGTTTATTATCGGATGGGGTGCTTAACCTGATCCCCCAACCAGTAAGTGCGGATCCTTTCTTAAAATGGTAAATTACTTATTATCTATAAAAATCATGATGTGAAGTTTATGAAGATTCGTAGAAACCTTGATAAATCAAGAAAGGGCGTATGCCAAATTCATACGTCCTTTCTAGTTTCGGTTAATTAGATAGCGCCCGAAAACGAAACCCTTTAAATCAGGGACATGGGCATTTCCAGTAACTCTTATAAGCTTTTAGCTGCAGCGATGATATCTTGCTGAGCATCGCGATACGTTTTGGAACTATACTGTAAAAACTCGGCATACTCCTTCATTGTCGATTGCATTTTGTGAAGGTCATCGAGGGGGCCTTTTATTTGGGCAACAAAGGCAAGACTATCTTCACCTTCCCAGGCGGAGCCCGTACTTCCAGTTAGAGTAACCAATTGGTTATAAATAGCTTCGCAATCCTTTGCTTGTTGAGTAAGTTTGGATGCTGTTTTTTCCAACTGAGCAATGTCTACCTTTAACTTGTTCATCTCATACCACCACTTAGCTTCATCTTTGCTTCCAATTCCTCTTGTTTCCTCTTTTCTTCTTCTTGTTGTCTCTTTTCCTCTAATTCTTCTTCTCTTCTAATCGTTTCAGCCGCATCTATAATAGACGACTCCAACTGATTTAGCGTAACGGCTATAGAAGATAATTCCTGCTGGATCCTGTTGAAAGCCCGATTAACATAGGTCATTTCCTCAGCCTGCCAGTGGCTATTTAAATTGTATTGGAAAGACTCCAATTGATTGGAAATCGCCTTTACCGTATCAGCATTATTGCCTATAGCCCGCGCCTGCTGCCTGGCCGCACTTACATTCAAACTCAAATCAGCACCTGCTTTCTTAAAAGTTACATTAAAAAATAGTTAGTTAGTTAACATTTTATCGAAAAAATCAGTAAATGTAAAAATTTAGTTGGTTGAAAAGTTCTGCTTTTCAAGATCCTCTTTTGGGAAAAGCCAGCCCTTCCGGCTGGCGGCCGACGCCCCATAAAGCATACAACAAATAGGCAAGCAACGCCCAAGGTTCGTTTCTCCTTCTGGAAATAACCGAGTGTCCAGAAAAACTCAGAAATCAGTGGAAATTCAGTTCCAAAACTTACCGTCCGCTACGATATAATCAACACTGTAAATATTGGCCTATGTAGATGAATGTGAAAAAACAGTACCTTTCCAAAAAAAGTAACGGGTTAGGTTTTCGATTACAATAACTTAATGAGCAACCAAATTAGCAGTCCGATTCGCAAAAGTGAATCGGATTGCTTCATTATGGTGAATGGCAGGGTTTTCAATCATATTGGGTAAATTAGAAACGAATTGCATTAAGAACCATTTAAAAGATTGAATAGACCTAGATTGTTTTAATATTTTAAACCTTATTTACCGAACAATTGGATCTTTAGAAGAGAACTGATCAAACATATATAGAATTATTGAGGCTTTTGCAGAGTGTCAAAACCGATTTACTAATAAAGTAATAAGGTTTAATTCAGTAAAATAAGGTATATTATATTTGATGAATAGATTCTCTTTGGGGACAAGAAAAGTAGGTGAACAAAGTGGGAAAATATCAATTGGATAGCAAAGGTAAGGTAGCTGTGACAAAGTTTCATGAAAAACAGACGCCTGCCAAATTTGATAAGAAGCAGCAAATTGAAAAAATGCGTGAAGAATATTTGAAAAAGAAACAAAAACAAACAGATAAATAATATGAATGAAAACATAGGAAGACTAAAATCTCCCTATGTTTTTCTTATTCGAGGTTCTCTTTTCAATTTATGATAGAGTATTTTCCCCATAAATTTCAGATTCGGTGACAGAAAACTCGTCATCAAATATCCATTCCTCACAAAAAATTTTAGTAGGAGAACCAATAGACCAGCGGTTATTTGGATACACATTAATCTCCAGCAGAAATTTTCAAAACAATTAGGCACCTTTTTGTTGAATTCCTTATTAAACAAACGGGGCAGTTTAGTTTAACAAGAGTAATGGATTTACTGTGGTTAAATTTTCTAGGGATGATTGGTCAATTTACAGGGGGTGTTTATATGCAAGATAACAAAGAAACTCCTGAGCAAAAGAGAGAGAGATTAAGACAAGAAGAACTGAAAAGAAATCCAATGGGTAATATGAACGATGCTTTTAATAGATCAAACAATGGAAGTCTTGTGGATTTAGTAGGCAGTTTGGGTTGGAAAGGCACGGGGATACTTATTCTTGTAATCATAATCGGATTTATTCTCGCATCACTCTTCTTTAAGTAACGGGTGCTTGATCCAGGGGAAATTAACCATCTTTTTTGGATTCCTTATTGAACATACGGGGCAGGATAGTTAAAAAAGGGGTAGCGTCAGGAAAACGCAGATTTACGCCGATAAGTAATTCTGAATTTAGGAGCTGTTGTACTTGCAGTTCCTTCTAAGAAGTAAGATATTATTAATCGAATAAGTAGTATTATAAGCCATCTAACCTACATACAACATTCTGGAACAATCCGATAAGAGGTTGTTCCTTTTCCATTTTTTCTCTGATAAAAATTCATTATTTTTTCAAACCGGATGAAGGGTAGCTACGTCTAAAACATATGAGAGGGTGATAATAAGGTGAATGGACTAAAACAACTGGCGGTGACAGATGAAAGTATGTTGCTTGAGAGAGAGGAAATAATTGATCAATTAATGCAAGAATATAGCGATGATATCCTGCATCTCGTATATACATATGTTAAAAATCGGACGACAGCAGAAGATTTAACGCAGGAGATATTTTTGAAGTGTTATGAAAAGTTAAATCAGTTTAATCAGCAGTCATCAATAAAAACATGGGTATATCGAATTGCGAGTAATCATTGTAAGGACTACTTAAGAAGCTGGCATTATCGCAAAATCACGCTTAGCGATAAAATTTGGGAGTATATCCCTTCGAAATCAAAACAGGTTGAAGAGGAGGTTATCGCGAATAGTGAAGAAGACATCTTAACAAATGCTGTTATGAATTTACCTCTAAAGTACAGAGAAGTCGTATTTCTGCATTATTATGAAGAACTATCTTTAGCCGAAATAAGCAAGATTACGACAGTAAATCTAAATACAATAAAAACTAGATTAAAGCGTGCGAAAGAAATATTAAAAGACAAGATGATCGAGGAGGTTTAGGAGATGAATGATCCATTGACGAACCTGAAGAGTTCGATGAAAAAAACAATATTCAAGGATTTTTCTTTTTCCAATGAAAGAAAAAATGCAGTGAAAGAATCCATCCGGATGAGACAATCTCAATCACAATTTCATACTTGGAAGGTAGAAACCATCATAGCTATATTGGAATCGGTTCAGCATGAAACTAAGGATGGCTACAATATTTCTACACAACTTTTTCAGAAAAATGAACTTACTTTCCAAAAAAATGAAGGGCAGCTATATACTCTTCTACATCTATTGGAAAATAAAGAAATTCTTGCTTCAACATGGATAAACAAAAAGAAATATTACTCCTTAAATTCCAAAGGGAAAAAATACTTAGCTGCCTTTAAACAAGATAAATCAAAACAAGAGTTATCCCTTAAACACCTGCTAGAGGAGGCGTCCTTATGAGTTCTCCCAAATTTGAAGAATTTTTAAGTAAAGTAACGTCCAAAGTGAAATCCAAGGAAGTCCACAATATGATAAAAAAAGAGCTTACTAATCATCTCCAGGAGTTGAGCCAATCGTACAAAAAGAGGGGGTTGTCTCAAGAGGATGCAGATGAAAAGGCGATTCAAGAAATGGGAAATCCATTTACCATTGGGGAGAGATTAAATCCCCTACATAAGCCGAAAATGGATTGGGTTCTAATTGTTTTATTTGTTCTTTTTGCTGGTATTAGTTTTCTCCCGTTAGTTGATGGGATTCCTGAATTTTCCCTATCAGGTACCTATTTTATGGGGAGACAGGCTATTTGGTACACCCTGGCTATTCTAGTAATCATTGGATTCCTTTTCATTGATTACCAAAAATTAAAGAACAGATGGATATACTTTTATGCGATGGGCCTATTGATCCATATATATCTTCATCTTTTTGGAATTATGGCCAACGGAGCAAAGAAGTGGGTTTCCCTCCCAGGCCTGACGGTCGATGGAACCATGATGAGCTTATTTTTCTTTTTTCTTGCTTGGGCTGGTATTTTTAACAAAATAAATGAGTTTCGTAGTTGGGAAAAACAAGGTTTCCTTTTTGTTTTATTTTGGATTCCCATCTCGCTCTACATGATGGTGCCAGACTTTATGGTTAGTATTATTTACTTCTTCTGCATACTTGGGATGTTTGCTTTCGCTCGAATCCATAAGAAATTAGCTGTAAATCTGGCCCTAACAAATCTATTGGCTGGTATTATTTTCATTAGTATGTTCTACATGACCTCACGTCAAAGTTATTTGTTAACTAGATTATCTGCTTTTATAAACCCTACTGCCGATTCAAATGGAGCAGGATATATGTATAAGGCGGTTAGGAATGTCCTATCAGAAGCGGGATGGTTCGGTAACGGACTTTCCAACGAGTTGAATTTTAAATTGTTACCAGAAGCACATACAGATTTTGCTTTTCCCTTCCTCGTCTATTCTCTTGGTTGGGCTTTCGGATTCGTTCTATGTTTGATTCTACTGATATTTATATCAAGAATCTCAAAAAATGCGTTTAAAACAAAGGACCTCTATGGGAGATTGATAGTAATAGGTGGTGCTACATTGTTTGCGGTCCCTACTACCTGGAACATCTTGATGAGCTTTGGAGTCGTGCCTATAATGGGGGTTTCTCTGCCTTTTATTAGTTATGGAGGTAGTGCGATACTCTTTTACGCTGCTGTTTTAGGACTCATTTTAAATGTTTATCGAAGAAAAGATCTTGTAGAACCCACGATTGCAGATGAAATTAAAAGTTAAAGTCGAACATGTAATTGCTGATAAAAAGGGCGACAGCTAAAGTAATAGTTGTCGCCCTTCCCTTTTTGAACTATCGGGTGCGTTAATCCAGGAAGGATTAACCGCCTTTTTTATTGAATTCCTTATTAAGCAAACGGGGTAGGTGAGTTTAGGAAAAAGTGATATATGATGAAATCAAAAGATAACTGAAAAGGGGGTTAAAATGTGCATTGGGGAGATATGATTGTTGAGTCAAAAATTTTCAGGTTAATTATTAAAGGTACTTTTTGGACTTCTATTGTAATAGCTTTACTCATTATTTTTATGATTGGTAATTTCATTTTTAAAATTTCATTTTTAGATTATAGATTCGATGATGGTGAACTAATACCGCCAGTTGAATCTGCCACAAATTATTAACAATTCTTCAACTAAAGGTACGTTGTTCTAGGAAAGAATAACCGCCTTTTTGTTGAATTCCTTATTGAACAAACGGGGCAGGTCAATTCAATAATCAGAAGGAAAAAGGTATATAGACAGGGAACTATTTGAAATACCAGATTAAATAAAGGAGTGAAGGCTATGAGTGAATCATTTATTGAACAAGTACATTATATTAGAATTCCTGTAAAAGATTTAGAACTGTCTGCACAATGGTATAGAGATGTATTAGGGCTCCAGTTATTAAACATTACTGAGGAACTTGCAATTTTAAAAGTAAATGAAGGACCTTTCTTACTTATCTTAGTTCCTACCGAAGATGAAACATTTGCACATTTTACAATTGATAATGAACAAGAATTTAGCATTGGTTTTACAAGTCCAGAATTATCTAAATTTCATCAACACTTAATTGATAATCAAGTTAAGGTCGAGGATATAAAAGAAGATAATGGTCATGCCTTTTTCCACTTTTATGACCCAAATGGTAATAAACTTCAAGTACACTGGTAGGAATATAATAAATAAATTACCTTATTTCATTAACGGGTGCGTTGATCCAGGAAGGATTAACGGCCTTTTTTTTGAATTCCTTATTAAACAAACGGGGCAGTTTAGTTCAAGAAGGACTGAAGGAAATAATTGCATTGAACATGAAATATTAATATATAGGGGGAGTGATAATAATTGAAAAAAATTATTTTAATTTCGTTTTTTATGTATTTTTCAGTCGGTATATTTGGTTGTCAGCAAAACAATGAAAAGAAGGTTTGAAACACCGAAAGGATAACCTTTTCTGGTGAGGCAGAATACTGGAAGGCCAAGATAATTAATGAAATTTTACAAGGCTCAGATGAATCAAATTTCACCTTGAGCATTGAGTACAAAGGTGATTTAGAAGATTTAAAAGATGTACGTTAAATAAGTTACAGTTATAAATACGGTACAGAAGAAATAAAACGTTCTGAGAATACACCAGAGGGGTTGCCTACAAACAAAGCTATTGTATATGTAGACAACGAAAGGACTTATACCACTTCTATTGATAAACAGACGGTTGTCCCATTTAAAATCGAGTGGAATGATAAGATTGAAGAATTTGAATTAAAATTTAGTAGTAATTGAACTTTATAGTAATTTACTTGGGACTCAGCACCATATGATAGGGTTTCAGCCAGATATCATAGTAGAAAGAACGGGAGGGGCAGTACTCGAAAGCAGCCTCACCCTTAGCCTCATAAAGACACCATAAAGACAACTTATCGACTTATTATGGACTTGTTACTTAAATTAGGTAAACTATATAATCAGTTCATGATTCGGAATATTCATCTTTGAAAAACCAACAATTTTATTAAGGGGGGTATGTAAAGTATTACAAAATGAAAGCGCTATCATCCTTGTTTTTAAAAAACGAAGGGAGACATATTATGGGGAAAAAACGTTATCGCAAATTGCTCTCAAGCTTCTTAATTGTCATGTTAATCACTAGTTTCTTTCAATTCAGTATAAATGCCGAAACAAAAAATGATGAGACTGTTGTTGCAAAGTTGAAAGGTCGTGGTTTTAAAGAAGTGCAGAATCTGGGTACTCCTGCTACAGGGGCAGTGGTAACGGATGCCATATTTGGAAAAGAGAATGGGAGAGATGTTGTCTATACAACGGCAAATGGAGGACTATTTAATGTTATTGATGTTAAGAACAATAAGGTTCTCTTTAATGAGCAATTAGGAAAAGTAAGCCAGGTCTGGACTCATATTATTGCTCCGGATGGAACCGTATATATTGCTGGATTAGCAGAAAAGAACGCAGGAGAACTTTGGAGTTATTCACCACAAACAAAATCTGTTAAGAATTTAGGGATTCCGGATCCAAGCCATCAATTCTGGAGCAGCACAACCGATAATCAAGGGAATGTCTATATCGGTACCTACAAGGAAAAAGAAGGTAAAATATTCAAATACGATGTCAATCAGCAAAAATTTGTTGATCTAGGAAAAGTGGATGTCATTGGTGATGCTAGTTATGTGCGATCGTTAACCTACCACGACGGTTACCTCTACGCAGGCTTGGGGGTTACAGGAAGTGTGTACCGAATCAACACTGAGACTTTAGAAAAAGAAAATATCACGAAAAATGCACCTGATATCCTTGGGAAAACACTTGAAGAAATGCAATTCGCATATGATATGGAGGTTGCTGGAAACTACTTATTTGTACGCTTTAGTGGGGTAAGTGCTATTTTAATTTATGATCTAACTACACAAGAGTGGACAGATAAAGTAATAGGCGGTATAAAAGGGGATGGTTCAGAGGATGACTACGGAGCTTTTGGATATTCGCAATTAGCTGTAAATGATGGCAAAACATATGTAATTAACGAACGTCATATTTTAGAAGTGGATGTAACCACATTGGAAACAAGGGAAACGGGTATCCGTTATCCAGCAGGATGGCGGGGAAGTGCTTTTGTTGAATTTGGAGAGGACTCCACAGATTCACGTCTTGTTACGGTAAAAAGGTCCGGAGAAATTATGACAGTGGATTTGGATGCCAAAAAAATAATCGATTTACCTTTAGCGATGAATGGGAATTTGCCGTTAGCTTTACATAGTCTTGGACTTGGTCCTGATGGCAACCTCTACATGACTACTTACCCTGGAGGTCCAAAAGGGGCAAGATACAACACGAAAACAGGTGAAATTACCACGTATTCTCAAGGTCAAGCGGAAGGTATGGCTGCTGGTAATGGCTCTGACATGTATTTCGGAATATACTCCGGAGCATCGATTCAAAAGATGAATACAGATACACTAAAAACTGAGACACTTTTCAATTTATATGATGTTTATGAACAAGACCGTCCATATATCATGAAATTTGAGAATGAAAAATTATTAATCGGTACAATTCCATACTATCAAAAATTAGGTGGAACGCTGACAATCTATGACCCTATTACAGGAGAAAGAGAGACACATAGAAATATTGTCCAAGACCAAAGTATCGTTGGCCTTGCTTATAAGGATGGCAAGATTTACGGGTCTACCACAATCCGTGGAGGGTTAGATATCGAACCAACTGCCAAGAAGGCAAAAATGTTTGTGTGGGATGTGGAAGGCCAAAAGAAAATTACAGAATTTGAATTAGACTTCCCGGAATTGGATACGCCTCCAATGATAAGTGGACTGACCTTTGATGAAGATGGTTTATTATGGGGAGCCGTTGATGGGATCTTATTTGCAATGAACCCTGATACGTACGAAATCGTAAAATCTAAGAATTTATATCCGAATATCAAAAATAGAGGGATGTGGAGACCTGTCCATATCCTGTTTGGAGAAGATGGGTTACTATATACGGACATTGGTGGAAAATTAGCAGTAGTAGACCCTAAATCAGAAAATCTCAAACACGTTAGCTTGATTGAGTCGGGACCTGAAGTCTCGTTTATTGAACTGGCATACGATAATGAAGGCAACCAAAATATTTATTTTATCGACGGTGACCAAAATTATTTAAAAATGATTCCTGTCATTGATGGAGGGAAACTACCTGTTGTACCTATTTATGAAACGGTTCCCGTACCATTTGAAAATGCAGGATTTGAAGGAACAGTAGGAGAAAACAATTCTATTCCGGGTTGGTCGTCTTTGTTTGGTCTTACAAAAAATGTTTCGTACAGGATAACCAACGAAAAGGCTAAAACAGGAAACAATTCCCTGAAAATTACGGATAGGGCTCAAAATGAAACAGTGTTTGTTGTATCAGATCCAATTCCGGTTACAGCTGGTGTTGAGTATACGGGTACAGTTGAAATGTATTTAGAGGATGGCAGTGCAAGCTTCTTTATCCGTTATTTTGATGCAGCTGGTAAGCAGGTTGGGAAGGATGTCGATGGTGTCAATATCATTCACGTTAGGGGCGGACATAAACAATGGCAAACGGTACGTGCTACGGTCACAGCACCTGAAAATGCTGTTTCTGCTAGATTATTTGGAGGGGCTTCTAACTTCTTTACAACGTCAGGGGCATATTATGATGACTTCAAATTAACGTATGAAAGAGAAGTTGTCCTAGATGAAGTGGTGCTCTCCGGAGAAAATACACTACTCCAAGGTGAGGAAATGGAATCCAAACTATCTGTACTTCTTACGAATGGGGATTCAGTCGATCTAGATGAAGTTGATGTAGAGTGGATAAATAGTTCACCACAGGTTGCTGCGGTAGAGAACGGAAAAATTACTGGTAAAAATGCAGGAACTACCGAAATTCAAGCAATTGTGACTTATCAAGATAAAGAATACACATCAAATAAGCTAACCGTGACAGTTACCGTCACCACAGCTACAGTAGCTAATCAGATTGCAGAGCTTCAAACATCTAAACAAATCGAACATTCACTAGCAAAACAACTAACAAACCGTTTAGACCAAGCACAGCATCATTACGATAAAGGCCACATACAACAAGCAAAAAAACACCTTAAAGACTTTACAAGGCACCTAAATAATAGTAATGCTAACAACGAAATTAAAGCAATGCTCACTAACAACGTAAACGCTATTTGGGAATAAGTGGGTCACAGGGACAGGTCCCATGTCCCACCCCTACAAAAAAGCCTATCTTTCGAGCAACAGTAGCTCTTGAAAGATAGGCTTTTTACTATGCTGTTCTATTTCTTCGCAGGTACATGAAAAATAGAGTTGAACCAATATAAAAGAGTTGTAGTATTCCAATAGCAAGCATGTGATAGGGTGGTCCGCAAACATGTTTATGAAGAAACAAGAATAGGGTTTTTTCCTCGAAAAGGTGTTTAGTGGAACAAACGGGTTAAGAGAGCAGTAGTTTCTTTCTCAAAATTATGGATTTATGATAAGACGTATGGAGTGAATAAGAGTATTGTCCACGAAATTGTATGTGGTGCATGCTTTCCAGCGTTATATAACTTCTTCAAATAACGGGTGCGTTGATCCAGGAAGGATTGAGGCACCTTTTGTTGAATTCCTTTTTGAACAAACGTCTTTAGCTCTTATTCAACAATCCTGTCATTTAGTGGAACAACATCTGTAAAAAAATAGTCAATATACGTATTAAAAATATTAGATTAACGGGTTGCTTTTCTTCAAGAAAGAGTATATCCTTTACTTCAGTTTTGGTTAAATGAGAAACTAATTTTTTAAAAATAGATAAAGTCTGTTAGAAAAGGAGTGATAGTTATGGAGATTGGTGTAAAAATAAAAAAAGAAATTAAACATCCTATGATCAATGTAAAAAGTGGGGATTTCTTTTGGTTTTTCTTTTTTGTTGCGCTACCCTTTATTTCTTTAATTTATTCAATCGGTGTATTTCTTTATCAGAAATGAATTGGATTAACAATAATAAACAAACTTTCTTCTTTTACTAAAGAGTGCTTATGTACAACAACAAAAAAAAATAAAAGAAGCTCAAGGCTTTGAGCTTCTTTGTGTGCTAATTTCATTGCTAATTGCATTGCGAAAAGCACTGGCACTTCATATCCCAAACCGTTATTCAATGCGAAACCGTTTATCGGGAGTATCTATTTTGGTTAGCTTGCTAATAATTCAGTTTTCACATTCGGTTTAAAAAAGAACTTCATCATTGGCGGAGTAACAATCGTTGTTACGATGACAACAACAATGATGGTTGCATACATATCTTGAGTTACTAAATTTGATGCTAAGCCCATAGATGCAACAATTAATGCAACTTCACCACGGGAAACCATTGCCGAGCCAATTCCCATTGAGCTGTTCCAACCGAACCCAGATAGTTTTGCACCAGCTCCTGCTCCAACCAACTTGGTTAAAATGGCTAAAATACTAAGTAAAATAATCAAACCTAAATTATCAAGAATGCCAGTAAATTGAGCGGAAATACCAATGTAGGCAAAGAATACCGGAACAAAAATGGAATAGCTGATTGTTTCAACTTTTTCAAATACCTCTTGTTTGAATTTGGTTAAGCCTAAAGCAATACCTGCTATATAGGCTCCAATAATGTTTGCAACACCTGTAATTTCGGCTGTAAATGCATAAACAAAACAAATAATTAATGCAGCTGAAATGACCGCTTCACTTACAGGTAATTTTGTAAGTTTATTCATGACCCAAGGAACCACTTTCCAGGCAATTAAAATAGCAAATACAAAGAACAATACTTTCTTTATGACCAATGCTGTTAAGGATACATCCCCACCGCCTGCAAAGCTCATTAGGAATGCCAATATGATCATTACTACAACATCATCTAGAACGGCGGCACCAAGAATGGTCGTTCCTTCAGGCGTCTTTAATTGGTTCATTTCTTTAAGAGCTTGAACGGAGATACTCACACTTGTTGCAGAAAGCATGACGCCCAAAAACCACGATTGCAAGTTTGTCAGCCCCATCATTTCCCCTGCAAGGTATCCTAAAAATAATGGAACAATAATGCCACCGAATCCAACAAAGGCTGATGCCTTGCCGGAACGTTTAAATTCACCAAGATCCGTTTCCAGCCCAGCGATAAACATTAATAAAATAACACCGATGGTACTAAATGTTGCTAAGGTTTCTGTTGCTTCAATTAATCCGAAAACAGATGGTCCAAGTAAAACACCTACAATGATTTCTCCTAGTACGGAAGGCTGCCCGAACCTTACGCTCAGAGCACCTGCAAGCTTAGCTGCCAGGATAATGAGTGCCAATTGAAGAATGAACATAGTATTCCACCTTTCAAAAATTTATTATTTTTCAATAGAATAAGAAAAGCAAAAAGAGCCTGTTACCAATGGGCATAATTATCCCTGGGTGCCAGACTCCTCCATTTGTTCTTCTCTATAATTAGTATACTAGTATACTAACAGAAGTAATAAGAGAAATAAAGTGATAGGAATTTCCAAATAATTAAAACACCTTCCATTAGGGAGGCGCTGTTTTTTTACGTAAAAGAAAAAAAGATTCTAAAGGAAATATGTGTTTTTTCTTGAATAAGTAGTTACATACAAACCGGCGGCTAAATGCCTGGAGGAGATGAGAGACGTGAGTATATTTGATTTTTTCAAAAAAAGTGGAAAGAAGAGCTATGCCGAGGAAATAATTGCAAAATTGGATTGCGAATGTACAGTTCTTACAGAAAAAGATAGTAATAGCATAATGAGAAAGTATCAAGAAGCTCTTCAAGATGGCAAAAAAGAAGGATATACACCGCTTATCATTATTCCTTCAGAAATGATGGTGGAAATACTAGATTCTGAAGAGGATTTGGAATATCCAAAAGATAGCCGCGAATCCATCATTAAAAAAGCGAAAGAAATCGATGCAGGGAAATTGTTAAAGGAGCTCCTTGAAGAGGTTATGCCCTTGGAAGATGACGAGGAAGAAGATATAGCGGGAGAGTTTTCGATAGAGGATCAGGTGGATAGTTTCTTATCTGTCGAGGAGGCCGATGGAAAGGAAATTATTCTGGCAAAAATTCCAACCAATAAACCTTGGGAAGTCGCTGCATGGGTACCAATGGGCGGGTTCAATGAGTGTCCAATGCCAGAACAGCAAGTCGCAGTATTCCAATACTGGTACGAAAAATATCGGGCCATACCAGCATTGGTCACCTCGGATGTCTGGGAATTCTATGTTGAAAACCCTCCTAGAACCCAGGAAGAAGCAGAAAGACTCGCATGGGAACAATTTGGATTTTGCAGTGACATCGTCTGGCAGGGGACAGGATCCGTCATGTCTTTGGCAGGCACACTTATCAATTCTTCTGTTTGGTACTTCTGGTGGGATTAAGAAAGCTAGCAGCAGTGCTTTTTCTGAACATGATAACTTTAAAGAACAGTACCTTTCCAATGTGAAGGTGCTGTTTTTTATGGTCGAGAGTATATCTATTGGTTTTTTCGATTGATAAACATCTGATGTATTGATAATTTCAATTGCTCCTCCGAAAAATACCTAGTAAAGTTGGTTTGGTATTGTTTGTACATTTAATAAATTGCTTTGTACTTCATCAAAGAAACCTATGTTGGAGGTTCAATTCATGAGTCTTTATCAAAAAATATTTAAGAATTACTGGAATCCTTACATTGCAATCAGCATTGCGGGTTTGGTCAGTGCTTTGTACTTTGGGATTACCGGAACGGTTTGGGCGGTTACCGGGGAATTCACCAGGTTTGGCGGCCATATGCTCGAATGGTTCGGAGCGGATGTGTCCGATTGGGCGTATTTCGACCTGGTCGGTCTGGAAGGGACTCCGATAAGCCGGACCGACGGCTGGATTGTCATCGGGATGCTGGTTGGCGCGGCGATTACGATTTTGCTGAGCAATAGTTTCAAGATTCGTGTGCCGAAACAAAAGCGGCGCCTCGTTCAAGGATTTAGTGGAGGAATCATTGCTGGATTTGGCGCGCGGCTTGCACTTGGCTGCAATCTGGCTGCCTTTTTCACAGGAGTTCCTCAATTCTCGTTCCATTCCTGGATCTTCATGGTGACGACTGCAATCGGAACTTACTTTGGCGTGAAAGTCGTCAACACCAAATGGTGGCTCGGGAAACCGTCCTTAATGAAAGGGCCGATGAAACCTTCGAAACCAAAAGCCCAAAACGAAAAGGTTCAGCCGGTCATTGGTCTGATTATCGCGTTGCTTTATCTCGCACTTATCATTTATTTCTTCGCGGCAGGGAAAACCATGCTCGGAGTAGCCTGTATCGCAGGTGCTTTGTTCGGAATCCTGATTGAACGCGGGCAAATTTGCTTTACATCCGCATTCCGCGACATGTGGATCAGCGGCCGTGCGATGATGTCCAAAGCGATTGCTGTTGGAATGCTCATCAGTGTTGTCGTGACTTTCTTCTATATTCAAAGCGGTTCACTTGCCCTGATTAAAGTAGCTGCGCCAAGTACAGCGATCGGCGGATTGCTGTTCGGTTTCGGGATCGTCCTTGCAGGAGGCTGTGAGACAGGCATGATGTACCGGGCAATGGAAGGCCAGCTGTTATACTGGGTAGTATTCGCAGGCAATATCATCGGTGCAACCGCACTGGCCTATGGCTGGGACCATCTTGGCATTTACAATGCGCTAGTGGAAAATTATCCAAAAGTAAATCTTATCGAAGAGTGGGGGCCAATGGGCGCACTATTCGGAACCATTGCCATGCTCGTTGCCTGGTTCCTCCTATCTTCTTGGTGGGAAAAACGATTCCGTTACGGCTCAGGCATCAAGCTTCAGAAGTCCCCGAAGCTTACTCACGTTACAAAGGAGGCATAAACATTGTCACAAATAATGGATGTTAACTATACACTCGACATTCGGGGCGAGCCTTGACCGTACCCCGTCATTTATGCGCTGGATGCGCTAAAAACTATGAAAATCGGAGAAGTGCTGCAAGTCATCGCAGACTGTCCGCAATCATTCCGCAGTGTTCCTGAAGAAGCCGTCAAACACGGCTATCAGCTCATGGCAGAACCCGAGAAATACGGGCAGGATATATACTTTTACATTAAGGTAGTAAAATAAATCACTCGTGCTCAACCCGGTTGCCATTGCAGCCGGGTTAAAAAGGGGAATTTATACCTAAAGATAAAATTAAATTGGACATCCAACATATTGAAGTTTTAAGTCTCCAAGATATGATTTAACAGTGATTGAGGAAGAGGTACAAAAACGTCTCAAATCTATAATTGAGGGGCAGGAAACTTCTGAAGAAGAAAAATATGTTGAAAGACCTTCCATATTAATTAGTGAAGGTCTTTTTTTATGGGAGGAAAATACGTCATAGGAGCAGAGAGAAACTTTCCACTCCCTGCCCAGAGGTTTTTAGCTTTCTTTAACACAGGTTGAAATAAAAACTTCACCAAAAGGCGTTATTGTAATAACTCCTTGCATAATTTCAATTCGCCTTTGTATGGAGTCAGCATAAGCCTTCCATTCTCTTATAACTTCATGGTTCTCAATAAAATCATAGGAATTTGGTACTGTGTGGTAGACATTATAATCTATGTCTACGAGACTTAGTCGTTCCAGGTTTTCAATATAGCTGGGGCCTAGTTCCGGATACAAACAGCCAGAAATATATGGAATTCCAGAAAAATTAACAAGAGGTTCCGAATAATAATTTTTATCCTCAGTTCCATATATCCTTACTTTTAAAATTGGTTTTGGGTCATTGTTGTTAAATGATTTAATGATTAAAGCTTCATCACTGTTTAATTGTTTAAGTATTTCCACAAAAGAAGGATGTGCATTTTTTTGAGATTTCGCACTCATTGAGGTTGCTAAAATATTTACAAACATTTCTCGGAGATCCTCTTTATGGGCTGTATACCTCATTGCTTCTAGAGTAGGACCTGCAATTGAAATATCAGGCGTAATGATATCTTCAGGAGGTACATTTTTTAATTTGGCCTCTAAAGACTTTTGAACGTAAGCGCTGATTTTTTCATACCCCCAAACTAAGCCTGCAAGAGGAGACAATGCCACATTAACAGTCTTTGCTAAAGTGTTTAAGCTTTTACCTAATTCCTGCGAGGCAGGTTTAAGAAGGTCGTCATATACCGGTACTGCTTCAGCTATACCCTTAGCGGCACCTTCAGCCATGTTTTTAAGCTCTTCACTCATGTCTTCACCCACTTTCCTATAAATAATTTTACTATATTGGAATATTTTAGTGTATCGGGAATTGAATGGAGACAAATTATTGGTGTGTGTGATAGTTTATATTCTCTTTTTTTATTACTTATGGGATGGGCTGTTTAGTATCGAAAATCTATCCTACCTTTCCTTTGGTTATTGTTTAATTACAGATTCAGGAAGAATAATTATTAGAGTTGCCACTAGGCGGTTTTTTTTATTGAAAAACTCCAACTCTACGAATTAACCGGAATTTAGAAGGATAATTAACTTTCTTATAGAATTCTCTCTATAAAAGGGGGACATTATAACGTGAACATTGAAGAGGAATTTCTAAAAGCTCAGTTGGAAAAATTCAGCGAGTACAGAAGTGAGTTTATTGCTGAAACTAGACACGAGGATATACTAATGTCCATTTTAAGAGTACATATGTATATCGAAAAAGAAATGGTGGAGTTAACAAAAATCTACTTTAAATACCCAAATAAATTTAATGATTACACTTTTAAAAGCAGATTAGACCTTCTATATGCTTTAGGTGTAATTGAAAGGGAACTGTACGATCCGATTCAATCTATAAACAATGTTAGAAATAAATTAAGTCATAATTTAGACTTTAAATTTACTGAGAATATTTATAAAAAAATCTATGACTCTTTGAGTAAAGAAATATTAACAGAATTTAAAAAAGACTTGGAGGTGTATAGTTGGCTTAATAAAAATCCGAACTTCATTGAAAAGACGAAAATACTATTGGCATGTATATGGACTAACATTAAGGCTAGTGTATTAACTTCTTTTATAAATAAGCGGGAGCTTGCTAAAGAATTGGAGATGCAAGCATTGGATGATCTTATAGAGTTTGAAAAAAGTAGAAAATAGAGTCTTCGGGGGGCTCTTTTTATTTTGTAAGGAGAGGAATTCAAATGGAAATTTAGTTGGCTTTTATAGAAGGCGGAAATGCACATCGGGAATAAAAAATCGATAACAAATGCAACGCCAGGCAATGAAACACCTCCTATAGCAAAGCTTAACTACACACTGGACATTCGGGGCGAGCCTTGACCGTACCCAGTCATTTATGCGCTGGATGCGCTAAAAACCATGAAAATCGGAGAAGTGCTGCAAGTCATCGCAGACTGTCCGCAATCATTCCGCAGTGTTCCTGAAGAAGCCGTCAAGCACGGCTATCAGCTTATGGCAGAACCCGAGAAATACGGACAGGATATATACTTTTACATTAAGGTTGTAAAATAAATCACTCGTGCTAAACCCGGTTGCCAATGCAGCCGGGTTTATTTTCAATGAAATTCGAATCCAAAAATCCCATCCTGGCAAACGAAAATAAGACTATGTTCTCAAAACCAAATCACAAATAAGCCCTATCCGTAACAAAGCAGATAGGGCTTTCGAGTATATGGAATAAGTTCAACTGAATGTATTCTTCATTATTCGAGGTTATTACGCATATTTTCTTTCAACCCTGGTTTCAATGACATCCCGATAGGACCATACAAGGGAAGCGAGTACCGTGTCCCACTTTTGGGTGAGGGCAAAGTTTCTTCCTTGCTGACCCATCGAGCGAAGGAGGGCAGGGTTATTCATCAATGTTAATAGTGCTTTCTTGAAACTTTCAGGATTGCCGGGCTCGCATAGAAATCCGCTTATCCCGTCTTTGACGAGGTGTTTCACCCCACCTGAATTCGCGCATACAACCGGGGTCCCGCTTGCCAGTGCCTCAAGGACGACATTTCCGAATGTTTCTGTCGGAGAAGGGAAAACAAACACATCTGATATCGAATATACCTCAGCCAGCTTTTCCCCTTTCAAATAACCGGTAAAAAGCATATTTCGGGGAGCCTGTGCTTCTAATTCCTCCCGCTCCGGGCCGTCGCCAACAATGATCCATTGGATTTTCTCCTGAATCGCCTCGGGCAGGGAGGTGGCAACAGTCATGAGCGTATTGAGATCTTTCTCAGGTGCCAACCGCCCGGCATAACTGAAAATGACTTTATTGCCTGCGTGATATCGCATACGCCCCGACAGTTTGTTATAGTTTGGATGGAAAAGGCTGCAATCAACGCCTCTTCCCCAAAGTTCCAAATTGGAAAAACCCCTCTGCTGCAGCTGGTTCAATGTTTCTAACGATGGTACATATAGTTTCTGGAAGGGCTTGTGGAACCAGGCCATATACTTCCATAAATAGTTTGATAAGAATTCAAGATTGTAATAGTTTAAATACTGGTCAAAGTCGGTATGATACGAACCAACCAAAGGGATATTCATTTTTTTCGCAAAATAAGCGCCGCAGAACCCAATATTGAATGGTGTGGCAACATGGATCAAGTCTGGTGAAAAACGCTCGAGTTCTGTCTTTACATTGATAAGATTGGGGAATGCCAGCCGGCACTCCGGATAAAGAAATAAAGAAAGGCTGGCGAACTGATGAAGATTGTCTGCCACATATTCAGATGGACTTTTTGGAGCGAAAATTTTACATGTAATATTTTGGCCATCCAAATAATCAGAAAGACGCTTCAGTGTCCGCGCAACCCCATTCATATCCGGATGGTACGTGTCCGTAAAAATAGCAATTTTCATACTGACCTCCTGGCATCAATCGAATTAGGACATCCCTAAATCCAAGCAATACATAGGTGCCTGTTAGCAGTCTGGAAGTGAAAATTCAGAATAAAATCAGTGGAAATAAATCGTTGGATTTTCCCTGATTAATGCCGGCCTGCCAATTGATATATACGTAATGGGTTCAAGTCTCATTCTTTCAGGCGTAAAGCAATTACGGCCATCGATAAGGATTGGCTCTTTCATATAAGAAGCAAATACGGATGGCTGAAGATGCCTGATTTGGTCCCAGTCCGTCGCGATGATCGCTGTTTCAGCATCAGATAATGCCTGGCGGATATCGAGGGTATAATCGATTTCATCCCCAAACAACCTTTTCGCATTTGGGATTGCTAAAGGATCATAGGCTATCACTTTTGCACCTTCATCCAGCAGCTCCTGGATAATCCTGATTGAAGCGGACTCTCTTATGTCATCAGTATCAGGTTTATAAGATAAGCCAAGTACGGCAACCTTTTTTCCAGCAAGTGATCCGACTGCCTTTTTTGCTTTTGCCACAGGAAGTGAATGCTGTTTGTTGTTAACTTCAATAACAGATTGAAGAAGCATGAATGGCTGCTCCATATTTCCGGAGAGTTTAAGCAGGGCTTTGGTGTCTTTAGGGAAGCAGGAACCGCCATATCCGATTCCCGCCCGAAGGAAGTGCGGCCCAATTCTGCTATCCATTCCAATTCCGTTGGCTACTTCGTCAATATCGGCTTCGACTTTTTCGCACAGTGACGCAATCTCATTAATGAAACTGATCTTTGTCGCAAGAAACGCGTTCGCTGCATACTTAATCATTTCGGCACTATTTCGGTCTGTTTTTGCAATAGGAATGTTTAATGGAAGAAAAAGTCCTTCAATCACATCAGCAGCTTCTTCATTAGCCGCACCAATGATAATTCGGTCACCATTAAAGAAGTCAAAGATTGCAGAGCCTTCACGAAGAAACTCTGGCAGTGAAACCACATGTGCGCGAAGGGGTGGAGGTTTTAATCGAGCAATGATTTCCTCGATTTGTGCATTCGTGCCGACTGGGACAGTACTCCTTGTACAAATGACTGCATCCTTCCCCATATGTGCTGCAATTGTATAAGAAGCTGAATAAATATATTCCAAATTTACTGATCCATC
The DNA here is from genome assembly GCF_001278805.1 of Bacillus sp. FJAT-18017. Taxonomy (GTDB): domain Bacteria; phylum Bacillota; class Bacilli; order Bacillales; family Cytobacillaceae; genus Bacillus_D. The sequence goes on along the minus strand of NZ_CP012602.1, from coordinate 4,112,269 downwards.
ACTGTTCTCAGGTGTACCGACAGCAATGATGATGACGTCGGCATCGGAATAGGCTTCCCGTGGGTTTAGTGTAAACCGGAGCCTGCCGGATTTGCTGTTTTTCTTGAGAAGTCCTTCAAGGCCAGGTTCATAAATCGTCGGAATCCCTTTTTGCAATGTGTTGATTTTTGTTTCGTCTGTATCAATGCAAACGACTTCGTATCCCATTTCCGCAAGGCAAACTCCATTTACCAGTCCTACATACCCAGTTCCAGCAACAGTAATTTTCATTCAGTCCCTCCCATAAGTTAGACTTGCTTACTTTCATTTTATGGGATGAATATCGATAGTATCTTGAGGTGGTGTAAAAGGTATGTAAAAAAACTGTAAGATTATTGAAACACGTTGAATACGTCATCGCATTCTGTCCGAGGCAGGCCAAAAAGGTTATCGTTTTCGGAAAGCGTTTCATTCGGAGAAAATAGGCGTATCCTCCATGTCAAATTGGTGAAAAATAGAACCATTATCGATAGGGGAGGAGGGGAAGGCATTGACTTTCAATGGACTTAATCAAACTTACGTGAAAGTAGATAATATCAATCTATACTGCGAATACGATTTAAATGATAAACCACTACTTCTTCTAATCCATGGTTTTGCATCTTCGACTTATACATTCCGGAGGATTATTCCTCTTTTGCAAAAGCATTATTCAATTCTTGCCGTCGATCTTCCCGGCTTTGGGAAAAGTGAAAAGCCAATTACGTATATCTATAGCTTTCAAAATTATGCGGGGTTGCTATTAGAATGCCTTCGCAAGTTTGGGTTTTCCAGTACGTCCATCGTCGCTCATTCAATGGGAGGCCAAATTGCCTTGAATATGGCGCTGATTGCCCCGGAGAAAATAAATAAATTGATTTTGCTCTGCAGCTCAGGTTATTTGAAGCCGGCAAGAAAGCCTCTCATTTATTGCTCCTACTTACCGTTCTTTGAAAAATTCGTTCATTATTATGTTCGGAGAAAGGATGTTAAACATCATTTAAGTAATGTGTTTTTCGATCAAACATTAATCAATGATGAACTGATTCAGGAATTTGGTAAACCGTTGGCGGAAAAAGGGTTTTATCAAGCTTTGATTCGGCTGCTCCGTCATCGCGAGGGTGATTTGCTTCCTCAGCAGCTTAAGGAAATCAAAGTCCCGACATTATTGATCTGGGGGGAGGAAGACCGGGTCGTTCCTGTAGAAGTCGGTAAACGGCTTGTTCGGGATTTGCCAGATGCACAGTTGATTACGGTTGAAAAAACAGGCCATTTAATTACGGAAGAACGACCAGATCTTGTTTTTCAAAATATACTGATGCATACCATCTGAATGTTGGATAAGACGAAAAAACGGGCTTAAATGGTTCCTGCAAGAACCATTAGCAAGCCCGTTTAAAATTGGAATCAGGAAAGTTTCACTTTTGCTTCTTCATAGTATGGCTCCGCAACTTCCAGGATGAGTTGCAGAATGTCCTCTGCTGCATTTGTATTAATAAAATCTTGTTGGCTTTTTATGATGTTGTTCAGTTTTTCGCCGTCATTGTTAAGTAATTCGGTTACTGTTTCCTTAATATCATTTGGATTCCTGCATACCACGGCCAAGTTGAAAGCCTCCGCAAAGGCTGGATTATCTTCCTCCTGGCCAGGCAAGGCGCCAGTAAGGATGAGCGGTGTATTGGTAGCGAATGCCTCGAACATTACATTCGGGCTCGCCCTGGTAAAAGCGATATCAGAAGTTAGCATTAAATCTTGGATATTCGGAGTGAAACCATAGACCTCTACTCTATCCCCATAGTTGGCCTTTAGGGACATCTCCAGCTTTGTTTTGAGTTTTACATTCTTTCCAGCAACAATTTTTACGTTGCAATCAAAATGATCCAGCAAGTTTTCGGCGATTTTCTTCATGTTCCCTACACCTTCACCGCCGCTCATGACCAGGCATGTTAATGATTGCCCCTTAGTATAGATTTTTGGTTGATGATGATTCTTCGGGAAAAAACGGGATCGGACAGGAAATCCGGAAACCTTTATTTTCTCATCGGGGATGCCAAATTCAATACACTTGTTTTGGGCAGCCAAGGTAGGGCTGATAATGCAATCGGCTCTCTTATCCGCCCAAAGTGGATAAATGTTTACAAGATCGGCTATCAAGGTGCAGAAGGGGATTGAGAGGCTGTGCTTTTCCAAAATATTTAAGATCGAGCCATTAAAGTTCGGGTGAACCGATAAAATCATATCCGGCTTCACGTCGTCCACTAATTTTAGGAAGTTATCCGTTATTAGCAATTCGATAAAATTGTCCACTAAATGGGGTTTTAAAGCAGAAAGCTTCCAAATCATCTTCCAAAGATTTTCTGAATTTCTTGTGATTGGCCCATACGATTTCCCGATTGTTAAGAGCAATCGTTTTCCAAGCGAAAATCCATCTGCCACATGAATTTCTATTCCATTATAGGTTTCGACTTTCTCGCATAGGGATTCTGTAATACTCTTATGCCCATGCCCGGTAATATCGGATGAAATAATCAATAATTTCTTTACCATACAATCAGCCCCTTTTATGGAATTAAGATTTTGTTTACTTTTACTGTGCAGCAGTATCACGGAATGACCGAAACTTTTTTCTCATGCTGGCGTTTTTCAAGTAAAGCCGAGGTGTTTTTTAATTGTCTTATTACCTGCTTGTATTGTTTTAAGGAGTGTACTCTGCCGATAAAACAATTCTGGATTTGGAAATCAGACGATACAACCAGAATGGCAAGAGCGGGGAAAAACTTATTTACACGGAAACGAAGGTCCTTCCAAAAGATCATATAGCCATTTTTGCTTGAACGAACAAATGGATAGGCATAATGAGTGCCAGCAAGAAAAGCTGAAACGGAAGGGTGGCTCTTACTATCAGTAACCAGCTCCGGAAAGTCGATTTTTTTTGAAAAAGAATGTTCTATCGTTAAACTGTTGCGGCCAGAGAAATTGCCAAATAAAAAGTCTTCTTTCGTCTCAATGATGACGTCCCATGTAAACAAGGAAATCCGCGGAATCAGTTTAATATCGAGGGCTTTTCGGAAATGCAGGCTTAACGTTCCCTTTGCTGCGATTTGTGAAAGGGTCCGGACAGCAAGGTAAAGAAAAATGAACATATAAATGACAAGAAACGTTTTTCCGGGTTCATAAAAAGGAAGAAGGCTAAAGCCCAGCACATGTACAAAAAGAATAAGGGGATCCACTAAAGGAATTGAATCAAACGCCATCCACTTTTTCGAAAAGGGAAGCAGAACTTGGGTTCCATGGACATTAAATAAATCGAAAAAAACATGCAGAATGACTGCAAGAAATGTCCAAAAGAACAAATGGGAAAACGATATGCCTGGAAAGAAATAATAAATACCACCTGAAACTGCGATACTCCATAAAGGCAAGGCTGGAAGTGAATGAGAAATGCCTCGGTGATTACGGACATAGCTATTCTTACCTTTAATACGATAAAGAAAATCAAAATCGGGGGCATTAGAACCAATTACCGCACCCAGCATAACGGCCTGTGACAGGGCAGAATCGCCAGCGACCACTGGATCAAGCTGAGCCAAGGCAGCTAAACCAAACCCCATAATAACGTGAGAACTCGTATCCATATCATCACTCCTCAATTAATAAGGACATTCCACTTCATTATATTAGGAATAAGCATGTTCTTTCATACAGTTAATGTAAAGATTGTTTATAGTTTGTGTATAGCGAGAATGATCCAACTGCTTTTGCAGCTGGATTTACTATTTGTTGTGGAAGATAACCAGCAAATTTGGGATGATTAGAAAGGGAAGCCATTGTCACAGTTAAAGATTTATAAGGAGGGGAATATATGGAGCAAGAAGGATATGTTTCGTTATGGGTAGGAGAGTTTTCCTCCCAGGAGAACTTTGAGGACTATCTTTACATTGAGTATACGGAAGATGGGGATGCCATTCCGTCCAACTTTGAGGAATACTTTTCTATAGACTATTATGACGTGGATTTCCGCGAGGCTGTGTTTTTTCAACAGCCAGTCTTAAATCCAACTGAACTATTAAAAGGATTTTCATATGATGAAACAATTTTACCGAAGTTTCACGACATGCTTGTAAAAAATTCCCCTGACAGAGTAAATGCCGTTGTTCTGCTCTATAACTTCCGATACGATCCAGTTACTGAAATGAAAAAGGGAAGTGGGGACAGGATGCAGTATATTGGTGCAGTACAGTATAAATAGCGACTAAAATAAATGGCGCAAATCATTGGTGATTGGCGCCACCTTTATCATGAAAGCGTAAATATTCCTTTATTATAGGCAAATCTGGCGGACTGATGTTGGAAGGAAGTTCGGTAAAAGGAAAGAACCTTAACTCTTTCACTTCTTCTTCATCTCTCCTTAACGCCCCTTCATACCCTCTGCAAATGTAAGCTGTGACAACATTATATACTTCGTCTCCATGAGGATATTTATAGTAAAAATCCTTGCCGGAAAAGACATTGAATAAAGATAAATCATTTGCAGTCAAACCCGTCTCTTCAAATAGTTCTCTTTGGGCTGCTTGTTCCAGTGTCTCGCCAATCTCGAGACCACCACCAGCCAATCCCCAACAATCATTGTCTTTGCGGAGCTGCAACAATAATTCATCAGAGTGATTAACAAGAATGACGCATGCCCCAGCCATAATCAAAGGACGGCTGCCTGCTACTTTTCTTATATCCTTAATGTATCCCATTACAATACCCCAATGTTTTTCAATTATCTCGGTTACTATGAGTGTTCCTAAACTTAAAATCATCTTAACATATATTTTCGATTATATTTTTAAATATAGGTATTTTAAAAAGGCAATGTACAAGCATGATTTAAATCTGATTTAGGTCAAAGTTGAAATTTTTTACTGTTAATAAGTTCCATGTGGGAAAGAGGTTCTCAAGTTTAGCATTTTTTGTATAATAGGTTGTGGATATTAAAAAAACAAATTTTAATAGGGGGGAAGGGGTTATTAAATGATAAGAAAAGGGTTTCTTATTTTAATAGCTTTCTTATTGATACTTGGGGGGCTTCCTGCGAATTTTGGTCCGTTGCATCAGGCTAAGGCTGAATTTATCCAGCAGACTGAAGTTCCCACCGGTTATGTAGGAATATATACAGCGGAGGATTTAAATACTAAAGTCCGAAGCGGTACTAGTCCGAAATATATACTAATGAATGATATTGATTTATCAGAGGCCACAGGGGAAAATGGTGCTTTTTACAATAATGGAGCAGGCTGGATTCCAATAGGTACAAAGGAACATCCATTTAGGAGTACTTTCGACGGCAATGGCCATAAAATTATTGGGCTGAAGCAGTCCATTACATCCGAAGGAATCATTTATGCAGGCCTGTTCGGATATGTGAAGGGCAGTACGATCCTGAATCTAGGCATGGTAGACAGTTCAATTGCTGCGAATAATAATTCGCTTGATACAGCCAATGCCAAAGTGTATGCAGGCGGCATTGTCGGATATGCAGACGGGTCCTTCGGCGCAAACACGATTAGCAATTCCTACAATACCGGAAGCGTGTCCGCACAATCGCTCTTTGATGGATATGCCGGGGGAATAGCCGGATATATTGCTGGACCATACTCGAGCAATTCAAAAGTCTCCGATAGCTTTAATTCTGGAACTATCCAGGCGAAAACAAACACAGGTGGTATTGTAGGAGAGGCCTATAGAACCCAATTTAGCAACGTATACAATACGGCTGATTTAAAAGGTTCCGCTAGCAGAAACACCGGCGGAATTGTCGGAGATATTTGGTCGAATTCTTCGATTGAGAATGCTTATAATACCGGAAATATTGAGTACCAGACCAGGGGCGGTGGAATTGCCGGAGAGGCATCAAGTACCACCGCCATCAAACATGTATATAATGAAGGAAATTTAAGCAGCAAGGCCAGTTCATCCGATGGCGGCGGCATCGTCGGATATGGAACTACCGTAACCATTGCCAATAGCTATAACAAAGGGGCTATCAACACTTCCGGACAAAATGGCGATGGCGGGGGAATCGCGGGGTCTTTAGGCTCATCTTCTGTCAGTGAATCATACAACACAGGTGATATAACCGCAGATAGCTATGCAGGCGGGATCGCAGAATCAAGTAATAACTCAGTATTCAGCAAGGTGTTCAATACCGGAACGCTGGCAGCACGTACAACGGGCGGGATTGTTTCTTATGGTTCGAACATAACGGTTTTGAACAGCTACAATATCGGTACACTTAAGGCCGAGTATACAGTAGGAGGGATTGCTGCCCATGCTCTGTCAGCCTCTTCCATTAAAAACACCTACAACGCGGGCAAATTGGACCTGCTTAATCTAACTTCCTGGAAATCAAAAGGCGGCATCGTTGGAAAAAACGAGGGAACGATTGAGAACAGTTATTTTATCGACTTAGTCGCCAATGGTATTGGTAATGAAACGGGAGACGGCACATACAAAGTCACGCTTGACCAATTGAAGGACCCAGGCACTTTCCAAGGGTTTGATTTTACAACGATTTGGAAAGCCGACAATAATAGCACATTCCTTTTTCCGCACCTTGGCGTAGTTCCGGCTTCTGGCTCGGAGAGGAATATTGCAATGTCCATTTCTTCGCTGCCGGCGAAACTCAAGTATATTGAGGGAGAACAGTTGGATGTCACCGGTGGGAAGCTTATTATTAAAACTAATCACGGGAACACAAAAGAAATTGAGATGACAACCGGCATGGTCACATTCTTTGAGCCGACTATGCCAGGAACACAGTACCTAGAAGTAACCTATGACGGAATGACAGCAAGTTATTCAGTTTCGGTGACCGAAAAACATACCGTGACCTTTGCTGATTATGATGGGACGATCTTAAAAACAGAAGAGGTAATTCACGGGAATCCAGCTACAGCCCCGGAAATCCCGCATCACGAAGGCCGGACTTTTACTGGCTGGAATCAAAGCTTCAGTAATGTTAGAGACGATTTATATATAGAAGCTTTGTATTCTTTGAATCAGTATACAATGACCTACAGGGACGGAGATTCAATCTTACATTCACAAACCTATAAATATGGTGATACACCGAAAGCTCCCGATCAGCCAAATAAAGAGGGATTTGCATTCCTCGATTGGTACCGGGAGCCAGATTTCCGCAACCTGTTTTCTTTTACAGAACCAATCAAGTCAGACCTGGCTCTTTACGCAAAATTTGTTAAAATCCCGAACCAGCCTAAGAATCTTGCTGTCAAACCAGGCCTTGGATATGCAAAAGTAACCTGGGCACCGGTAGAAGGCGCAGATGGCTACAGCGTCTGGTGGTTGACCTCGCCCTATGCGAATAGCTACAATGGATCCCGCGTGGAAGGAAATACAACCGAACACGAGACTTGGGGTCTGGATCCTGACCAAACGTATTATTTCAAGGTTGTCGCACACAAATATGTAGATGGGAGGCAAATAGACAGTCCGGATTCCCAGCTTGTCAGCGCACGAACAGCCCTGACAACTCCCACTGCACCAAAAGCAACGCCGGTTGGGGCAGATAAGGTAAAACTTAACTGGACGAAATCCCCGGATGCAACAGGTTATCAAATCTTCCGTGCCGAATCGAGCGGCGGTCCGTATAAAATGATAAACGTGGTTACTGAAACATATAAAGAAGAATTTCTGAATACGGGCCTCATCCCTGGAAAAACGTATCATTACAAAATAAGAGCCTACAGTGAAATGAATGGCCGTACGTATTACAGTTCTTACACGAATGTCCTGAGCGCAAAACCGGTGCTGGCAAGCTCTAGATTAAGCGCAGCATCGGCAGGGTATGACAGGGTGAAACTGACTTGGACCAAGTCAGCTGATGCGACCGGATATGAAATTTACCGAGCCACGTCTTCCACTGGCTCATACAGCAAGATTGCAACCATAACACCTAACAGCACGTTAAGCTATATAAATACCGGATTGCCAACGGGCAAAAGGTACTACTACAAGATTAGAGTGTACAAAACAGTTGCAGGTGTCAAATACTATACAGCCTATTCAAATGTTGTCTATGCAACCCCGGTATTATCGGCCATTACGGCAAAAGCGGCCTCAGCGGGCTATAATAAGCTAAAAGTAAGCTGGAACGTTATCCCTGGCGCGAATGGATACGAGGTGTATCGTGCAACCTCTCTTTACGGTACCTATTCAAACATTAAGACAATAACAAGTGGAAGCACATCCAGTTACATCAACACAAGCCTTTCGACAGGAAGGACTTACTATTATAAAGTCAGGGCTTATCGTGTGGTCGGCGGCAAAAAGGTTTACAATTCGTTCTCCAAAGTTGCCAGTGCAAAGCCGGTCCTGGCAGCGCCCGCTAGAATCTCGCTAGCTAAAGCAAGCAGCACATCAATAAGAGTATCATGGTACAAAGTGGCGGAGGCATCGGGTTACGAAGTATTCCGGTCCACATCCAAAACCGGAACATACAGTAAAGTAAAAACGATTACGTCCGGTTCAACCATAAGTTTTACCAACACTTCCTTAACAAGAGGCAAAACATACTATTACAAAGTCAGGGCTTACAAGGTCGTTAGCGGAAAGAAAATCTACAGCTCCTATACGACAATCCTATCCTACAAGCTCTAATTCAAAAGGCGCCAAACCATAACGGTAGGCGCCTTTAAATTTATCCAACATCCCTCTAAAACGCATCGAACGTCCCAAATCCAAAACGTGCCAGCTGCATAGTTCGCAATATGTATATTATTTAACAATCATGGAAGAATGTGTTTACACGATTCCTTACCAAGAGGGATGATGCTTTCATGAACATGGATAGATTGATTTTAGTTGGCATCACTATTATTGCAATCTTGGCTTTCGTCACATTAATACCTAAAAACAGAGCCAGGGAGGCGTGGGTCATCCTCCTATTTCTTCAGGTCATCACCTGGCCGGCCGGTTTATTCGTGGTCGAAATGGGATGGATTAAATACCCGGTTCAATTGCTTGCTGATACCAATCAATATAACCGAACAAGTTTGACGTTTGAATTTTTCGTGTTTCCTATTGTGGCAATCATCTTCAGTTTGTACTTTCCCAAGGTCGGAAAGCTCGGTGCACTGATATATTATGTATGTTTTACCGGATTCTTTACAATTCTGGAAGTGATCATCGAAAAGACAACGAGGCTTGTCGACTATCACGGATGGACCTGGTACTGGACCTTTATTACCGTCAATATTACGTTATTCATAAACCACAAATACTATCTATGGTTCAAACAAAAACTCATTACGGTGAACAGCAAATGAGCAGAGAACTTTTTATATTGGTGTTTATCTGGATGGTTTCAATCATTATCCTGTTATGGATATCAAAAGACAGGCTCCGATTAACCCAAATAACGATATTATTTTCTGGAACATTATCATGGATTCTAGTATTTCTCCTTGTATATTTTCACATCGTAAGGTACCCATACCGGGAATTCAAGATTGCAACAAAGATGGGATTCTCGCACTACTACGTCCTATTCCCAATAATAGCTGCTGTGTTCATCCACTTTTACCCAAAACAACCTGGCAAAGTAAAGATGCTCCTTTATTATTTAACTTTCTCAATCGCAATCCCAACGATTTATGTTGTAGAAGAAAAGGTTAGCAACCTCATTCTATTCCTCAACTATAACTGGGGCCTTCATGTCATAGCCAATCTCATGCTCTTTTATATCGTAAAGAAGTTTGTATTTTGGTTTCAAAAAGGCTTGGCAGAGAGTTAGGGAATTCAACCCTTTTTGGAAAAAGCCAGCCTGCTGCGCAGCTGACGCCTACGCTCAGGTTGCAGCATTACATAAACTACGCCCACAAGTTTTTCGCAAGAAAAGGGGACCGACCCGACCAGGTTGACGCCCTTATATTAGATGAACAAGCACTTCATCCTTTAAAATTGCTAAGAATACAGCTTGCGGAAATATGCTTTCCGGCCAGTTATAATCCGTTCCTTATTCGGAAATCCATTCGACGTGTTCGGAAAACCTTTTGATACTATTAAATAGGTACTTGGTGATAAAGTTACAATCAGAGAAGATGTTATAAAGGGCTTCTCAACCAAACAATTAAGAAATCCTAATGGTGTAACAATTATGAGCTAATTAGGCTCGAGGGTAGCTCTTTTATTGTGTTAAAGGGGAGGTTGGTTAAACAAGACTTTCGCTGTCACTTTTTAAGATTATAAGGGGGAAGAGGATTGAAGCACGCATTAGTTGTGGGTGGTACTGGTATGTTATCAGGAGTGTCACTTTGGTTATTAAATAACGGCTATCATGTGTCCATTATTGCTAGAAACCCTGAACGAATGAAGAAACTTCTACAAAAGACCAGTTCAAAAAGTCATATAACTCCACTGTTGGTTGATTATACAAATAATGACCAATTGAAAGAGAAAATAAATCTAACAATCAAGCAAAATGGGGATATTGATATTGTTGTAGCATGGATTCATTCAGTTGCTGAAAATGCTCTTCAAGTTATTACAAATGAGGTTTCAAAAGGCAAGAATTTTTGGGAGTTATTTCATATATTGGGTAGTAGTTCAGACTTAGATGAAATCAAAAAAAAGTACCCATCTCCTTACGGTTATGTATATTATCAAGTTCAATTAGGTTTTATAACTGAAGGTGCCAATTCAAGGTGGCTAACAAATAAGGAAATTTCTGATGGGGTAATTGAAGCGATTAAGAAGAGAAAGAAAGTGCTAACTATTGGTCAAATTGAACCTTGGGAAAAGCGTCCTAATTGAAAATTTTTAACGTTGTGAAGGGCAAAAAACGTATATAAGAGATAAGACAGGACTATTGCGGACCAACTTTTGTTCTTATACTAAAGGTGCTTTGAACATTTTAGCAAAGCAGTAGGAACAGGTATATCTAGGAAAATAATGAATATTCCAGCCATGTGTAAGTATCGGAAATGTACACTATATAAAAAAAAGGGAGTAAACAATCATGAGTAACTATGGCAGTCTCCATAAAAAAGAGGGAAGACACGTTTTGGTTTTTAAACGTAACTATCCATTTAGCCCTGAAAAAGTATTTCGTTTTTTAACGAATTCTGACTACTTCACTCAATGGTATCCATTTGCAACTGGAGATATGGATCTTAGAGTGGGTGGAAAGATAAAGTTTGATGACGGTGAAGGGTCAATTTATGAGGCAGTTATTACCGAATTAAATCCTCCAGATTCCTTTTGTTTTCGGGAAGTTGATGATTTGTTAGAGATGAGCATACATGAAGTGGATCAAGGGTGCACCTTAATGTTTCGTCATACGTTTGATAATCGAGAAATGGCGATATATATAGCTGCAGGATGGCATAGATGTTTGGATGTCCTTGGTCAATTAATCCATGGTCGTACAATAGAATGGGAAGATAATGCACTCGAATTACGTAAATATTACAAAGAAAAGTTTATATAAAATCTTTATTTCATTCACTCAGCAGATTGTAGAGCTTATTAAAGTTATAATCCCATAATTGATTTTGGTAAGCGTGATCAGGGATTTCAATAAACAGTTGTAAAACTAAATCTATGGAGTAAACTATGAAGATTTGAAGATAATTATCAGTTAATCTGGCTATTAAAACACGGTATGTTGATCCAAGAAGGATTAACCGCCTTTTTTAATTGAATCCCTTATTGAACAAACGGGGCAGTTAAAGAAGAATAATTCATAGAAAAATAAAGATAATATGGTTGATATTGTTGTTTTTTATAAAACGAGGTGTTCCTCTTGGTGAAGCTATTTATTGTGACAGTTATATTAGTTCTTTTAATTGCCCTCAAAATGCCCAGAAAAAGAACTAGGCACGAGTTACTAGCTACAATACAGTTTGCATTGTTAATGAATTTTGTAACTGATTTGTATCTTGATTTAAAGTACAAACTTTACTGGTATTTTGATAAAGAACAAATAGAGTGGTTATACCTTGTTGTGGCTCTTGGTGAGATTGCTGTACTGCTTATTATTTTTAATTACTTTCCCTTGAAATCAAATGCCATTAAGAAATTTTTATATATCTTGGGATGGACCTGCATTCTTGTATTACTTGAATTGTATGCAGTTTATATTAGAGTTTTATATTATGGTGAATGGAATATAATCTATTCGGCGGTGGTTTACTTTATTTCAATGTACATCCTTTATTTCGTATTAGACTACACGGCGGATAGAAGAGAAACTAAGTAAGTTGTAATTTTTTCTTGAACTAACGGTGCTTTAGTTCAATAAGCATCTCTACGTTGTTTTGCTTAAGTTTAATTGAACCTAGGTTATTTTTCGCATACAATACAAAAAGCACCGTAAATACGGTGCAAATTAACTACATTTCTTTACATATTTAGCTGTAAATTCACGTTTTGCGATAGGCTTAAGTACCACGCTGCCTCTTTTTGTATGGTTAAGAATTCTTTAATTCTTGTATTGAAATGATTTTATGTTGTAATTCTAAATTCCTATCTAAAATACCTATGACAATTTGATTATCCTCAGTGATAGTTATGTATCTGAAATAATACTCATCAGAAATCAACAAATCGGTATCATTCGTCGTTTTTTCCATTTTGGCGAATACATCTACAGTGTACTCAAGGTGGAAAAAATCATTGTCCAATCCTTTGCTTAAGCCCCTAACCCAGGTATACAGAAAATCTTTCAGTGTGATTTGTTCAATCATCGATAATTCTTTCTTGAATTTCAACTTATCGACTGTAATGCTTTTCATCTTCCATCACTCCTTAACAAGTATTAATTGTATACAATTAAGATTTCATCAATAATGTTTTTACCTAACAATCAGATTACAGTTTAGTTACTAACCTAGTGGGTTTGGAGAGGGTAATAGATCTGGAGTCGTTTAAAGAGATGCTCAAAGGGTATTCAAGAAATATAACAGGGTGCAGGTAGTGCAATCATGCAAACTGTTTTAATAGCCATTCGGCCTTTTTTTTTGCCCCTTAACATTTAAGAATGAATCAAGATAGGAGATGATTTTTGATGGGAAACCCACATTTAACCGATCCACGCAAGAAATTTTACACGGAAAAATTCCCGGATCAAGAACAGGATACTCCAGCGTTACAGAATGAAATGACTCCAAAACCCGACTGCGGGGAAGAATCATATAAAGGATACAATCGCTTGGAAGGACGGAATGCCTTGATTACCGGCGGCGATTCCGGGATTGGCCGTGCCGCCGCCATTGCCTATGCCCGAGAAGGCGCCAATGTGGCCATTCAATTCTTCCCTGGTGAAGAGGAAGATGCCAACGAAGTCAAAGCATTAATTGAAGAAGCAGGCAGAAAAGCATTGCTGCTGCCGTATGACTTGAGGGAAGATGGCGCAGCGACGGAGATTGTTACAAAAACAGTCGAAGCTTTTGGCGGATTGGACACGCTAGTATTGAATGCCGCGCAGCAAATCGCGCAGCCATCCCTAAGTGAGTTAACAATGAAGCAAGTCCATGACACCTTCAAAGTTAACATCATCAGTATGTTTGAGTCAGTAAAAGCGGCCGAAGAACATTTGGAACCAGGAAGCGCGATTATCACCACGACATCGGTTCAGTCTTTCAATCCATCCGAGTCTTTAGCGGATTATGCCGCTACAAAAGGTGCGATAAGCAACTTTACGGTTGCCTTGTCCTCGTACTTTGCTTCGAAGGGTGTACGTGTAAATGGTGTCGCGCCGGGGCCAATTTGGACGCCGTTGCAGTTGGATAACGGAAAATTGGATGGGCAAATCCCTGAGTTTGGCCAAAACTATCCTCTAGGCCGTGCAGGACAGCCAGTCGAGCTTGCACCGGTGTATGTTCTTCTGGCCTCCGATGAAGCAAGCTATATCACCGGTCAGATTTATGGGGTAACAGGTGGCAAGCCGATAGACTTGTAAACTTAAGTGTGAAACAAACAGATTAATTATAGATAAAGAAAAACGCAATAAATGATATGCCCCCTGAACTTGGTGTTTTGTGTCCAGTTTTAGGGGGCATGTTTTTGAAATTATCGATACACCTTAAGCCGATGACCAAAGTTCATCACCTTGGTGCAGCTCACCCTTAAATATAAAGGTTTACTTCAGTAAAATACGGTATATTATATTTTGAGGACAATTCTCAAGACTTGCAAGACTATTGAGACAGACCTCTTTTTCTATGAAGGTTCCTATTTTAGTTTAGGCGCTTTTCGATGGTTAGTTCCTTCTTGATAAGCATAGGCAAGTTTAATCAATGTTGGCTCGTCGAATTCTTTTCCTAGCAGCTCGAGCCCGACTGGAAGGCCGTTGTCACTGAAGCCAGCAGGAACCGAGATTGCAGGGAAACCTGAATAAGGACTTAAGCGATTAGCATTTCCTGCACCTTGGCTTTTGCCCACCTGTGCCGGTAAAGCACTCGAAGTTGGATAGAGTAGTGCATCAAGGTCATGTTCATTAAATGTTACCATTAAGCTTTCCCTTGCCATTTTAGGACGATTGGTAATAATGTTTTGGTATTCTGTATCATTTTCTAATGATTCTCTTTCATTCCGCGATTTTAATGCGCTTTCTAAACTTGGATGGAATTTTCCGCTTTCGATAATATCTGATAAGGTTCTTACAGGTGCATTCGGCCCAAGGCTGGCCAAATAATCATTTAACTGAAACTTAAATTCGTATCCGCTTAAACTTGGATAAGAAAGAATTGTACTAAGATTGGGAACTGTTACCTCAAACACTTCTGCTCCAAGTCCTTCCATGTCCGCAATCACTTGATCCATCACTTCATTGACTTCAGGATCTTTCCCAAACAGGTCGCGAATTACGCCTATCCGAGCTTTCTTTAATCCATTTTTCCTAAGATAATGAGTATAGGTTTTTGGAACTTTTCCAATACTGGCTTCAGTAACTGGATCTGCTGGGTCATAGCCAGCAATTGCATCGAGCACGACAGCCACATCTTCTACCGTCCGTCCTATCGGTCCGCCGACATCCTGTGATAGTGCAAGTGGAATGATTCCATCACGGCTGGCAAGTCCCATAGTAGGGCGAAGTCCAACCAAGTTATTAAAGGACGAAGGTATTCGGATGGACCCACCAGTGTCTGTCCCTAATCCGACAGTGGCAAAGTTGGAAGCAACCGCTGCTGCCGTTCCACCGCTTGAACCGCCTGGGTATCTGGTTAAATCATATGGATTATAGGTTTGTCCACCAACAGAACTAATGGTTTGGAATCCGAAAGCAAATTCATGCAGGTTTGCTTTCCCTAAGATGATTGCACCTTCATCTCTTAATCTTTTTGTTTGATAGGCATCCTTTAGAGGGATGGAACCTTCAAGTGACAGGGATCCCGCAGTAGTTTGCATATCATATGTATCATAGTTGTCTTTTAAAATAACCGGAACTCCATGCAAGGGACCGCGAACATTTCCCGCTTTGCGCTCTTTATCTAGTTGTTTCGCTTCTTCTAATACATTTTCGTCAACCGTAATGATAGAGTTAATGCTATCATCGTACTCCCCAATTCGATTGAGATAGAATTCAACCAATTCCTCAGAGGTTAACATACTACTCTGCATAGCATGCTGCAATTCAAATATCGTCGCTTCCTCAATTTCAACAGATAAAGCTCTTTCAGCGACGGAGCTCGCTGAATTTGAAACAGCCCCTGCTGGAGCTGCGTAAGTCCCCAAAGCAATTACTAGAGCGGTAAAGAAAACTATAAATTTGTTATGCCACTTTCCCATTTGAAACCCCCTTTATTTTTCGGAATAATTAGAATATATCAATCTGCTTTTATATTGTATATAAGAGGAAGGTCATGAAATACTTGGATATATAGGGACGATTGACCATATAGAAGGATTCATTTTATCCTGCTTTAACGAATTTTAGCCAGAAGTCCCCTTCCTCAAAAATCCGAAAGATTCTAGGTGGGGGATGAATGGCGTGTGTTTTCTGTTTTGGCTTAGAAATGAAACCGTTAAAAATATATGTGCTAACACAAGACAAACATACGTTCTGTTTGGTAAAATATCCTTATATAGTAGTTTCGTTCAAACATGGACAAGGGAGGTGAAAAGATGGCTACCGACAAGAATGGAAACTATATAAAAGGTACCAAAAAAGAGCTGCCTGACGATTGGGTTACGTATGGGTATCGTTACGCAATTTTCCCGGCTGAGGATGATAGGAAAGTGTTAGAACGCTCTTTCGGATGCGAACGAAAGGTATACAACGAGTATGTAGCTGGACTCTACGAACATTTGGAGAAAATCGGGTTTCAAGGCGGCTATATTCAATACAAAACGCCTAACTACACCACCATCACTCAGAAATATGACTATCTGGATAAATCCAACGATTCGTTTGTTTACAATGATGCGAAAATGCGTTTTCAGGCCGCGGTGAAGAAATATAATGATGAATTCGCCAAAAAGCCGATGCAGTACAAAAAAACTGTCCGGAAAAAGATGCGAACAATTGGGTATGTTCCAACGCTGCGAGACATGAAAGGCCTCCCCAAATTCCACAGCAAGAAGCAAGGAAAGTTCAGCTACACCACCAATCAAACGAATGGAAATATTAAAATCGTCCAACGCAACGAACAATTCCTACTATGTATCCCGAAGTTTCGAAATGGAATCCCGATTGCCATGCATCGTGAGTTACCTAAAGAAGCCATTATCAAGAAGGCGACCATTAAACGGGAAGGAGATCGCTATATGGTATCGTTGTCTGTGGATTATCCAATGAAACAAGAGCCTTTGCGGAGTAACATCAAGGCTGATGAAGTGCTGGCTCTGGATTATTGCCAAACAGATTTATACGTCGATAGCCAGGGTCGTAAAGCCGGGTATCCAAGGTACCATAAGATCATTGAAAAGCGCCAGAGACGGTTGAACAAATCATTGGCCAGGAAAAGGAATAGAGCCCTGGTGGATTCAGAGGGCAGGATTCTTTACTCAACTACTTATCAAAACACGCTTAAGAACTATCAAAAAACCATGGCCAAGGCCAAAAACCAGCGAAAAGATTTTCTCCACAAAAGAAGCAATCAGATAACCAATGATTATGCGGCTATTGTGGTGGAAGACCTGGATTTGAGCAATTTGGCACAATGCCTGTCCCTTGGCAAGAAATTGCATGACAACGGGTTTGGCATGTTCCGTACCATGTTGGAGTATAAAGCGAAGAAAAAAGGAAAGCATCTTATCTTCGCAGATAAATTCTTTCCTTCCACAAAACGATGCAGTGAATGCAATTCAAAAAAGGAAACAGTGAAGCTCTCAGAGAGAGTGTATGTGTGCGAGCATTGCCGCACAAAAATGGATCGAGACTATAATGCGGCCAGAAATCTAAAACAGTACGGAATCAGGATACTGTCAGATTTAGGTTTTATGGCTGGAGCACCAGTGCCCGTATAGCCTGTATCCATTTTCAGTAGTGGTAGGGACGCCACGAATTCAAGGCTAGTGACATGAGGCGTTAGTCTTGTGGATGACCTAGCAATAAAAGAAAAAGGTGAAAGCCTTTGGAAGCCCCCACTTCAAATTTCATAGAAATTAAGTGGTGGGTAGTTCACAGGAACCATTGATATAAAAGGTGATGTGCCAAAAGATATTATAATTGATAAAAAGGAAGTTGAAGTTGTTTTTTTGGGAAACAACGGTACTTTATCATTCAGGGATTATTCCCATCCAGGCGAGCGTAACACCTATGGAATTCTTTATATAAATAATGATTTTAGTGAACTAACTATTATCGTTCATGAACTGGTTGAATCCGGAAGGGATAATGCTTCATATAAGTGGGATCCTGAAGACGGGCTATTAATATCAGGACCAGCAACAAATAGAAAAGAAGCAATAAACATATCAAACAAATTAAATGGGGACTTAGTGAAACCACTAGAATAAGGTATTCATTGTATAAGTTTATATTTCGGCAGTCGAGTGCATTGACCTAAAAAGGATTAACCGCCTTTTTATTGAATTCCTTATTAAACAAACGGGGCAGGTTAGTTCAATAAGAAGCTGAAAAGGTTTTGGTTTCTTGGTTTAATAGCATCTTATTCGGGTAAAGGGCCATGAGTATAAGTGACATTATTAGGGAGAACCAAATGGAAGAACAAGAGCAATTTCTTATTAAGAGGGAACTTGGCAGGCTTTTAATGGACCTTAATAAATGTGCTGATCCAATTTGCAAAGACCAAATTCGGAAGGATATAGCTTTTCTAAGAAATGTTATTGCTGAAACCATTACCCCTTTATAAAAGGGGTTTTTTTATGTTTTATTATACTGCACTGGTATGATGTTTTTCATTTTGAGTTAAGGGGCAGGTTAGTTCATTAATAGAGGTAATAACTAAATTAAAGGTGATTAAATGAAAGTAAATGAAAAATGGTGGTTATGGGTAATAGTCATCATAATAGCAATACTCACACCAATTATGAATCACTATTTTAAATACAGTTATTTCCTATCCACTATAATATTGATTATCGCATTAAACTCCACAAAAGAGTTAAGGCAAGAAATTAAAATAAATTTTTTGGTGAAATACAAGATTTTCATCATTATCTATTTGGCAATTATTTTTGTGTACTTACTATTAGAAAATTTTGTGTTTAATGAATAATATGCTAGAGGGTGCGTTGGTCCAGCAGGATTAACCGCCTTTTTCGTTGAATTCCTTATTGAACAAACGGTGCAGGTTAGTTGAACAAGGTATGAGGTGTTCAAGATGAAAATTAAAAAGTTCTTTAGGGGATTAATCTTTAATAAATATGATGAATTTGCTTCGGAAATGGGATTCCAAGACTGGAAGACAGCTTATGATAACACTTTTTTTATTTTTCGTATTCCTGAAGATGCCCAATGGAATGCAACGGAGTTACCCAATAGGAGTTGGGCAGTTTGGAATGACGAAGGTCAACCACCTTATCCTTTTCAGGTGTTTACGACTTGGGAAGAAGCAATAATCTTTTTACGTAACTTATTTGAACAAGAAAATTATGAAGATCACTATTGGGAGCCAGAAGGATTTGAACCTGGAGAGAATGTGTTTATAAAACCACCTAATAATTACAAAAAGGACGATTGAGATTTTTCTAATAAAGAGGGGTCAACTTAACGGTGGTTATTGTGCTAACGGTGCAGGTTAGCTTAAGAAGGAATTCAGAATGGAAAACAGAAATACAAACACTGACCTGAGGAGGTTGAGAAACTGGAGACTTATATGAAAAAAATAGTATTTTTTGTTTTATTCCTTTTGTTGGTTGGCTGCGTACCAAAGATGGATTCTAATGGAGAACTGGCAAGGGATTATCTTTTGGAAAAGGGTTATTCAGTAAAATCCTATGAAGGAAGTTATATTTATTCAGTTAACAGGCAGGAACTAGTGGAAATGCCCCACATTTCTATATGGGCTAGACAAACTGTTTCACCAGAATCATATATAGGAAAAGATATTATCCAAGAAATTTTTATTGTAAAAAATCATCCAGTAATTAAGATTAATGGGACTAAAGTCGAAGTTAGAGTATTTATCTTTGATGGTCAAATAATCGGTGGTACCTCCTATCCAGCAGAAGATGGTGTAGTAGGATGGGGTTACTCCCTTGAAGGTAAAACAGCTGAAGAAGTACAAAACAATAATCTAGACGGTTGGATTGCTGAGTGGAATAAAAAATATGGTCAATAAAAATGAAATTTTAGTGAAAACAGGTAGTGGAAAAGCGGCCCTTAAGAAATACTTAAACAATGAATTTTTTGGTCGTTGTGTGCAAGTAAAACCCGATTTTGTGGCTGAGGACCTAAATGAAGCTGTTAAATGGATAACCACAAACTGTTAAGTTTCCTTCCTCAACCAACAGGGCAGGTGAGCTCAAGAAGAATTTTAAAAAAATCCGTACACATTTATTAGGGGCACTTATTTCAATTTAATAAAGGGGAACATTTATGTTTATTAGAAAGTTATTAACCGCTCTCATAGTTTCCAGTATAACGGTGCTCTTGTTTTTCATTTTAGCAGTTATATATTATCTCAATTACGGGAACGAAGGAATGTTATTGTGGATTGTTTATTTGATATTACCTTTTATTGTGATTTTCTTTTATGGCATACCCTACTCACTATTAATTGATTTGGTAATGGGAAATAACAAAAGTAATAGGCTTAATTCTCTCCCTTTTTATATCCTTGGAGGAATTTTATTTCTTCCCATTTTGCATTTTTTAACTCCCAATTATGCAGATTTTTCTTTATATAGGTATGTTATGAGTAATATTTTTCTGGTTTTTTTATTTGTATTTGTTTCGGTTTTATTCTGGTATGTTGATGGTAAATTAATTAAGAAACTAAAGGTAATAAAACTAGATACAAAAATATAATATAAGCTCATTATGATGCATCCTGCCATTTTTAATAAGTTGTACATAAAGTAAAAGGTCGTTGATCCAGAAGGATTAACCACCTTTTTTATTGAACTCCTTATTGAAGAAACGGGGCAGGTTAGTGTAAGAGGATATGTTTTATTCCGTAGCGAATTTTGTAATTTTAAAAGTTAAGGAGGCTACATTTTGAAGTCCTTAGAAATGGCTCAAATAAATTATTTAGATGAGATAATGAAGATAGATGAAGAAGTTATCGGTAACAATAGCAGACGTGAATACATTTTGAAAGCCATTGAAGAAGAGCGATGTATTGTTGCTAATGATAATAATCTTATCGTTGGTTTTTTAATATATGATACTCATTTCTTTGATTGTAGCTTCATTTCACTGATAATTGTAAGGCACACTGAAAGAAGAAAAGGATACGCAACATCGCTTATTAAGTGTTTTATAAACAATTCGCCAACAAAGAAAATTTTCTCTTCAACCAATAAATCAAATCAAACAATGCAAAAAGTTTTTAAAGCAAATGGATTCATACAAAGTGGATTTATTGAAAATTTAGATGAAGGAGACCCCGAGATAATTTACTTTAAATCTAAATAAGTTCTTGTTCAGCTAACGTGAGCTTTAATCCAGGAATGATTATTAACCGCCCTTTTTGTTGAACACCTTATTGAACAAACAACAGGCAGGTTAGTTTAACAACGTTTTCAAAAACACCTGGATAGATTCCAAGTGTCACTTCACCGTATTCATATGAAAAAAGCTTAAAACTCGAGCGTATGGTTCTTGTAACATTGAGTAATATATGACATTTCTGAATCGGTTACAAGTTCTTTGCAATAGTCTTCCAAAATGTCAGATACCCCTGATTTATCTCTTGAACTGTCGTACCGATAATAAATCATCTGCCCGTTAAAATGGTACTCTGTTAATACAGCAGCACCAGAGGAAGTAAACCGGGTGAATCGTATAAAATCTGGTTTTCCATCTATGACACTCCGCTTAAACTGTTTAATTTTCTCCTTTTGCTTTTTGGTTCTATTCTTCATTAATATATCTCCATTTTTAAGTGCCTGTTCTTGGGTATACTCTTGTGGCAACTTTTCAGTCTGTATAGTACCGATATTTTTTATATCCTTTTTAAGAGAACCATCTTTTGAACGAGTAACGAGGTCTTCGCCATTTGCATTGTAGATAGCTATAAAGTAATGCTTGTAATGTGTTTTTATTTTCTTTGAAAGAACTATATCATCAACTTTGTTTTTTATTTGTCCTGCGAATTTTTTTGCTTTAGCGTCGTTGCCATTTATTGTGGTTTGAATATTAAATATAACCATTGTTTCATAATACCAAGGCATAACTTGATGAACAACATCATATTCCTGAAGCCCTTTTTCAACGCTTCTTTGTAGTTTTTGTTCATAGTCAGTTTGTTCGTTAGCTTTCACAGATGTACCTTTAATATTAGATTTATTGCTAAAGAATACAAAAGCTGTACTAAAAAGGACCGTTAAAACAATAATTCCAACAGTTGTTCTTTTCAACAAAGACACCTCCTCCATAAGAATGTTTCCAAATATCAACAGATTTATTAAAGTAGTACCTGTACATATTTATTTTTTAGGGGATCTGATATAGACCTCTTGAATCAGCATAACTCTAAAACAGATGCGATTCACTTTTAAACGGGTGCGTTGATCCAGGAAGGATTAACCACCCTTTTGTTGAAATCCTTATTGAACAAACGGGGAGTTTAGTGTAAGAAGAAATATCTATTATGTATCTAATTGTGTGTGTTAAAATATGGATAAAAATGCAGGGGGTTTTAATAATTTGGAAAGTATCAGAGCTTACTTGAAAAAAGAAAATAATTGGTTTTTTGTTCCTTTAGCCCTCATTTCCATCTTAGTTTTAACTATGAATAGAGCGGGTCCTTTAGAAGGCCACTTAAGACCCGTAGGCTTTATTTTGTTCACAATTTTATGTATTAGCTTAATTGTAATTTGTAGACATTCTAAATGGAAAATCACAGGAATATTGCTCTACTTTATCCTTTTCGGGCTAATCCCGTTCTTGGATTAAACTTAAGTTAACAGTGAACGGATGGCTCTCTTTTTTGAAGTCTTTTTTAAACTAACGGGGCAGGTTTGTGGAAAAAGGATTTATTGGAACAATATAGAGGTTATACAAGGAATAAAACAAGAAGGAGTATATATGAAGACCTTGTTTGGTTTTTTTCTTTTATTTTTGGGAAGTCTTCTCCTGGGCACAACTGTGGAAAACTCTGTTATAGGTAACACCATTGTAAAAACATTAGGCGTATTATGCTTTATAGCTGCTTGTGATAAATTAATACAGAAAAATAATGATTTATATTAACCTTTCACCAATAAGCAATATAATGAGCTCCAATCGGACAACTATCGCTATTAATTTTCTTAAGGGGACGGTTATACTATGCCGCCACGTCCACTCTCTTGTTGTTATTGTGCTAACGGGGCAGATTAGTTGAAGAAGCAAAAATACCAAAAAGTGGAAACTAATGATACAATTAGGTTATCTAAGTTACCATTCAAAGGGGGAATGGGAAAGTATGGGGTTACAAAGATGTGGTGAATGTAAAAAGAAAATGAAGTGGAGTCAAATTTATAAATCACTCTTCCTAGGTTATAGAATTAAATGCAGTCACTGTGGAACGGAATATAGGGCAAATTTTTCATCGAGGATTTTAATAGGTTTACTAATATCAGTACCAATAGTAGTTATTTTAGGTCCATATGCAAAAAACCAATCATTTACTATTCCATTTACTGTTACAGTGGGACTTGTATATAGTTTGCTAATTTCGCTAATTTTTCCATACCTTGTGAAATACGAACGGAAATAAATTAAAAGAATTTCGCTTCAATAAACAGCTAAGTTTGTGAAGTGATGCACTTAAACAAACGGGTGCTTTGATCCAAGAAGGATTAAGGCACCTTTTTGGTGAATTCTTTATTGAACAAACGGGGCAGGTTAGCTCAACAACACTTTGTTATTATTTTGATATTTGAACCAATTAAATAACCAGGAGTGGTAGTAAAATATGATAAAAGTAGATGTCGCATATGCATTCAACCGAAATATCAATGTAGGCAAAGAATACGGGAACAAAAATTGAGTAGCTTATCGTTTCAACTTTTTCAAAAACTTCGTGTTTGAATTCAATGATGAAGTTCATTTTTAAATCAAATATTAAAACTGAATTAATCAATCAACAAACAGGGTCAGTTTGTTAAGAAACACTTTTAAAAGGAAGAGGATATTAAAGTGTTCAAGAAAATAATTATAGGAATCCAGTAAACTTCCCTTAAATATCCATTTGCCTTATTTTCAGAATAGTAATATAATGATGTCTAATTAATTTAATTTAAATTCTATGAAGAGAAAGAGTACGTTATTGGTTCTGTTCCACAGAGAGCTGGTGTTTGCTGAAAACCAGTGTTCAGATAATAGCCGAAAATCATCTCCGAGAAGTAAAGCTGAATTTTTAGTAAGCTTTATCGGTCCCCTCCGTGACAAGGGACAACGTATGATTGTACGTTTGTAAAGGGTAGTAAAGTGTTATTACAAACATTTTATTAAACAAGAGTGGTACCGCGAGTTTCAATCTCGTCTCTTACTGAGACGGGATTTTTTGTTTTTTAGGATGTTTTTACAATAAAAATTTAAGAAAAGTGGGTGAAGGCGTAATGAAGACGCTACTATTTGTAACAGATTTATATTATGAAGCAAAAGGAAGAAACTATTATGAAGAGGATTTATTTCTTACTTCTAAACTAAGAGAAGACTTTAATTTGGGTATCTGTCATCCTGAAGATATCGAGGCATTTGAAGATCAAGTTGATTTAATTGTCTTTCGAAATGCAGGTCCAGTCGCAAATTTTAAAGAAAAATATGAAGCGTTCCGCAACCGAATTGTTTCTAAACATTTAAACACATATAATTCGTTTGATGGGAAGGCTGATATGAACGGAAAAGAATATTTACTTGAACTAACAAATGCTCATTTTCCTGTCATTCCAACGATTGATACCCTTGATTCCCTAAATAAACTCCCTAGTGTAGACAGGTATATCGTAAAGCCGAAAGATGGGGCAGACTCGATCGGGATGGAATTCGTTACAAAAGATGAATTGAGTGAGAAAGTTAATTCAGAATCGAAAAATACATTGGTACAACCATTTATCGATTTTGAATATGAAGTCTCATTTTATTTTATCGACAAAGAATTTCAGTACGGCCTTTATGCACCAGATAAAGATAAAAGATGGGAATTGAAAGAGTATGTACCTACGGAAGAAGATCTAGCTTTTGCTAAACGTTTCATCGACTGGAATAATCTTGACTGGGGTATTCAACGAGTTGATGCCTGTCGAAGCGAACAAGGGGAGCTGCTATTGGTAGAATTAGAAGATTTAAATCCTTATCTTTCCTTATTGGAATTATCTGAAGAGACACGTAATGACTTTGTAGAAGCAATGAAAAAATCATTACAAAAGGCACTTCAGGTTTAAATTTTTTACTGTTCTTACAGAGCTATATCAGCTAACATAAATATCTTAGTTCTTCCATTAAAGGACCCGATTGTTGAAGAAGCATCTCATTTCTTATTGAACTAACGGGTGCGAAAGCACAAGAGCAAAGAGCAACGCTTGAGACGCGTTGCTCTTTGCTTAGAAATACTTTTGATAAAATTCTTGTCTTAACCTGCCGCTTAGTTGGGCATAAATCCGAGTGGTTTCACTCTTCTCGTGCCCCAAAAGACTCTGGATGACTTCAATTGGGGCACCATTGTTTAATAAGTGGGTTGCATAGCTGTGTCTAAGTTGGTGGGGATGGATTTCCTTATTGATTCCCGCACGAGCAGAAATTCTCTTTATCACATATCTCATTTGGGCAATACTCATCCTATGTGGGTGCCGTTCTGTCACAAAAATAGCTGCGTCATTATCCTCACGGCTGTCAATGTATCGCTTTAGCCAGATTTCAGCTCGAATATTGAAATAGACCTCACGTTCCTTGTCTCCTTTTCCTCTTACAATAGCAGAACGGTTAGACCAATTAATTGAATTGCACTCTAGCGATACGATTTCTCCTATCCTACACCCCGTCGAGAACATAAATTCGAATAAGGCTTTTTCCATTGGACTTATACAAGCCTCACGCAACATTTCAATCTCCTTTTCGGTTAAAAACTTGGGGATTCTCTTTCCGACTTTAGGTTCCTTGATTTTAGCTGCTGGGTTATGGGATATATGACCTTCCTCGTGACACCAACGGAACAATGACTTCATAAACCGTATCCTGTGTGCTAAACTCGAAGGTTTTAAGCTCCTACTTGGATTTGCGAGGTATGCCTTCAAAAGATCGGTGGTTAATGTGGCAATATCTGCATCCTCAAAGAACTTAATAATCAGCTTTGCCTGAATCCCATAGGCTTTTAACGTATAGGGGGAAAAGCCTTCAATTCGTTTATCCGCTTCATATGTTTCCCACGCTTTAGACAATAACAAAATAAATCCCTCCCGATTAATTGGATTTCAAGAGGAATTATTGCCTGGTTTCTAGAAATAAAGACTCAAGGGGAAGGTTTATTAAGCTAACGGGGCAGTTTAGTTGAAGATGAAGTAATAAAAATAATCTGAAAGATTATTATGTTTTACCAACTTGTCCCTTATAATTATCATATAGACATAAGGGAGTTATAACGTATGAAAAAGATAGCCCTGTTTTTTATTTTTTCTTCAGCCTTTCTTTTAGGGGCTTGTGATAAGGATAAGGAAGTCCCAAATTAATAAGGAAACTCTACAGGAGGATATTATGACCTTTGAACAGCTAATTTAAAATAAACCGACAATTGAATGGAAAGAAAGAATGAATGAAGGTGCTAACGGGGCAGTTTACTTGAAAGGAAGTCCTTTTTACAACTCTGAAAAATATACATTTAATAATAAATGTAAATGGGGGATGTAATGGGGTTGCGAGGGAGAATATGTTTAAGTGTTGGTTGGGTAACTTTGTTTCTAATGGGGACTGATTTATTTGTAGTGTCTCCGTTACTACCGTTCATTTCGGAAGCGTATAATGTTAGTTCAGCTATGACAGGATGGATGGTAACTGTTTTTGCTGTAACATATGCTATTGCAGCACCTTTCTTTGGTTGGGCTTCAGATAAAAATGGACGTGGGGCTTTTATTTCGTTTGGGTTATTGTTATTTTCCTTCTCTAATGCCTTAACTGCCTTTTCACCTTCTTTTACCTGGTTAATCATTAGTCGTATTTTAGCTGGTTTGTCCGTTGCTGCGGTCACCCCTTTGATTTATGCAATTATCGGGGATATTGCACCATTAAATCGGAGAGGAACTTGGCTTTCTATTGTTGTTTCGGGACATTTAACAGCCCTATGGGCGGGAGCCCCATTCGGTACGTTACTAGAGCTTTTTCTTGGTTGGCGTTCGGTATTTGTTGTAATGGCTATTATAGGAACTATATTGGCGGTAGTAAATTTCAAAACGTGGAAATACGTTTCTAAAAGCGATTTAACAAGAAATTTATTAGAAGGAAATCTGCTAAGAATACTTGGTTCGGTAAGTGTTACAGCCATTTGGGCAATTTCAATGTATGCTCTTTATATTTACTTAGGTGCGGCTCTTTATTCCGAAAATAGATTCTCATCATCAGAAATCGCATTAGCTGTTACTTTTTATGGTATCGGTGCTGTTTTAGGGAGTCTTATAAGTGGACAATTAACAGATAGGTTTGGAGAAAGGAAGATTTCGAAAGCTACACTAATTTTCTTGACTCTAATACTCGTTTGTTTAGGTATATTCTTCTCATCTGGCGATTGGATTTATTTCTTCCTATTCATATGGGCTTTGGTTGGATATGCTGGATTTACATCATACCAAGCACGATTAGCGGTCGAATATCCAAAAGAACGAGGAATTGTTATGGCGTGGAATAATACGGCTCTGTATATTGGTATTACAATTGGTTCAATGATTGGTGGTTATGTCATATCTAATTGGGGATACCCTTTCCTTCCGTATGTTTGTAGTATTGCAGCAATCATTAGTTTTGTCCTTAGTACCCAAAAGGTCCAGCTAACAAAAAAAGAATCAGCTTTTTCAGCAGATACATGACCTCAGAATGAAGTCTATTTGTTGAATTAACGGGTGTGTTGATCCAGTAAGGATTAACCGCCTTTTTGTTGAATTCCTTTTTAAACAAACGGGGCAGGTTAGTTAAAGAAGGCTTAGTTAACTAAGCCTTCTTTAGTTCATCAATTTTATCTTGAATTGTAAAATGGTGATAAATTGTCAAAGCAATAATTGTGATGCTAAGAGCACTAGATAATATTGTACTTCCTATGAGCAGTTGATTCGTTTTTGAATTAGCCATTATGATTCACCACTTTTTTTCTTAGTTTGGTTTGTATATTGTTTATTTATGTACTTTTTTAGGCTTCTTTAACAAACGGGGCAGTTTAGTTGAATAAGAATTTTATACATATCTACAAAACCGAGGGGGCAGTTGCTCGAAGGCAAATATGAATGACTTAAAATGAATTTAAACCAAAATGTGGAAATTAATGATACAATTTGGTTATCTAAGTTACTATTCAAAGGGGGAATGGGAAATTATGGGGTTACAAAAATGTGGTGAATGTAAAAAGAAAATGAAGTGGAGTCAAATTTATAAATCACTCTTTTTAAGTTATAGACCAATTAAATGCAGCCATTGTGGAACGGAGTATAAGGTGAGTGTTGAATCGAGGATTTTAATAAGTTTACTAGGTTTACTAATAATAACACTACCAATAGTATTTATTTTACTTCCATATGCAAAAAACCAATCATTTACTATTCCGTATTTTGTTACAGTGGGACTTGTATATGGTTTGCTAATTTCGCTAATTTTTCCATACCTTGTGAAATACGAACAGAAATAAATTAAAAGAATTTCGCTTCAATAAACGGCTAAGTTTGTGAAATAATGCACTTAAACAAACGGGGCAGGTTAGTTGAACAATAATAAAAGGTTGTTGGAGTAACTAATGACTTTGGAGATGAGGAAAATGCTATTCACAAACGGGCAATGAAATACACTTGTTTTTATTCAACTGGGTGCTTAAGTTGAAGAAGATACCGCTATAAAAAGAGCTCGTATAGGAGTTGTTTTTTTGATCGATTATCAACATTATTGCGTACCAAGGGATAAAAAAAGCCGCTTTAAGAAGCGAATTATATTTTTATTTCTGCGAATCTTTTGTAACAGGGTCTATTGGCTGTGGTGGTGAAATACGTTCTAAAGCATCCGCAATCCTTCCTAATTGCTTAATCATTTCTTCGGATTGTTGATCGTTCATATCGATTCACTTCCTCCCCAAGTCGTTTAGACTTAAAGTAAATATAACATAAACCTACTTATTATAAAGGCTCTATAATTGATGTGATCTTCCTTATTTAACTAAGGGTCATTTGTATTTTATATATAGAATTAGTTTTACTAACGGATCTGGTTAATTTAGGAAAATAGATGCCCAAGGGATTTTTGGCTTTGTGGGTTATGACGCATCTTGGCTTACTGTATATTTGGAAGATCCCGATGGTGATTCACCCCAATAAAAAAGCATCCGATTATTCAGATGCATACTTAATTATTCCATGTAAATAAACGGAGTATTCTCTCTGTACATATTCTCTTAATTTAATTCTTTTTTCTGTTTCTAATACTCTAATCAACTCTTGAATCTTTTTTTGATTTTCTTTTGTAGTAGGAATCTCTAATGAAAACATATTACCTCGACTGCTATTTAGTAATTTTTTTAATAACTCAACTTTATTCATTGGATCATCCCCTTTATCTCCTATATTCGACATAAAGGCGACTTTTTCCTTGGAAAATCTTATAATTGTTTCTAGTATTATCTACTTTCCGCTAAAAAATCTGATTACAGGTACTATGACAGGAATGGGGTAGCTTTTTTATTAGCTTTTTTTATAACTACCTTCCACCAATCTAATCATATCACGCCCTGATATTTTTTCTGTTTCATGATAACCTTCTTCATCACGCAAACTCAAGTACCAGCTGCTATCGTTATCTTCATTTAACCTATATAACTTATTGGTAAAAACATTTGTATAAAAATCTCCATTTCTTAGCCTCATACTATCCCCCCACTCTAATGTATATAAACCGTATTATGCCCAAGATACTGACTTGGAGTCATTAGACTTTTTCCTTATTCAGCTAACGGGTGCGTTGATCCAGGAGGATTAACGCTTTTTTTGTTGAACTCTTTATTAAACAAACGGTGCAGTTTAGTTGAAGAACGGATTTATAAAATACCTTGATTTGAAACCAATAAGGGGGTAATTAGATGAAAAAGGTTGGATTTATACTAGGTATAGCAATAGTTATTATAGCTGTGTTCATATCTGTAAATAAATTATACTATCCATCTCTTCCAATAGAGAATTTATCAGCAAAAGAAGCTATTGATAAACTAAAAGAATCGGAAAGTAAAATAGCAGAAATTGCAGTAGAAGGCGATTCTATTTGGTATATCACAAGTAGTGAGAACAAAGGTATTTCGATTGCTGATGAAAATATAAAACAAATGATTGGTTCAAATGGATGGGAATTTAAAGAAAAAGATGGTGCTGGTCTGTTCTTTGAAAAAGACGGAAGGAGATTAATTGCCACCACTCAAATGTGGACTGGTAATTATGTTCTCGTTAAAATTCCAAGTAATTTTAAATAATCTTGAGAGGGTTTTTATTAAGCTAACGGGTGCATTGATCCAGGGAGGGTTAGCCGCCCTTTTTATTGAATTCTTTATTAAACAGACGGGGCAGGTTTGTGGAAGAAGGATTTATTGGAACCATATAGAGGTTATACAAGGAATAAAACAAGAAGGAGTATATATGAAGACCTTGTTTGGTTTTTTTCTTTTATTTTTGGGAAGTCTTCTCCTGGGCACAACTGTTGAAAACTCTGTTATAGGTAACACCATTGTAAAAACATTAGGCGTAATATGCTTTATAGCTGCTTATGATAAATTAATACAGAAAAATAATGATTTATATTAACCTTTCACCAATAAGCAATATAATGAGCTCCAATCGGACAACTATCGCTATTAATTTTCTTAAGGGGACGGTTATACTATGCCGCCACGTCCACTCTCTTGTTGTTATTGTGCTAACGGGGCAGAATACTTCTGATATGTGTTTAATATAAAAATGGATGTTTCATTGTTCAACTTCAGAAGGGAGACCTTGGTTACGTTGGAAACTGAAAATTGGAGGGAGTTATTGAAATGGCTAAATTGATCTATCCTATTAACGTATCTTTGGACGGTTACATGGAGGATGAGCGCGGCAATATCGAGTGGACGATCTCCGATGACGAAGAGTTTGCGTTCTGGACTGACTTCCAGCGGCCGATTGGCACCTACATATACGGGCGTCGAATGTACGAGTCGATGGTGTACTGGGAGACTGCGAGCGCCAAAAAAGGCGATCAACCGGAGGCATTTCGGGAATTCGCGCAGATCTGGCGAGCTGCTGAGAAGATCGTGTATTCCCGGACGCTTCAGGAGGTTTCTAGCGCCAGGACTAGGATCGAGCGCGAATTCAATCCTGATGTGATTCGGAGGCTGAAAGAGTCTTCAGAAGCCGACATTACGATTGGCGGCCCCGAATTTGCAGGGCAGGCGATGAGAGCGGGACTTATCGACGAGTGTCATCTGCTCGTTAATCCGATCGTTTTGGGTGGAGGTAAGCGAGCATTGCCGGACAACCTTCGCAGGCGGCTCGAGCTGCTCGGTGAGCGCCGCTTCCGAAGCGGTGTTGTTCATCTTCACTACCGCGTGATCGTCTGACCACGGCGCTAGCGTGAAATTCAAGAGATACGCTTTCGAGCTTACTAAAATCAAGTGAAATTACGAAAGCGGAAGTTATGTGCGTCTTCCATTTTTAAACTACCGGGTGCGTTAATCCAGGAAGGATTAGGCTCCTTTTTTGTTGAATTCCTTATTGAACAAACGGGGCAGTTTAGTTGAATAACAAGAGAAACCTTATAAGATTCGAATAAATCTTCAAATAGGAATAATGATTACACACCTAATTAATACTAAGAAAAAACAAAGGTGTGAAGTTAAAATGAATCATAATCCAGCACTGACAGCATCTGAGATAGCTGCTTTGTGGAATGCGTATATGCAAAATACAATGGCATACCGTGTCATTCAGCATTTTGCGACAGTCAATGAAGATAAGGATAACAATGAGCTCATCCAGAATTCACTTGATGCTTGTGGCTTCGTAATTGACGGCGTTAAAGCGATTTTCGAACTTGAGAAACAAGCGGTTCCTATCGGCTTTACCGAAGAGGATGTTAACTTAAAAGTTTCCCGTATTTATTCTGATCTTTTTGCTCTAAGGTATATAAAATATATGGCAGCCTTTGGTACTGCTGCGTCGGCATCTTTTCTAGAGCTTTTAGCTAGATTTGATGTTAGAGATTTTTTTACCAATGCTTCAAACAAATTTATATGCCTTTACAATGAAGCAACCGATCTGTTATTGAAAAAAGGTGCATTCATTCGCTCTCCTACAATGCCCCCAATGGAAAAAACGGAATATCTACAGAATGAATCTTTTTTATCTGGACTATTGGGCCGCCATCGTCCCCTAACTGCAATTGAAATAGCACATATATGTAAAAACTTGGAGACTAATTCCATAGGCAGAACATTCCTCATTGGCTTTGCACAAACCGCTCAGTTACCAGAAGTCAGAACCTTTATGGATAGAGGTTCACAAATAGCTGAAAAGCAGGAAACTATTTTTAGAGAAATATTCCTTGAAGAGGGAATGCCTTTGCCTAGTACTTGGGATTCTACTATTTCAAAATCAACCGATACACCTTTTTCAGATAAATTAATGATGTTCCATACTCTTCAGCTGAATATGATAAGCGTTACAGCGTACGGGGCATCAATTGCAGGAAGTATGAGGGTGGATTTAGGAGCTCATTATACCAGGCTATTGACCGAAATACTCCAATATTCAAATGATGGGGTAAAGTTTATGATTGATAAAGGATGGATTGAACAACCTCCACAAAACGTCGATAGGGAAGCTTTAAAAAATAGGCATTAAATATTGGAAATAGCTTGTGTTAAACTTACTGCATATACATATAATGCGTTTAATCCCCAAGGATTAACGCATTTTTTCATAAGCGTTATTAAACAGATTAAATACCAATAGTTGGAAAATAAATCCCCTAACTAAGTTAGAGGATAAATTGAACATCATATGTGAAGGGCATTTTTTATTAAAGCTAGTAGAATCATTATCATCATAAGTTTCATTGTTATGATTGTTTAAATATGTGATTTGGAAATGGTTTTCTTGAAAGCATACAGACAAAATAGGCGGATCCTGGTTTGAATTAAACGTTAAAGTGATTTCGCAGTTTCCGAAATGTTTCAAGGTTTCTAACATAGTTTTAATGTGGTCTAAGGACATAGTCTTAGTCTCCCCTCCATATAGGGAGGGGACTAAAAAAAGTCTATTGGTACCGATATTTACTTTTCTACTTTTCCACTTAAGTTTAACACTTTTAACTTTATAGAACACAGACTTTTTGTCGGAGTTTGTATTTTTAACGAGACCATTTACCCAGTAAGAATTAATGGCCATTTTTACTGGATTTATTGAACAAACGGGGCAGGTTAGCGGAAGAAGGATTACTCGGACGTTTGTTGAATATATTGAGAAGAAAATTGCTTGAAAAAAGTAATTAAGGGGATGATCGTTTGGAATACATAAAGGAAAAATCAATAATCAAAACAGAAAGGCTAATTCTTCGAATGTTTCAAAAGTCTGATGCAGAAACGGTTGCAACCCTTTGTAATAACTATAATATTTTTAAAAGTACACTGTATTTACCTTACCCATATCATTTAAGTGACGCAACTAATTGGATAGAACACCATTACGAAAATTTTATAGCTGACAAATCATATGAATTTGCAATAACCGACAAAGGAACTGGTAAAGTATTCGGAGCAATTGCGTTAACAAATAATAAACGTTTTAATCAAGGAGAAGTGGCCTATTGGATTGGCGAGCAGTATTGGGGAAGAGGATATGCAACAGAGGCTACCAAGGCGATTTTACAATTTGCTTTTGAAGAAAAAAAATTACACAAAGTATTTGCACGATATTTTTCTACGAACATTGCTTCAGGACGGGTTATGAAAAAAATAGGAATGAAACAGGAAGGGATATTAAAGGAACACATTATTAAAGAAGGTAAGTATGAGGATTTAGTATATTACGGAATACTCAATGTGCTTTAATTCAAGTAGGATTAAGGCACTTTTTGTTGTATTTCTTATTTTGCTAACGGGGCAGGTTAGTTGAATTAGAATTCGGAAATATTTGTATTAAACAAATCGCCCTTATGTTATAATTGGTGTAAATTTACACAATATGAGCAGATGAAACATAGGGGTGATTCAATTTGAAAAAAATAGGCATATGCATCTTTTTAGTTATTTTATACTGTTTTCCATTTGTATACTTTTCGATGAAACAGGACTTTGCTAACCGTTCTATGATAGGGTATCTGATAATGATTGTGGTAACAACCCTGCTTGCATTCCTTGCGATATATTATTGCAATTTCATTCCATTTATCATCGGAAATATGTTATCAATGATGATTTCATTTTATTTTAATGGCGGTATGTCAGATACAGAAATGTGGGAGGGTGGTTACTTTAAACCATTTTCCTCTTCCCAACTAATAGTAGTAGTTAGTCTATTGAATCTAATTCCTCAGTTAATAGCAATGACTTTAGCGAAAAGGGTTCGAAATATTAAAAAAGTATAAATTCAAAATGAATTAGATTTCAAAAGATTTACTTAAAGTAACGGATGCGATGATTTAGGAAGGATTAGGCACCTTTTTTGCTGAATTCCTTATTGAACAAACGTGGCAGTTTTGCACAATAATCATACAGAGATGTTATAGGGTTTTTTTTGAGGTGATTTAAAAATGTTTTTAAAGAAGTTAGTAGTTCTACCATTGATGATTTTAATTTCGTGCATTTTTGTTTATTCTACCGCTTTTTTTGACGGTAAAATGATCAAAACATATGACGAGTTAAAAGAGAGTTTCCCTATGGTAATAGGTTTCCCAATAGGATTTGTGGAGCTGGCAGCAGTTAACATTGATCCGCCTTTACCTTTTTTTTATGGAATAAGATGTTGTGGAACAGTATGGCATCAAGATAAGTTCTTACTTTCAGTTTTAATAGTATTCCTCTTTTTATGCCTATTATATCTGGTTTCTTATTTTGTAATTTCAAGAGTAAAAAAGAACAGTTCTAATTCCAACTAAAGGGGCAGCATTCCTGTAATGACGCTCCTATGTGAAGAACTGCACTTAAACTATCGGGTGCGATAGTTTAATAAGGTGATCCTAATAGGGTCATCATTTTTTATGATGTTAAGAATCACATTTTATTTTTGAAATATTACGTTAGTATTTAAGTAGCAATTATTACGCTATCGGGAGCCGATTAGTTTAATAGTGAGATCTTTATTTTATAGAGAAATGAGAAAAAAAGGTGATTTTTTAGCCAAATTAAAGAGGGAGTTAAAAACATGAAGAAAAAGAATTTCTTTATCTCATTAACAGTAGTTTTAATCGCAGTGTTTATAGCTGCTTGCGGGAATTTATCTGAACAGAATAATGTAGATAGCAATAGTAAAGATAGGGCTACTGATGAAGGAAATAAAAATAATGAAGAAACAAGTAACGAAAATTCTTCTAACTATAATGATGAAGATTCAGATAAAAGTAATAATAAAGATACAACCTCAGCTGATCATTTTGAACAAGTTGAAAACACAGTTGAGGATTCAAGTGGTAGTGAAGAAAATGATCCACTATCCAATTATTCGGCAGAGGAAATTGAATATGCTCGTGTTTGGTTGGAAGTAGTGGACAATAAAGGTATAGACACACTGAAGGTTAGTCATATTTCAGAAGGAGAATCAGTTGGTCAATACGAAGACAAAAGTGTTAAGTATCCAGAAAATGTAGTACATTTGTTTACGGATTTTCTAGCAGGAGGGAATGTATTTTATAGTAGTAACGGAGACGGAAGCATTAATTTGTATGACGTTCCTACTCGTTGGCCTACTCCTGAACAATTAAAAGAAGAAAAGAATCAAACAATGGAAGAGTACACCCAAATTATTATTGATAATCCTGAGAAAGTTATGATTGATCCAGGGGATGATGAAGAAGTTGAAAATATTATTAAAAAAATAGAAATTTTAGATTAAACAATCGGGTGCTTATCTTCAATAAGAATTTAAAACAAGGACCCAATCAAAGGTCCTTGTTTTGTTGTTATTTATCAACAAAAATAGTTTAGTTACCCCCAAACCTTCCTTCAATTATATGAATACTGGGTTTGTATGTACGCTTCCAGTTCTGTTATTGCCTTACCGACCGCATCTGCAGTCATCTCACCAGGCATGACATGAATGGATTCTTCCGGGATAACTGATTTTTCAGCAACAGCGGAGATGGTTTCTTCATTTATATGCTGAACCCCTAAATCCGACAATGACAAAGGCAATTGGAGTTTTTGATAAAAGGCGATAAGGTCTTTTATTTCTTCCCACTTATTTTCTAAAACAAGTTGAACTAGAATGCCATAAGCAACTTTTTCTCCATGTAAGGCGTTATGGGTTTCCTTAAGAACGGTCAGCCCATTATGAATGGAATGGGCGCCTGCCACTCTTCCATAATGATCGCCAAATCCACCCACCATTCCGGCAAGCATGATGATGGCTTCTGTTACTTTAATAAAGTCATCATTGAGAACACCGCTTTTTGTTGCTTGTATGGCTCCTTCGGAATGCTGAAGTAATACATCTTTGCAACGCTTAGCTGTGTAATAACAAATTTCAAGAGGAAGAGATTTGTTTGTGATGCCTGCCAGTTGAACATCCGCTTCATACCATTTGGCAAGGGTATCAGCAATGCCGGCAATCAACATATTCACCGGTGCATGAAGTAAAATTCTTGGTTCTACCAGGACAAGACTTGGGCCGACAGGGTAGACATCAAAGCGAATAAATGTACCTTTATCATCATAGACAACACTGACAGGAGTCCAAGGTGAACAATTGGATGGAAGGGTAGGAATCAGCACAGCGTGTGTATGGGTTACATGGCAGACGGATTTTGCCAGGTCCAATACTTTTCCGCCGCCAACACCAATAACGGCATCAAAGTGCCCATTGCTTACAATCGTTGAAATGGCATTGATTTCAGATAAGGAGTTTTCGCCATGATACTGATATTGTTTATACTCAACTTCTGTGAGTTGTGGCCAGAACGGGGCTGCTGCCTGCCGCGATTTTTCACCATGGACAATAAGTACCTTTTTGAAACCGCGCTCCACTAGTTTTCCTTCAAGCTGGTCCAAAATTCCCTCCTGTAAAATATATTCACTCGGAGCTCCGTGTACAGAAATTGATTCCATTATTGATTCTCCTCCTATTAAATAAAAATACTCTGGATAGTAATGAAGCTGACCCATAAAAGGTCAGCCTAATTACACTATTTTTTCATCCATTCAGGCTTTCCAAATCCCTTGAATTCTTCATCAATCACTTTTTCAAATTCATCCGATTCAACTACTTCTTTAATATCTTTGGAAAGTTGGGAATCAGCATTATCTGTTTTGACAGCAACAATATTACGGTATGGATCGAGCATATTTTCTAATGCTAATGCACTGAGTAAATCCATTTTTGCAGCTAAAGCAAAGTTTCCAGGAACTGCAGACAAATCTGCACTTTCAACCGCACGAGGGAGCTGGCCTGCTTCAATTGGCTGGAATTTCAGGTTTTTCTTGTTTTCTGTAATATCTTTTTCAGATACTTTTAGCGGATCGGCATCCTCGCTAACTTGAATCAATCCTTCATCTTGAAGGGTGTTGAAGGCGCGGGCAGCATTTGTCGGATCATTCGGAATCGCTACTGTAGCACCGTTTTTCACATCATCCAATGACTTATACGTATTGGAGTAAATGCCCATAGGAGCAGTTGGTACTGAAATCAAAGCCGTCAGGTCCATATTGTTTTCTTTTGCAAAGTTTTCAAGATAAATCGTGTGTTGGAATAGGTTTGCATCAATGTCCCCGCTATCAAGGGCATTATTCGGTTGAATATAGTCACTGAATTCTACTAATTCTACTTTATAACCTTTTTCCTCCAGTGCTGGTTTGATTGCCTTTGTTACCATATCGCTGTATGGGCCAGCAGTTGCACCAAATTTAACTTCTTTTGTTTCTCCTGCTTTGCCGCTTTCTTCACTTGCTTTGTCTGCACCGCAAGCAGCAAGAGCTGCCACTGCAATAAGTAAAATAAAACTAACTAGCCATTTCTTCATGTTGTGAACCTGCTTTCATTTATAGTATTTTAGTTGAAACCTTGTTTATCTTTTATCAACTGCTTTGGAGATGAAATCACCAAGAAGCTGGACCACTTGAACTAAAACAATCAGGATGATGATAGTAGCGATCATGATTGTATCGTCATAGCGATAATATCCAAAGCGAATTGCTAAATCTCCAATACCGCCGCCGCCAACTGTTCCGGCCATCGCGGAAAAACCAATTAAACTAATGATTGTAAGCGTAATGCCAGAAATAATTCCTGACTTTGCTTCCAATAAAAGAACATCTTTTATAATCATCCATGGAGTGCCCCCTGCTGCAATAGCAGCTTCAATTACACCTTTATCAATTTCGCGAAGTGCATTTTCGACAATCCGGGCAAAGAAGGGGATAGCTGCTATTGACAAGGAAACACTGGCTGCAGTTGGCCCAATGATTGTCCCAACGATTGCCTTTGTCAGTGGAATAAGGGCGACTAACAGGATGATAAATGGTATCGATCGGACCATATTTACGAAAAAACCCAGTATGTTCTGGATGAATCGATTTTCCATAAATAACCCTTTGTCTGTAATAAATAAAATAATTCCAACCGGCAAGCCAATCACAATTGCTACAAATAGCGAGATGGCGATCATGTAAATGGTTTGGACAAACGCCTTATTGATATCTGGAATCATCTCAATTAAATGGGGGATATCAAAGCCCATCTCGCACCACCTCCACATGTGATGTACGATTTTCAATAAATTGAATCGCCTGGTTTATCTCCACTTTTTGGCCGCTGAGTTCCATCACAAAGACACCTAGCGGGGAGCCGCCGATATATTCAATCGATCCATGAAGGAAATTTCCTTTAACGTTAAATGTCTTTAGCGTTTCGGAAATAACGCCTTCACCAGCCACATCGCCTTTAAACATTACCTTTATAATCGTTCCTTCACATTTTTGTAAAATTGCTTCAGGAACCTCGTAGGAAACAACGCTGCTGATAAATTCTTTGGCGAGATCTGTTTGCGGGTCGGAGAAGACATCATATACAGAGCCTTCCTCGATGATTTTTCCGTCTTGCATTATCGCCATTCGGTCGCAAATTTCCTTGACGACATTCATCTCATGGGTAATCAAAACAATCGTGATATTCAGTTCTTCATTAATTTTTTTTAATAGACTGAGAATCGAACGTGTTGTTGTTGGATCCAATGCCGAAGTCGCCTCATCGCAGAGCAGGACACTCGGATTATTGGCCAATGCCCTTGCAATGCCGACCCGCTGCTTTTGCCCTCCGCTTAACTGTGCAGGATACACATCCCGTTTATCTGAAAGACCGACCATCTCAAGCAGTTCTTCCACTCGAGAGGGAATGAGTTTAGCTGGCGTATTGGCTGCTTTTAAGGAAAAAGTGATATTCTCATAGACTGTTTTCTGGCTGATTAAGTAGAAGTGCTGGAATATCATCCCTATTTTTAGACGTGCTCGGCGGAGTTGTTCACTTTTTAATGAAGTTAAATTTGTTCCGTTTACCATGATTTCGCCAGAAGTAGGGCGCTCCAATAAATTGATGCAGCGAAGCAGTGAGCTTTTTCCAGCCCCGGAATAACCGACAATTCCATAGATTTCGCCCTTTTCAATCGTAAGGGACACATCATCGACACCTTTTACAGGTCCGCTTTTGGTCTGATAGGTTTTTGATAAATTACGAATAGTAATCATGGAAGCTTCTCTCCAATTAACCGGATTTAGTGAATCAGTGATTAGGGTGAAACTAATGACTGTTCATGACCGGCCTTGTTTCTATTTTTCTTTAAAAATCACTCTGGGTATGAAAATTTATAAGTGGAGAAATTCCCCCTAATGTAAATAGAGGCAGCTTATAAAGCTGGTATAAGAGGAGAAATTCCCCTTAACTACTCCCAATACGGCCAAAATTTAATGGTTTGAATCAAATAACTGGAAAAGCTCCCCTTATTTTTCGGGAAATATGGCTATTTCCCGATTTAGAGGGAATTTCTCCGTTTATTTTTCAGCC
This sequence comes from Bacillus sp. FJAT-18017, assembly GCF_001278805.1. Lineage (GTDB taxonomy): Bacteria > Bacillota > Bacilli > Bacillales > Cytobacillaceae > Bacillus_D. The sequence goes on along the minus strand of NZ_CP012602.1, from coordinate 4,072,216 downwards.
AATGCATTCAGTTATAATTAACCCCCCAAAAATAAAAAATGCTTCTTTCAAACTGAAAGAAGCATCGAAGACTATATTCGACTTATCTTCCAGAATGAAAATCATTCTGAAGGAATTAGCACCTTCCCTTTAAGGAGGTTGCCGGACGTCATAGGGCCTTTCCCTCGGTCACTCTTGATAAGTATAGATATTCAGTTAAGTTATATATGAATATTACAAATCTTAATATTATTTGTCAATAATATTCTTTTAATTTTTATTTTTCAATTTTTGATGTAAACAGATTAGAATTGATAGTGTAAATCATTTTTCTATATGTATTATCGAAGTGAAAGGTATATGGGTACATGATGTAGGAGTTACGATGTTGAAAGTGAAGGGCATCCAATAACAGTAAAATACTATCCTGAATAAGGTGGTCAAATGAATATTATTACGAAAGAACAACTTGAAAATTTATTTCTTACTATGAAACCTGAATTGGATTTATCTACTATTATCACTGTTGATAATAAAGAATTAGAAAGGTTCCTTCATTATTTTCTATTCTTAAAGGAATACAATAATGAGATAGTAGCCAGTTCATCTTTTACCCAGGAACAGGTTTTATACAGCAAGTATAATTGGTATGTGTATTTTAAAAATCATTACTTTGTTAAATATGGATATGATGGTGGCATGGATTAGCAGGCTTTTCAGCTGCTTGAAGAGCTATCGAACAGACTAGATGGGGATGTAGATTGGGATTTCCTTGAACAGATTACAAATGAGTTAGAAACTGAATAGCGAACCAAATTTAAAGCAAACTACCAAATTAGAGAAAGCCCCTCTAATAAAAAAGCTTGTTGAGAACATTCGCTCTCAACAAGCTTTTTTGCTTAAGTGTGATTTAATGTTTTAATATGGGTATTTATAATGAGCACTTCATAATGATGAATTCTTTATTTGTTGGCATATAAATCCGCTCTGCGGTCCTGAAAAACAGGGATTGCGTTTCGAACACGGTCGACTTCTTTCAAATCCAAATCGACAGTATAGATTCCTTCTTCTGTTTGTCTGCTGAGGAGCAATTCTCCCCATGGGGCAATGACCATTGAATGACCGTTAAATTGATTGTTGGGATCTGATCCGACACGATTGACAGCCACGATGAAGCACTGGTTCTCAATGGCGCGCGCCTGGAGCAGGATTTGCCAATGATCAATTCTTGTTGCAGGCCATTCAGCTGGTACAAACATAATTTTTGCACCTTTCAGGACATGGGCAAGAATCCATTCCGGGAAACGGATATCATAGCAAATCACGCCGCCGCACATGATGCCATCCAGTTCAAACGTATTCATCTTTTGGCCTGCATTCAGAAAATGATGTTCATCCATCAGTTTAAAAAGATGCGCTTTATCATAATCAGCCACGACTTCTCCACTTCGATTGGCAACATACATCGTATTATAAAAACTTCCGTCCCGTTTGGTTGCAACAGATCCGCCAACAATGTTCACATTGAATTTCGAAGCAAGTTCACTAAGTAAATTCTGAGTTCTCTGGCCGTTTTCGTCGGCTAATTGATCCAGTTGGTTCAGCGCGTACCCTGTATTCCACATCTCAGGGAAAACGATGATATCTGCCTTATCTGCAGCTGCTTTTTTTATATAGTTCTCAACACTGGCATAGTTCCGTTCAACATCTCCAAATTGGATATTCATTTGCACACAAGCAATTTTCATTCTCTCACCCGCTAGAATAGTTTATATTAAACTTATAGAATTTAAACTAAATTCGCAATATTTATGTTTTATAAATAAGTGCAAGAAGAGAGGATTATCATGCAATATTCACAGCGATTGAAGAAGCTGCCGCAGCAATTTTTTGCTTCTCTTGTCAATAAAGTCAACAAAGCAGTAGCCGAGGGAAGAGATGTTATCAATTTAGGGCAAGGAAATCCTGATCAGCCCACACCTGCCCATATTGTAAAAGCACTCCAGGTTGCTGCAGAAGATCCAGGAACCCATAAATATTCGCCTTTTCGAGGCATTCCGGAATTAAAGGAAGCTGCAACAGAGTATTACGAAAAACAATACGGCGTCAAATTGGACGCCGAAACAGAAGTGGCGATTTTATTTGGAACGAAAGCCGGATTAGTAGAATTGCCATTATGTTTATTAAATGATGGAGACACGATGTTGTTACCGGATCCAGGGTATCCGGATTATTTATCAGGTGTTGCCTTAGCCAATGTTGAATATGAAACCTTCCCTCTGAAGGCGGAAAATCAATTCTTGCCAGATTATGAGGCGTTTACCACTGAGCAAAAGGAAAAAGCGAAGCTAATGTACTTAAACTATCCAAACAACCCAACTGGTGCAACCGCCGATCATGCCTTTTTTGAAAAAACAGTCCGGTTTGCAAAAGAAAATCAGATAGCAGTTGTACATGACTTTGCCTACGGTGCAATTGGCTATAACGGGAAAAAACCGGTGAGTTTTCTTGAAGTAGAGGGAGCGAAGGATGTTGGCATTGAGATGTACACCCTGTCCAAAACATACAATATGGCAGGCTGGCGCGTTGGATTTGCAGTTGGAAATGCGGAAATCATTGAAGCGATTAATCTCATCCAGGACCATCTATATTGCAGTCTTTTTCCTGCTGTCCAAAAAGCGGCAGTTGCAGCCTTAACGGGGGATCAAACATCAGTAGACGAGCTTGTTGAACGCTATGAAAGACGCCGTGATACATTCATTGCTGCATGCCGTGAAATAAGGTGGGAAGTCGAAGCACCCCAAGGTTCCTTCTTTGCCTGGCTTCCAGTGCCGGATGGATTCACCAGTGAAGAATTTGCTGATCTGCTGCTGGAGAAAGCCGACGTAGCAGTGGCAGCAGGAAACGGCTTTGGTGAGTATGGCGAAGGATATGTCCGCGTTGGACTGCTGGTTGATGAGGATCGGCTTAAAGAAGCAGTACAGAGAATTGAAAAGCTAAATCTGTTTTAATCAAAATAGGTTCGCGTACAAAACGTAGTTCCGATGAAAACGCCCTGGGCCCAGGTTCCGGTTGAGGAACGCGACTTCATAAAAAGGATATTGGGCAGTGCTAGCGTTATTGGATTCATAATTCGTTTGCAGTGGCAACAAGGAAGAAGCAGGGGAGCATATTAATCCTCTGCTTCTATTTTTACTTTTTTTGATTGAAGCCGTTTCTTTCTCCATGGTTTTAAAAATGAAATGATAAAGATGAAAAATGTAACGATAACCTGGAAGTAAACCGCATAGTGTGTATTCTCGTGATTGCGGATGAAAATTGGATTGGTTAAGGCCATTTCTTTTTGAGTCTCCAATAATTCCATATTCGCGACCATCAGCTTGTCTACAACAAAAATACCGACTAGGGTTTGAATAATATAGAGAACAAATTTCACGCCAACCCATCTATGCTTAAAAAAGCCCCAATTAGTGAAAAATCCATAAGTGAAACCTATCAGTAAAGTCCCGATTGCACCCCATCTCACAATATGATCACTAATCACAATAAGGTTTTTATAGCTCAAATAAGACTCGTCATATTTTGCTATATCAATATGCAAATATAAAGTCAAAGAACTTACTATTCCTCCAAAAAATAATACTACTAAAAAAACGTGGATAATTTTCAGCCACTTCATACCTTTTGGACCTATTTTTCTCATTTCCTGTACCCCCAAGATGCTCTTTTTTTCTCATTAAAAAAGTACCTGCGACTTTTTACAAGGTTCATTATAGTAAGGGGGGCATACTATTTTAATGAACCTGGGCCTTAATTCCCTATACATCTCTGGTTTGATTTTGGAGGTTCTCATTTCAAATTATTGAAACCTTTTGGACATAGTGACTGTAAAATAAGGAGAAAAAGGAAGGGGATAGGATTGTACTTTCCATCAAAAAAAGATATATGGCTGTATCCAATCTATTGGTGCTGTATAGTGGTTTGTTTCACTCCACTATTAATCGGAGAGGATTATGGGGCACTTTTTTTCTTGAGACCGTTGGCCATCCTGTTAGGTTGGTGCTGGTTTACGACTGGATACAAAGTAAGCGAAGAAACTCTTATTATCCAATACGGTCCTATAAAAAAGAAAATCCCAATAAAAGATATCAGGAGAATTAGAAAGTCCAAAAATCCGTTATCGGCTCCGGCACTTTCACTTGATAGGCTGGAAATCTCATATGGCTCAGGCTATGGCTTTGGAATGGCGCTCATTTCTCCAAAGGATAAACAATCGTTTGTATCTTTGCTGAAAAGTAAAAATCCACAAATTGAGGTGGATACCAAGATTAAGCTGTAGCCCAATAGTAGTAGCAAATATCTTGTTTGGATTGGGGTACAACACACTGTCATTTTTATATTAACAAGAAACAAGTGTTATAATGTCGAAGTATACTATGTGTAGTTTCATAGGGAAGGGGAGATACAAATGAAACGTATAATATCTACAATAATGGTACTGAGTCTTATTCTGACAATGCCAATCATGACGTTTGCCGATGCTGCGGAAGGAGATGTACTCGTCACCCTCGGGGCAAATTTGACACCAAAACAAAAAGAAGATTTGCTTGCTGAAATGAAAGTGGATGAAAAGAGCGCAATGATTGTAGAAGTAACAAACGAAGAGGAACATAAATACTTGGGTTCCTATATGCCGAAAGCACAAATCGGAACGAGAGCCATTTCCTCCGCAAAGATTACAATCGGTGCCAAAGACTCCGGGATTGAGGTAGAGTCGAAAAACATCAATTATGTATCAAACGAAATGTACATGAATGCATTGACTACGGCCGGTGTAAAAGATGCTCATGTGTATGTAACAGCGCCTTTCACTGTTTCGGGAACAGGAGCATTGACTGGGCTTATCAAAGTATATGAAAAAGCCTCCGGTGAAAAAATCCCCGAGGAGCAAAAACAGGTTGCCAACGAAGAAATGGTCGCCACAGCAGAACTAGGTGAAAAGGTTGGGCAGGAAAAGGCAGGCGAACTTGTCACGGTCATCAAGGATAAGCTTGCTGATACTAACCCGAAGAATGACGAAGAGCGAAGAGCCCTTGTGGAAGAAGCTGCAAAGCAAATTAATATCAATCTCACAGACCAGGACATCAACCTGTTCGTCTCTTTGATCGAAAAGTGGCAAAACCTTGATATCAACTGGAATGCTGTAGGCGATCAACTCACGAAAGCAAAAGAAAAATGGGATAGCTTCGCAGAAAGTGAAGAAGGAAAGAATTTTTTTGAAAAGCTTGGTGATTTCTTGAAAGCCATCGTGGATGCGATTGCTTCGTGGTTTAAATGATGATTAAAGATAATAGGGCGCCAGTCATAATGGTTGGCGCTTGGCCTATTATTCAATAAAAATCTATATGCCCGTTACTTACCCGTAATACACCAGCCGCTCCGCCAGCATGCCGATATTAAAATCTTGTACCCACCAGGATCCAGTTAATAAACCAATCGCTTATTCCTCTCTTCCCACTTCCGGCAAAGAATGAGCTTAATACCAAAGAAACTTCAGCTGTTCGACCATCCAATTAAACTTTGCCTCATTCACTAAAATGCCAATGCGTATACAATACCCGGATTTCATTCCGAGCAATATTCTTCTTTACACTCATCGTCAGCCACATCTCTCCCAAGTCAATATACCTTACTCCGCCCTTCATCAGAAACAGGATCCCAGTGCATCTCGGTAAACCCAAACGATTGCTCCAGATAATTAACCGAAAACATGATTCAACCTTTAATCGACACATCCTTCACTCCTTCACCCCTTCTATTAATGAAGTGAGACTTGGGGGCCAGGGCGCAACACTCGCCTGCAACAATTAGAGGGACACCGCCGGCAGTGGTTAATAATCTAGTTTCATCTTCCTTTTACCAGAGTCAAAACAGTAATATGGGTAAAATGATAGCCCGCAGAAAAATTGTCGTACTCTATGCAGGTGGAATCGGATGGAACCTTGTAGCATACGGACATGAAATTTAATTGGGACTTAGAAATGCCATTTAATAAATTTTTCTAACAAAACATTCCCCATCCGCCGAAAAACTAAAAGTACTGTCCAAATGGTTGGTCATAGACCACTTAAAAAAATTTATCCTCTGGGTTAGTATCAATAGATGGTAACAGAAACCGTAGAATAAACTAATTAAATGTAAAGAAGGATATCCCCTTTTTCTAGTATAATATCCAGTATAAAGTGCGGTGATCGAACGGGTAGGTGAATCAATTTCACATATAGGGTGACTATAGATTGGCCAAATCTTACTATAGAAAACTCACCGCTTCTTGTGAAGATAGAACTTTCGATAGAGGATTTCTTTGTCATTTTTCTCCTATATAAGAAAATATCGAGATATGCTAAATTAATTATTGAGTGTGTTGTAAGGGCTTTCTTTCTACTGTGGGGAGGTTGAAAATGTTTTTTTCATTAAGAAACCGTTTATTTTTGGTTTTTACATGCTTGCTAACTATTCCCTTCATCATTTTTTCCTTTCTGGTTCCTAATTGGTTTTCTTCTGTGATTAAGGGACAGACCCAGGATTTAACGGTTGAGATGATGGATCAATACTCTTTATATATTAATTCCATTACCACTCAGGCGGAGGACTTGGGAAAGCAAATTCTTGTCAATCCTACGACTTTACAATGGATGAAATCGGAGCATTCAACTTCTGGGTTAACGAAAAATCAAAGATTACTAAGTAGGAATCAGATGAAAAGCCTTTTAGCTTCTATGACTGTGAATAACTCCAATGGGATGTCTGTTTCAGTAATGATGGATGACGGTACAGGTGCTTGGGGGAATAATCCGAAGCTAAAGAACGAAAAATGGTACAAGGAATATATGGTGGATTCCAATTCATTTGTTGCTTCTCATGTGGATCCATTTCAGCCAACTCCAGGGAATATTAATAGTTATATTTTGCCATTAATAGATATGAATACATTAGTTTCGTATGGAATCATAAAGGTCAATTTCCCAACTGATTTGATGGAAACAGCATTAAGTAAAAATAAAATCGGGCAAAAGGGACATGCGTACTTACTAAATAGCCGTGGCAAAAATGTATTAACGGGAGAGCTTCAAACTCCGAAACGTGTACTAACCCATAGTTTAGCAACTATTAACAAACGTTCAGATGAAACGGGAATGCTAGAAGTAAAGTTTCATGAAGATACGTATTTAGTATTTTATCAAAAGTTATCGGTTGGCGGCTGGATTTTACTTAGTGAGGTTACAAAGGCAGACTTGTTTTCAAAAGCGAATGACTTGCGATATAGCATGCTTGCAATCAGTGGGGTTGTTTTCCTGCTAACAATTTTGGCTTCATATTTGCTTTCCTCAAATATCGTCCGTCCACTTGGAAAGCTAGCGACGGCGATGGGGTATATTGAAAGAGGAGATTTTGCAGGCGCAAAACGATTTATGCCAACAATCAAATCTCAAAACAATGAAGTTGGTTATCTAGTAAAAGTGACCGAACATACGGTAGAACAATTAAAATACCATATAGAAATCGAATATGAAACAAATATTCGCAGAAGAGATGCAGAATACAAAGCATTACTCCTGCAAATAAATCCTCATTTTCTTAATAACACACTAGAGATAATAGGCGGCCTGGCTGCTCAAGGCAAAAATAAAGAGGTAATGAATGTTAGTGTTTATTTGGGCCGAATGATGAGATATTCATTAAATACAAATAAGGATGTCGTTACCTTAGGGGAAGAAATGACTTATATTCGCAGTTACACAAGTATTTTAAAAATAAGGTACGTCCATTCAATTTCAATTACGATTATGGAAGATGAATATGCAAAAAATCTTCCTATTATAAAATTCATACTTCAACCTCTAGTGGAAAACGCCGTCAAGTATAGCTTTGTTGAAAAAAGCTTTGCTGATATTTTGGTCCAGACAAAATGGGTAGATGGTCAGTTGATTTTGCAAGTTGAGGATAAGGGTATGGGAATGTCAGAAGAAATAGTAAAAGGGTTGCTCAAAGAGGAAACCGAAAACGAATCAGTGAGTGTATTACAAAGCAAGGGAACAAGCATTGGTCTTAGAAACGTACTTGGACGTTTGAAGCTATACTACGGTGATAATTTTTCCTATAAAATTGAATCGATTAAAGGTGCAGGGACTAAAGTACAACTGAGTATTAAGTATAGTGGAGGTGAACAAGATGTTGAAAGTGCTGATTGCTGATGATGAAATGCAGGTACGCATGGGATTGCGGATGAAAATAGATTGGGAAGCTGAAGGCTTTGAGATTGTTGCGGAAGCCTCTAATGGAAAAGAGGCAATCGAAGTGTTGGAAACAAGGAACATCAACCTGGTCATTACCGATATGAGGATGCCGATAATGGACGGACTTGAATTGGCTCGTCGCTGCTATGAAGAATTCTCAGATGTGAAAGTAATTGTATTATCGGGTTACTCAGATTTTGAATATGTAAGAGGGTCGATGAAAAAAGGTGTAAGAGATTACTTATTAAAGCCAGTTGCCCCTGATGAGCTGGAAGTAACGTTAAGGAATATACACAAAGAGGTGATGGAGGAGAAAAAGAGGCAGGCAAAAGAAGCAAAATTTAAACACCTTGCAATCTCCCAGTTTCAGGAGGTGCAGGAACAATACTTGTTATATTTAGCAAAAGAAAGATGGTTAGATCCTGCGATTGTTATTGAAAGACTAAACCAATTGCATCTTGATGAATTAACTAAAGAAAACATCCGGTTCACTATTCTTACGGTAGAAATCAGGGCTAGAGACGCACATACGAATCGGGTAAAAGAATTATGGCATCCTTTTCAATTAATGTGTAAGGAAATCTCTTCTTTAAAAAATGGTGTCTATACGTTTCACGATCCAAGCTACGCCCAAATGATTCACTTTTTAGTTATTAAAGATAATGAGAATGAGAATGAGACACTATCAAATATGGTCCAGTCTATTCAGCAAAATGTAAACCGTCTGCTTCAGCTAGAAACAGTAATTGGAATTGGTAATACTGTAAAGGGAGTTGCTAACCTTAAGAATGGGTATATAACAAGTTTGCTTGCTTGGAGCAGGAGCGAATTAGGATCCGGTTCTCAAATTATTGATGTTTCAAACATGCAGGAGGATGACTTTGATTTTTCCGCTGATATGGAAAAAAAACTGATGAAAGCTGTGGAAACCGCCCAATTGGCATTATTTAAAGAACATATAGATACTCTTTTAAATAGCAACAAAAACCAATCCATTATTGGATTCTCTTTTCTTTCAAATCGAATCTTATTTTTATTAGGTTCAGTTGTAAGGAAGTATGATGTTGAGACACAGACGGTACAAAAGCTAATGTGGACATGCCAGCAAAACATTTGGGCGTTGAATTCGTACCAAGAAGTTATAGATGAGTTGAAGGAAATTGCTCAGTTGATTATTGAAAAGGTTCGAGCAGCCCGTTTCTCAAATGGTAAATTAATTATTGAAAGTGTCCGGCAATATATCGATAAGCATTATGCTGATGAAATCTCTCTTACTTTATTAGCTGAAATGTTTCATATAAACAGTGCCTATTTGTCAGAGACGTTTAAAAATCATGTAGGGCAAAATTTTAGTGACTATCTTGTCAATATAAGAATTGAAAAGGCAAAGAGGTTTTTAATGGATAAAGATCTGAAAATCATTGATGTGGCGAATCTGGTTGGGTATTCAAACTCAGGATATTTCAGCACTGTATTTAAGAAACAGTTGAAACAAACTCCTCTGGAATACCGCCAGTCTAATGGAAAAGACAGGAAGGATATAAACTGATGCAAAATCGTTGGGTATTTATCATACCTGTCGTGGTGTTTCTAGGACTATTGGTAACTAGTAAATATCTGATTGAGCCAGATACCAAAAAAATAGAGATTGATTCTAGAACCTCACAACCGATTGAGCTTACATTCTGGAGAAATAGGGGAAATGATGCCGAAAATCGGGCCTATGAGGAGCTCGTGTCATCTTTTGAAAAAGAAAATCAAGACATTAAAATAAATATGAAGATGATTCCATACAGCGATTATGAAGTAAGGCTTCGGACTGAAATGGCTACTGGTACTCCTCCAGATATCATGGCAATAGATAGCCCAAACCTTGCCCTTTATGCGAATGCAGGTTCGCTTTTATCCATTGATTCATATATGAAGAAGGAAGGAGATTTAGCAGATTTCCCTGCGTCCACCATGAAGGGACTCACCTATAAGGGGCAAATCTATCTCGCCCCGATAGCTGAATCAAGTATTGCCCTATTTTACAATAAGCATGTTCTAAAAAAAGCAGGGGTTCCGTTCCCTTCATCGGATCCGAATAAACCATTGTCATGGAACCAAGTTGTTAAGATCGCCAAACTAGTAACAAACCACGAGAAGGGTATCACTGGTATTGACCCGGGGCAGGGATTTGGAGATGGGGAAGCCCCTGCCTATTTTAAAATCCCTTTATTATGGCAATTCGGAGCAGATGTAGTCGATCAAAATTCAACGACGGCAAGTGGATATTTGGATTCTGAGAAAGCTATCATGGCCTTGCAGTTTTATCAGGATTTATATCATAAACATCAAGTAGCATCTGTTGAAATAGCACCCGATGCCTTTGTAAAGGGGAAACTAGGGATGACGATATTGGGATCATGGTCACTGAAGGGTTTTGAAAAGATTTCAAATTTTACTCTTGATAATGATTTTGGAGTTGCACCGCTTCCGAAGGGGGTATCACAAGTAGCGCCTAATGGGGGCTGGGCACTTGGAATATCATCGAAGACTAAATATCCAGATGAATCATGGAGATTTATTAAATATGTTACAAGTTACGAAGGGATAAAAACATACGTTACTATCACAGGTGATTTGCCGGCAAGATATTCGGTCGTCAAAGATATCCCGGAACTTAAGCAGTATCCTTTAAATATTTTTATAGAACAGATGCTAAATCATTCTAAAAATCGGCCAGTAACCCCCGCTTATCCTATTGTAAGTAATACGATTCGCACTTTATTCGAAGATATTGGAATAGGCGGAAAGGATGTAAGATCTTCCGCCAAGGTAGCTGCCGAAAAGATAAATACTGGTCTGCAAGAATTTCAAAAGCCATAGGTACAATCCTCCAGTTATTACTGGGGGATTTTTTTTGTTTCTTTTCTCTTTTGAAACCGATTACAAGTTACAAAGATTTTAAACATCCATATCCAAAAAACTCAAACTATCGTTTTTACGTATCCTGCTATAGTTGAAGCAAGAACAAAGGAACTTTGTAAACTTCGTTCTCAATATAGTATTAGCAGGAGTGGAGGTTACTAGAAATGCAGGACTTAATAAAGGCGGAATCAGGCCAAGCCTTGCCGATTGCAAATCGGAAAGAGAAACGCTCGGCGAAAATATTGAAGAAGCTTCGCTATATTCGGGAAAATTACTTTCTCTATATGCTGATTGCGCCGGCTGTCATTTTAACCATCGTATTCAAATATATCCCGATGTATGGTGCAATCATCGCATTTAAGGATTTTAGCACGATAAAGGGCATACTCGGCAGCGATTGGATAGGTTTTGAAAACTTTACAAAGTTTTTGTCATCGCCGAACTTTGAAACAATTTTTATGAGTACCTTAAAGCTAAGCTTATATGGGTTGATACTCGGGTTTCCAATACCCATCATATTGGCCCTCATGCTGAATCAGGTGCGTAGGGCAGCAATTAAAAAAAATCTCCAACTTGTCTTATATGCCCCAAACTTCATTTCGGTTGTGGTTATTGTCGGTATGCTATTTATCTTTTTATCACCTACTGGTCCAATCAATCAGATGGTGACAATGCTGACAGGTGAACCAATCGGATTCCTTTCCGATCCTGACTACTTCCGGAGTGTCTATATCTTATCGGGAATTTGGCAGGCGGCAGGGTGGTCATCCATTATATATGTGGCTGCTTTAGCAAATGTTGACCCGGAACTTCACAATGCGGCAACACTTGATGGGGCGAATATTATTCAACGCATCATTCATATCGATTTGCCTACTTTAAAGCCGCTGATGGCTGTTACGTTCATATTAGCCGCGGGTGGAATTATGTCGATTGGGTTTGAAAAAGCGTATTTGATGCAAACGACGATGAATCTCCCAACATCTGAAATTCTCCCAACCTACGTATACAAAGTCGGTCTCCAAGCTGGGGATTATGCCTATTCAGCAGCTGTCGGTTTATTTAATTCAGTTATCAACGTCATCTTATTGGTAGTTGTCAATTACATCGTCAAAAAACTGAATGAAGGCGAAGGATTGTACTAAAAAGGAAAGGAGAGTAATCATGAATATTAACTATACAAAAATGGATCGAATGATATTGGCCTTGAACAATATCTTTCTTTTTCTAGCAGTCCTAGTCGTATTGGTTCCTTTAGTGTATGTTGTCCTGGCCTCCTTTATGGATCCTACAGTCCTTTTAAATAAAGGAATTTCTTTTAACCCTTCCGATTGGAGCCTAAAAGGATACAATCTGATTCTCAAAAATGAAGCAATGCTAAAAGGCTTCATCAACTCGGTTCTTTATTCAGTTGGATTTGCAGTTGCCACAGTGGTTGTATCTTTGTTCGCTGCTTACCCATTATCCATAAACGGCTTTGTGGGAAAAAACTTCTTTATGACACTATTTATCATCACTATGTTTTTTAGCGGAGGATTAATCCCGACTTACCTGCTTGTGAAAGACTTAGGAATGCTGAATACAGTTTGGGCGATTATTCTTCCGGGTGCCATCAATGTGTGGAATATTATCCTCGCACGAACTTATTTCAAAGGAATCCCATACGAATTACATGAAGCAGCAAAGGTGGATGGGGCATCGGACTTTTTAATTTTCTTTAAAATCGTCCTGCCTTTATCCAAACCAATCATTTTTGTTCTTGCCATGTATGCATTTGTTGGGCAATGGAACTCTTATTTTGATGCGATGATTTACTTGGATGATCCGAATCTTCATCCTTTACAACTAGTATTAAGGTCTATTTTGATTCAAAACTCAACCGATCCAGGTATGATTAGCGATCAATTAGCTATGGCAGAGCTAAAAAAATTATCTGAAATGATTAAATACTCATCAATAGTTATATCAAGCCTTCCGCTTATTGTGATGTATCCATTTTTCCAGAAGTACTTTGAAAAAGGAGTTATGGTTGGTTCACTAAAATAGGGCTGCTGCCTATTAATTTAAAAATACATGCAAAATGATTAGGAGGATTATTTCATGATAAGTTCAAAAAAGGTAATTGCCGTCACTTTAGCAACGCTCTTAATTGCCACAGGCTGCAGCAACAAGAGCAGTGAAACGGCCTCAAAAGATTATAACTTGAAGGATGTTAGCTTTCCGTTAAAAGAAAAAGTAACACTTAATTTTTTGACACAAAGCTCACCCTTAGCCCCAAAAGATCCGAATGAAAAGTTGATTTACAAACGCCTTGAAGAAGAATCAGGTGTTCATATCAAATGGAAGAACTATACGTCTGATGTATTTGCTGAAAAGAGAAACCTTGCCATGGCGAGTGGCGATTTGCCTGACGCCATTATTGATGCAGGTTATGGTGACTATGAACTTTTAAAACTAGCAAAAGACGGAGCAATTGTCCCGGTTGAGGATTTAATTGACCAACATATGCCAAACCTGAAAAAAGTTCTGGAGCAAGCACCAGAGTACAAAGCAATGATGACAGCCCCGGATGGACATATTTATTCGTTCCCGTGGATTGAAGAGTTGGGGTCTGGAAAAGAAAGCATCCATTCTGTTGATGATCTTCCCTGGATCAACGTAGAATGGCTGAATAAATTGGGTCTGAAAATGCCTAAAACAACAGAAGATTTAAAAGAGGTATTAATTGCTTTTAAGACAAAGGATCCGAATGGAAACGGAAAAGCAGACGAAATCCCAATGTCCTTTATAAGTAAGCCTGGCGGGGAAGACTTAGCCTTTTTATTCGGCTCATTCGGCCTTGGTGAAAATTGGGATCATACAGTTGTCACAAACGATGGGAAGGTGAAGTTCACTTCTTCTGATGAAGGATATCAAGAGGGAATTAAATTTCTAAATGAGTTGTACAAAGAAGGATTAGTTGATATCGAAGCTTTTGAACAAGATTGGAATACGTATATTTCAAAAGGTAAAGATAATCGCTACGGCCTTTATTTTACCTGGGATAAGGCAAACATTACAGGAATGAACGAAAAATACGATCTAATGCCTCCGCTAGCAGGTCCAGATGGACATAAAAACGTAGCCCGTACCAATGGCATGGGCTTTGACAGAGGAAGAATGGTAATTACGAGTGCAAATAAAAACTTGGAATTAACGGCAAAATGGATTGATGAACTTTATGAACCACTCCAGTCAGTACAGAATAACTGGGGAACGTATGGTGATGACAAGCAACAGAACATTTTTGAGTATGACGAAGCGGCTAATATGCTAAAGCACTTACCTTTGGAAGGAATGGCTCCAGTTGAATTGAGACAAAAAACAAATATTGGCGGGCCGTTAGCTATTCTTGATGAGTATTACGGTACAGTGACCACAAAACCAGACGATGCAGCATGGCGGCTTGGCTTGTTGAAGGAAGTCATGGTTCCTCATATGCAAGCAGAAAACATTTATCCAAAAGTATTCTTCTCTATCAAAGAACTTGATCGTCTGACAGCTATTGAAACCGACATGTTTGCTTTTGTTATGAGAAAACGAGCCGAGTGGATTCAAAATGGAAAAGTCGAAAAAGAGTGGGATAGCTACCTGAAGGAGCTGGACCGTTTAGGTTTGCAGGAGTGGCTTAAGATTAAGCAAGCCGGTTACGACAGGAATCAAAACTAAATACTAAAATCGAAGGCGGCTGTATTATTTACAGCCTCCTTCTGCGATAAGGATGATAGTTATGAGTAAAACATTATATAAAGAAAAATATCGATTGCAATTTCATTTCTCCCCAGAAGAGAAATGGATGAACGATCCAAATGGAATGGTATTTTTTAATGGTGAGTATCACTTATTTTATCAACACAATCCGCTTGGAACAACATGGGGGCCGATGCACTGGGGACATGCCGTTAGTAAAGATCTCATCCATTGGGAGCAACTTCCGATAGCCCTGAACCCTGATGAGTATGGGACAATTTTCTCAGGCAGCGCAGTCGTGGATTGGAATGATAGTACGGGCTTCTTTAATGGAGAGGCAGGATTGGTTGCTATTTATACAAGTCATGATACGTATCCTGATTCTGATAGGGCAAGACAGCGCCAATGCCTGGCATACAGTAGGGATAACGGGAGAACATGGTTAAAATACGAAGGAAACCCTGTTCTCACAGATGAGAACATTACCGACTATCGTGACCCGAAGGTGTTTTGGCATAAAGAGACAAACAAATGGGTGATGGTCCTTGCTACTGGACAAACAATAACCTTTTATACGTCAACGAATTTAAAAGAGTGGGAGTTTGCGAGTGAATTTGGGCGAGGTTCCGGCTCTCATGATGGGGTTTGGGAATGTCCGGATTTGTTCGAACTGGCCGTAGATAGTGATGAGAACAATAAGCGATGGGTCCTTCTTGTTAGTATTGGCGATAATCCTTCTTTTCCAGAGGGGTCAAGAACCCAATATTTTATTGGGCAATTCGACGGAAAGACATTCATAAATGAGAATTCCGATAATACAACACTTTGGCTTGATTTTGGCCGGGATAACTATGCAGGAGTAAGTTGGTCTGATCTTCCGGATGAAGATAAGAGACGGATATACATCGGCTGGATGAGTAATTGGCGTTATGCAAACGTAGTCCCTACAGACGGATGGCGCAGTGCTATGACTTTACCGAGGGAGCTAACCCTGGCAACAACTGAATCAGGAGTTCGTTTAGTGCAAAAAGTGGTGTCTGAATTTAACCAGTTAAGAAGCAACAAGGAAGATATAGGGAATATTACACTAATCTCTGAAAAAGAATTCAATATGACTCTACCGAGCGAATTGATAGAATTAAACTTTACGTTTGAAAAAAGCGATGCGGCCGCTTTCGGTATCATCCTGGAAAACACCGTTAATGAGAAAGTAACAATCCAATATGATACTGTAGCTCAAAAGCTATTTGTAGATCGTATGAACGCTGGTGAATGTCAATTCAGCGATTCGTTCCCGGCGATTCAAGAAACAACCGTAACTATGGAAAATGGTCAAATCAATCTGCAAGTATTGCTTGATACTTCCTCTATTGAAGTATTTGCAAACGGAGGAAAGGCTGTCTGTACCAGTCTTATCTTCCCGTCCCAAGCCTACAGAAAGCTAACCCTATTTTCCAAGGACGGATCAACCCATGTGCGAGACGCGGTACTTAATAACCTTTCATCCATATGGGATTAACAAAAGGCAGGTAGATATAGAATGGTAGCGAGTTCAACAGTATTTTGCATAGGGGAATTGTTGATTGATTTTTTCTGTACCGATGTGGATGTTAACTTGACAGAAGGAAAGAATTTTGTGAAACAGGCTGGAGGTGCACCTGCGAATGTGTGTGCAGCAATTGCAAGATTGGGAGGACATGCACAGTTTGCCGGAAAAGTTGGGAATGACCCGTTTGGACAATTTTTAAAGAAAACATTAGAAGATGTAAGAGTGGATACCTCCATGCTTATTCTTGATGATTCCCATCCAACCACTCAAGCGTTTGTATCTCTAAAGGCCGATGGTGAAAGAGATTTTATTTTTAACCGAGGAGCAGATGCCTTCGTAACCGAAGAGGAACTGAATAAAGAAGTCATTATGAGGAACTCAATTCTTCATTTTGGGTCAGCTACAGCATTGTTACAGGAACCATTTAAATCCACATATGTGAACCTAATGCTGGAGGCCAAAAAAGAAAACAAGTTTGTGTCCTTCGATCCCAACTATAGACATGATCTATGGAAAGGAAGAGTAAAGGATTTTATTGATATAACCAAAAAATGTATTGGGTTAGCAGACTTTGTGAAGATGAGCGATGAAGAATTAAAAATAATCTCAGGCGCCAAAGATGTGAAAGAAGGTATCTCACTTCTCCACCTCATGGGGGCTAAAGTAGTAGCCGTTACATTAGGAGCAAATGGAACAATCGTTTCGAATGGAAAGAAAAGTGAATTGGTTCCGAGCATTAGAATCACTTCAATTGACTCTACAGGAGCAGGAGACGCATTCGTAGGGGCCACTCTCTTTCAATTGTCTAGAGTTATTGACCCTCAAACCTTAGTAGAAGACTTTGAGGAATTAAAAAGGGTAATCTACTTTAGTAATAAAGTCGGTGCTTTCGTTTGTACAAAAGTAGGAGCCATTTCAACATTGCCAACCGAAAAGGATGTTTCATTCTTTGTCGGGCAGTAAAGGAAATTTATTTTAAAGAAAGTAAAGTAGACAACTAAAAATTATGCAGTGAGCGCGTGTCGATATTCAATCAGCGTTGATCCTTTAATCTTCTTTGTCATCGTTTATAGCTGTCTCTAGATTGGAAGATACTTTCTAACAGATCATTTGCTTTGAAAAGCCGCCTGGATTTTACTCCTGGCGGTTTTTAGTATATAAGCCGTTTAGAAGATTTTAATTAATCCATGTTGAATGCTTCAATGGCCGATGCTTAAGGAACATAGGGCTAGTTAAATCAGGAAGGCTAAATTCTGTACTGTTTTATAAAAACGGGTTAAATTAGAGTTGACCGGTCGGAATAATTGGTTTAAACTGAAAGTGTAATTATTATCCAAAAAACTATAGTACTTATCAAGAGAGGTGGAGGGACTGGCCCGACGAAACCTCAGCAACAGATTTAAACTACTGTGCTAAATCCTGCAAGCCATGTGCTTGGAAGATAAGTTGAGGCTTCATATTGAATAAATCCTCCTCATCTTATCGTTTTAAATGGTATCTCATTTGAACAAAGTTGAAAAAGGAGGGTTTTTATTATGGGTAAATTAAAGGATATCGTTGAGCAAAAAAGAAGTGAGTTAATTAGTAAACTAATAGGCTTAGACAACTATAGAAAAAATAAAAAACATCTTTATGAATTAACATTGTCAGAATTAGAATACGAATATTTTAAAACGCAATATAGCGAGCATCCGCACGCAGGGTTTGGTTCTATTAGGTGGAAAAATTAATAATTTGATTGAATAATAAAAGACTACAGTTTCTCTTTTTTTTTAAAGAGATTAATTGTAGTCTTTTTTGTAATTTATGAAAGTACATCTTTTTCCACCTGACGGGTGTGATCCGGCTTTTCTATAGAAGCCAAACCGTTATTACAGGCACAAAGTATATTAAAATAGGCCGATCGATCCTCTTCAAATTTCTACAATATTTATAGAATGAATGGTATAATTTAGCAGTTGAGTTAGAGCTTTTACTGTAAATAGAGTGAAATGTGTGATTCCAAACATTTATTAGTTTTATTGGAGGTTTTGCGATGTCGCAGAAGTATTTGAAATTGAATAGATGTTAATTACGTGAAGCAAGAGTATTTATAGGCAAAATAAAGGTTACCTATAAAGGTTAAAGGTGTTGATTGGGGGTTCTAACTGATCAACACCTTTTTTACTTTGGTTTTACTCTATCGTGTGAAGGACAAACTGGATCATGTATATAACGTATTTCTAGCGCAGCGGCTCTGTAGTATGGGGATGCGCAGAGGGTTGTAAGGGGGAAAGGAAAGTGGGTTTTCGCAAGTTTCATCGCAATATTAAAATTAGGATTACAGAATCGTTCCTTAGTTTATTAGAAGAATTAAGCAGAATTGGTCGTTGTGGGAAGAGCGTGTTAGGCGAGCGTCTTGAAAGGTGCTGCGATGAAATCCCGCATTCTATTTAGTTATGTTATTCACAGGGCTTTTCGGTCTGGCTTCAACCGTTAGTTTCCACGTACCGAACTTTGTATAATCAGTAGGATTTACAGCCACAATGGCAGCGCAGGTGTAACTTGTGTAACGATAGGCCAAAAAGGTGGTAAATTCTTGCTTGGTGCAATTATTGATAAATTTTGTATTAAATCAGCTCTATTTTGTGCCGATTTTAACAGGATGTAAAAAATGGCGTGCGCTAGATCCATCAAGAGCTTATGATGTGGAGCGCAAAACTGTGCTATGGCGGCAGAGAATGCGGGGCTTGGCCTTTATTATATGGATTTGCGGATGGATAAATATCCAGGTTGGGTTGCGCAATGGCAGTTAGCAGCAACAGATCATCTCGATTAAGAAAACCCAGTGTAAAAAGGCTCGTATTAGCTGGTATGCTAGATACGGGCTTTAGCAATTCATCTAAGTTAAATTTTCAATTTGATTGACTTTATTAAAAAGCGTGTGTAATGTAAAGATTATCATATTAATAGGAAGACCACTAGGGGAGCCATTACTGGCTGAGACAGAGTTGATCTGGACCCTTTGAACCTGATCTAGTTCATACTAGCGTAGGAAAGTGGAGTTCGTGCAAGGATATAGTGTCATATATATTCGGCCGCTCCATTTTTGGAGCGGTTTTTTTTCATTTCTGCTCCATAATGACCCCATTTTAAGTCTTCCTATTAAAACTAAAGGGGGAAATAACATGAGTTTTTCGGCTGAATTGAGAAAAGAGGCAAATCCGATTTTCGAGGCTATCTTTGAACATCCTTTTGTACGAGGAATTGCCAGTGGTGAATTAGGAAAGGAACAGCTTATCCATTATGTCAAACAAGACTTTGAGTATTTGAATTCCTTTATCAGAGTCTATGCGGCAGCGATTATGAAATGCGAGGATCGTGAAGATATGGAGATGTTCAATAGGCAAATATCCTTCATATTAAACAGCGAAATCCATCCACATCAAAACTTTTGCCAGGTAGCAGGTGTTCGATATGAGGAACTGCAAGGATTTCCTTTATCACCGTCTGCACTTCATTACATACGTCATATGCTTACAGTTGCTCATGAAGGAACATTAGGTGAAATTTTGGCTGTTTTATTGCCATGTCCATGGACATATTGGGAAATTGGGAAAAGGTTGTTAAATGAGGTTGAACCGGATTCCTCACACCCCTATTATGACTGGATTCATTTTTATGGGAATCGGACGGATTCGATTACTCCAAAATTTTGCGCACGGATAGATCAATGGGCAAAGGAATCAACAGAGAAAGAAAAAGCAAAAATGAAAGAACACTTCTTAATCAGCTGCCAGCTTGAATATATGTTTTGGGATATGGCCTATAAACTTGAGGAATGGCCAGTGAAAATGGAGGCGGTAAACAGATGAATTGGAAAATGAAGGAGGTAGTCCTTACAGTCATTCTCTCTGTTACTTGTGGAGTTATTTATTTGGGATGGTCAACTCTATGGATTCCGGTTTCGGCTATCGTGGGGCCAGTTGGTGCAGGCTTTATGTTTGGGATATGGGTGATTGCCAGTCCAATAGTTGCATATATCATTCGAAAACCAGGTGCTGCTTTTATTGCGGAGGTTACGGCGGCGGCTGTGGAACTCTTAACGGGAAGCCATTTCGGTCTTTCTGCGTTGTTAGTAGGAGTGTTTCAAGGGATTGGGGCTGAGATGGCTTTCGCGATAGTTAGATACAAGCACTACGGCCTCAGTACGTTGATGCTATCGGGTGCTCTGGCTGCAATAATGGGCATGGTGTATAACGTATTGGCTAATGGTTTTGGATTTTACACGACAGAAGTATTTTTTACCACGTTAGCAATTCATATAATTAGCGGAATCATTCTTGGTGGATGGCTGGCTAAGGTAGTAGCGGATGCACTAGCTATGACTGGTGTTTTAGACCAATATGAATTGATAAAAGAAAAACGAAAAAAAGGTGAGATTCATGTTTCTGGGCTGTAGGAATCTTTCCATTCGTTTCTATAATCGTTCTACTAGTATCCTTAATAATATTAGTTTGTCGATAAATAAGGGAGAGAAGGTATTAATACTTGGTCCGAGCGGGAGCGGGAAATCAACATTGATTTCTGCTCTTGCAGGTATCATTCCTGAGCATGTTGAAGCAGAAGTAAGCGGTGAAGTATTTCTAAGAAGTCGTGCCGGTGTCATGCTTCAAGACCCTGACTCTCAATTTTGTATGCTTCGTGTTGATGAAGAAATTGCGTTTAGTCTCGAAAATCAATCGATTCCTCGAAGTGAAATGGAACCAGCCATTTTAGATTTAATGAATAAAGTAGGATTAAAGGTTGATAGAAAAACTTCCATTGAAACACTGTCAGGGGGAATGAAACAAAGGCTGGCATTAGCCTGTTTGCTAGGATTAGAACCTGAAGTATTGTTTTTTGATGAACCAACAGCCCAATTAGACCCAGCAGGCAGGATGGAGATATTTGATTTATTGAAACAGATGTCACAAACTACAAATAAAACGATGGTAATTGTCGAACATGTGCTAGATGGATGCATTGATTGGATGGATCGGGTCATTTTGATTAATGAGAGCGGAAGCATTATCGCGGATGGGAAGCCAGAAGAGATTCTTCGCAATTATAATCATGAGATGGAAGAAGCAGGAATTTGGCGCCCTAAACTATTCCCTTATAAGTGGATGGATGTTGTCGAAAATGCCTCACACCCTCTATCTATCAAACTGACAAACAAGCTTAAAACAGACTCTCAAGCAAGGGTGAATAAGGATACTTTACTTGGAACAGACCATGTAGAAATCGGTTATGGCAAGAAGAGAATAGTGAAGGGAATGAATGTAAGCATCCATAAAGGTGAGTGGATTTCGATCGTTGGAGCGAATGGAAGTGGAAAAAGCACTTTCTTAAAAAGTTTGATCCGTTTAGCGCCAATAAAAAATGGCAGTATTCATTTTCAAAATAAGGAACTTAAAAAATGGCCGGATAAAGAATTGTATGAAAAAGCAGGTTTTGTTTTTCAAAATCCCGAGCTTCAATTTATAACAGATACAGTATTTGACGAAATTGCTTTTGGCGGCCGACAACGAAATTGGCAAGAAGAGCAGATTCATGCCAAAACTGTTCAACTATTAAGGGAGTTTAAATTGGAGTCGCTTTACAATTCTCACCCTTTTACTCTAAGTGTAGGACAAAAACGGCGGTTAAGTGTTGCAACCATGTTATTGTTTGATCAACCTTTATTATTGCTTGATGAACCAACCTACGGTCAAGATGAAAAAACAGCAAGTGAACTTATTAAGCGATTAAAGGAGAGACAGGAAAAGGGAACCACCATTGTGATGGTTACTCACGATATGGATTTGGTTGATACTTATTCCGATCAAGTCATTCTCTTAAATAAAGGAAGAGTTGCCTATCAAGGGACACCATACGGGTTATTTTCTAATCAAACTATTTTAAGTGAGACGGAGATCATTCCGCCACTTCATTACCAGCTAGCTCATGCAAGAGGGGAGCGTGTACTTGTATGAAATCAAACGATTCCTTCCTCGCTTACCTAAATCCAACTATTAAATTACTCTCTCATTTGTTAGTTATGTTTCTGTTAATGACCACAACAAATCCACTAGTAACTTTTTGGATTTGGGTACTCGGGATATTGATTGGAGTTGTTTTTGGAGGATGGAAAATGACATTCATTTTAACAAGGCTGCTTCCGTACTTAGGATTTTTTATCTTTGTATTTTGGATGATGGCAGCTTTTGGAGAAGGGGAAGAAACCATTTGGAGATGGGCCTGGTTTCATATTACTGTGGAGAGTATGAATCATGGCTTAACGATTGCATTAAGGATGCTAGGGTTTGTTACATATGGTTTATTATTTACCTCAACAACAGACTTAACCTTACTAATTATGAGTTTCATTCATCAATGCAAACTTTCGCCAAAGTGGGCGTACGGTCTATTAGCAGGGTTTCGTTTCATCCCGTTATTCCAAACTGAACTTAACCAAATGAAAATCGCCCATAAGGTGAGAGGCTACAAGCAAAAGAATAGTTGGAAAGCTTTCATAAGGTACTCATTACCACTGTTTACGCAAGGAATACGAAAATCGGAACGAATTGCTATTGCGATGGAAGTACGGGGATTTACGGGTGGAAGGGATAGAACTTATTATCAAACCACTAGAGTGGTAACAAAAGACTGGGCTTATTTACTTTCTTTATTTTTTGCTGTAGTAGGGATTATCTTATTTATCGGCTGAATTTAAAGAAGAGCAAACAAATAAATTGAACCATTGAATTACGTTGTTCCCCATACAATACGTAACAAGGTAGATACATGAGGCCTGATACCTCATGTATCTACTGTAAACGTCTAAGCTGTATTAGATTCATAGCATGCAAATGGGAATCAAAACGTTACTTTCATCATGAATAATAGGTAATGTAAGCTCAAACATTTCATTTATGCCCATCGACATAGCCAATTGTTTCTGGAAGAGAAGGCTATTCTACCTTAACCTTAATTTTATCAACGGCATTATACCCATAACCCTTCCTGTTCCAAAAAGGGTTAGCTGGCTGGGTCCGGCCATATGAATCTGTGGCTTTTGACTGAATCACATATTCACCTTTGTTCGCTGCATTCCATTCATAAGACCAGGATTGCCAGCCATACCCTTCATTTCTAGCGGGCTCTAATGTTACAGTCAGCCAGTTGCTCCCGCCGTCTACACTTATTTCCACCTTAGAAATAAAGCCGTTACCTGTCCAGGCAATCCCTTTAATCAAATGTTTCCCAGTATTTAAGATTTGCATATCCAAAGGCTTTTGAATAGTCGAGTTCACATTGATTTCCCTAACAGGAAAGGCATCTTTATTATTTTCTCTGTTAGGGTAATACATATAATCGATTACCTGAAAGGGACCAGTAAAATTAGAATCGATCACCCGGATTTGTTTGATCCATTTCACGGATGCCATTCCATACCATTGTGGAACAATCAGTCTCAAAGGATAACCATGCTTGAATGGAATCGGTTTGTTGTTGTATTCATATGCAATGATGGTGTCAGGGTGGAGCGCCTTCTCTAAAGGCAAACTTCTAGCATAGGGGAAAACATCGTCTAAATCAGTTCTTTCTCCAAAATCATAACCTTCAAAAACAACTTCTCTCGCTCCTTCTCTTATTCCAGAACGTTCAAGCAGGAAGCGTAATGGTACGCCCTTCCAAATACCCTGACTTATCGCTCCTTTTTCAAATTGTTCTCCAAATACTTTAGGTTTGAAAAACCTTCGTTTGTCGCCTGAACATTCAAGTACAACGTGTAATGTTTTTGAAGGCATTTGAAGAATGTCCTGCATGGATAGGACTGTTGGCTTTGTTACACTCCCGTTAATTGGAAGCCAATAATTTGAGTAAGTAAGAGCTGGATAAGAAAAGTGGTTCCTCCTATAAAATAATTTATTCGGCACAAAGTCAGTATCGATAAATTGAATTGGTGTTTCCTGATTTTCGGGGAACAAACTTCGTGTAAGTAAATATGGTTTTACGTTAGGTTTTGAAGTGTCCATAACTTCCTCCTAATTAGAAAGGTTCATAAAGTATGTTTATGAACAATGGAATCTAATTAGGTGTTAAATTCTTGACTGGCCTTAAAGGGTTTTCAGCTGAATTATAGAATTATTCTATAAAAAGGGAGGAATGTGGCTATGACAAAAGAGAGCAAGGCAACTGAAACAAGACGGTATACGCTCGAACAGTTTTATGGTTCGGAATCGATAGCGGGCAATTTTATTTCTTTTGATGGAAAGAAGATATTGTTTTCAGGGGATAAAACCGGCATCTATAATGCGTATTATGTTTCGACTGAAGACGGAACACGGACTCAGCTTACGCATTCCGAAGAAGATGCAGTGCAAGTTGCGTCCTTTTTTTCGGAAGATGACCGCTTCTTATTCTTAAGTGATAAAGGCGGGAATGAACTCTTACATATCTATGTGCAAGATGAAAATGGGGAAACGGTGGACCTGACTCCAGGAGAGCAGGAGCGGGCACAATTTTATCATTGGAGTAAAGATGGAAAGAGCTTTTTCTACGGTTCCAATAAACGGAACCCTGGGTTTATGGATGTATATGAAATGGATATTGCCAACTTTGAATCAACGTGTATTTTTACAAACGGTGAAGGGTATGAATTCGGGTCTGTTTCTCCTAACAAACGCTTTATTTCACTTGGGAAAGTAACCAATGCGAATGATTCAAATGTGTACATTTTTGATCGTGAAACAGAGAACTTCACCCATGTCACTCCGCATGATGGAGACGTTCAGAACATTCCTCAAAGGTTTAGCGGGAACTCCGAGAGCCTTTATTACTTAACGGATGAAAATGATGAGTTCCTTTATTTGAAAAAATATCATATTGAATCTGAAACTACAGAGGAATTTATCAGGGAGAAATGGGATATCGTTACCTCCCATATCTCGAAACAGGGCAACTATCTGGTTTATAGTGTGAATGCTGATGCAAGAACAGTGGTTAAGGTGTTGAATGTAAATTCCGGACAGTATCTGAATCTGCCAGAGCTGCACGGCGGGCAAATCATTGATTTAAAGTTTTCAGCTGATGAGGAAGTGATCTCTTTCTTGTTTAGCAGCCCGACTTCACCAACCAATTTATATACTTATACTCCTGAAACAGCTGAACTGAAAAAGCTCACAGAGACCCTGAATCCCGAAATCAACCAAGCTGATTTAACGGACGCAAAGGTGATCCGATATCCATCCTTTGACGGGCTTAAGATTCCAGCAATCTATTACAAACCAAGTGTAAAAGCCGGTGAGAAAGCTCCTGCTCTTGTATATGTTCACGGCGGTCCGGGCGGGCAATCGCGAACCGATTATAACCCGTTGTTCCAGTATCTTGCCAATCATGGATATGCTGTCCTGGCAGTGAACAACCGCGGCAGCTCGGGATATGGGAAAACTTTCTTTAGCGCAGCCGACCTGAAGCATGGGGAAATTGATCTGGAGGATTGCATCCAGGCGAAAGGCTTTTTGAAAAACCAACCTGAAATCGATGACGAAAAAATCGGCATCATCGGAGGAAGTTATGGCGGATATATGGTCCTGGCCGCATTGGCATTCAGGCCAGACGAGTTTAAGGCAGGTGTTGACATTTTTGGAGTATCCAACTGGGAACGCACACTGAAAAGCATTCCAGCCTGGTGGGAAAGCTTCCGCGATGCACTTTATAAAAAACTCGGAAACCCATACACCCAAACAGACTACATCCGAAGCATATCTCCATTATTCCATGCCGACAAGATTAACAAACCCCTCATTGTCCTGCAGGGAGCCAATGATCCGCGTGTGCTTCAAGTGGAATCCGACGAAATTGTTCAAGCCCTCAAAACGAACAATATTCCGGTAGAGTACATCGTCTTTCCGGATGAGGGGCATGGCTTCATGAAAAAGGAAAACCGGATAAAAGGATATGGGGCTGTACTTGAATTTCTGGACCAATATTTAAAACAATAAAAAAGTTACCGTTCCGATTTGAGGTGCCAAACGGGCTAGTGTGAATTCACTAGCCTATTTTGTTCGAGATTCATATCGAAAAATAAAAGAGCCAAAAAATAATTTTGCTAATTAATTGAAATATTCTCAATACTTTATTACAATGAGAGAAATCTATTTGGGTTTTTTCGGGGGAGACTCTTATAAAGTCTCGTCATGAAGCAAAAACTCAGTTCCACGCCTGTGGACTGAGTTTTTTTATTTGCAGTAGAAAGGAGTATAAAGTGAATACATCCATCGAGAAGAAATTCTCAGGAGTTGAAGCACGACAGGGACTGTTGATTAGTTTTCTTGCTTTTGGTTATGTCCTTCTTGAGGTATTTCCTGTTGGAACCGTAAAAGTAGTTGTTTCCCTTGTTATTATCGGGGTGATTTTTTTGGTACTTCCACGGACACAAGGGTCTCTCATGATAATAAGCTTTACACTGTTAATCATTGGGATAATTTTTATGACCATGAACCAGGCATCAATAGAGGAGTGGCTGAATGCGGCGAGGATTAACCTTACCCTTGTGGCCATCTTCCTTTTCACTCCCCTACTTGGCATACCGGTCCGAACAGGAGGATATATCGAAAGCTTGAAGATGGTCGTATCAAAAGGAATGAACAATCCGAACTACTTTTTTGCCGGCAGCAGTTTATTAACCCATTTCTTGGGTGTTGTCTTAAACATAGGATCGATTTCGATTGTCTATGAAATTTCAAAAGCATCGAATATCAATAATAATAGGCTTGTAGCAGCAGGCATCAACAGGGGATTTGTCAGCGCTATATTCTGGTCACCCTATTTTTCAGCAATGGCCCTTATCCTAAGCAGTTTTCCAATCAAGTGGGGGGATATCCTCATCTATTCCCTTGGACTGAGCTTTATTGCAATATTGTTAAGCTACGTATGCGAGCAGCCATATAAAATTAAGCTGGTTCCACCAAGGGAGCGCATTCATGAAGATGCAGAAATGAGAAAGGCAAAGAAGAAAGTGGGAGAACTTTTTTTCCTTTTGTTCTTGATGGTGTCCGGAGTTCTAATCGTTGAAAAAATGACCTCTTTGAATATGACACTCATTATCTGCTTGATTTCAGCTTTTTTACCGATATCGTGGTGCCTGTTAAAAGGGGAAAGGGAAAGCTACAGGCAGGAATTCAAGACTCATATATTTGTAGGGATTCCAAGAATGAAAAAGGAAATTGTCCTGTTTTTAATCTCAGGCTTTTTTAGCGGTGCTTTCGTCAAAACAGGTTGGAGCGTTCATATTATTGATGGGTTAAACGCTGTCTCCGCGCACATGGACCTGATGATCGCTTATATCATTACTATATCAATCGTCTCAATGTCGATCATGGGTCTTCATCCGATAGTCCTTGTAACGATTTTGGCAACGAGCATCGATCCTTTGAAACTTGGATACTCCTATGAGTTTTTTGCAATCCTGCTTCTGTCCGGCTGGGGAATCTCAAACACGATAAGCCCAGCAACAACTGTTAACAACCTTCTTTCTGCCCTTTTAAAAGAAGATTTGTTAAAAGTATCTGTCCGCTGGAACCTGCTATTTGTCATGTTCATGCTGCTGATCATTCCGATTTACTTAAAGCTTGTCGGTATATAAAGGAGGATTACGAATGTATAAAGTTGTTTCATCATCCCCGACATTCGGGAAATATTCAAAAAAACCAGTTGAAATGCTGGAACGCGAAGGATGCACCGTTACCATTCTTGACGGGTCAATCGCAAATAATGAAGAAAAATTAGCTGAAGCGCTGATTGATGCAGACGCGTTAATAGTCGGTATTGAGAAAATTACGAAAAAAGTACTGGAGCGGGCAAAAGGGCTAAAGGTCATTGCCAAGCATGGGGCCGGAGTGGATAATATCGATCTGATGGCCGCTAAAGATAACGGGATTACAATCGCCTTTGCACCAGGGGCCAACCGCCATGCAGTCGCTGACCTCGCTTTCGGTCTTCTTCTTTCCCTCGCAAGGGAAATTCCGGAATCTTATTCAAAAGTGAAGGAAGGTTCCTGGCCAAGGGTGGTCGGAGTAGAATTATACGGG
Source organism: Bacillus sp. FJAT-18017 (assembly GCF_001278805.1). Classification (GTDB taxonomy): domain Bacteria; phylum Bacillota; class Bacilli; order Bacillales; family Cytobacillaceae; genus Bacillus_D. The sequence goes on along the minus strand of NZ_CP012602.1, from coordinate 4,043,651 downwards.
AAGACATTTGGGGTTATCGGTACAGGAAGAATTGGGAAGGAAGCGATCAGGCGGGCACGAGGCTTTGATATGAAAATCCTGGCCCTCGACCCATACCAGGATCCAGAACTGATCCAGTCTGGTGTGAAATATGTAGACTGGGATACGTTGCTAAAGGAATCGGATTTCATAACCATACATACTGACCTTAATGAACAATCCAGAAATATGTTTAACGAAGAAGCTTTTAAAAAAATGAAAAAAACCGCCTGCCTTGTTAATACTGCAAGAGGTGGAATCATAGACGAAAAGGCTCTTTACGATGCTTTAAAAGAAGGAGAGATTTCAGGAGCAGCTCTTGATGTATTTGAGAACGAGCCAGTGGGAAGTTCGCCGCTTCTTTCCCTTCCAAATTTTATTGGAACTCCGCACATGGCCGGTTATACAGTTGATGCCCTTGAGGAGGTTGGGATGATTACTGCCAGGAACATCCTGAATGTCCTGAACGGAGAAAAGGCAGAGCATGAGTGGAAGGTGCCGGTATGAACCTGGAGGAAGTCAGGCAGGAAATTCAATCGAAAGAAGCAAGCTCCATCAGCCTTTTGAAATGCTTTGTTGAGATTGAGAGCTTTTCCTATGATAAAGAAGGAGTAGACAGACTCAGTTCGGAAATACAAAAGACGTTCGGCGTTTTTCCGGTCCAGATGGAAGTCATTCAAGAAGAAAAATACGGAAACCATTTAAAGGTGAGTTGGGGAGAAGGGAATCAGCAAATAACCGTCTTGTCCCACCTGGACACCGTATATCCTCGCGGAACTCTCGTCAAAATGCCTTTTCAGGTGGATGAAACAAAAGTATACGGCCCTGGTGTTTATGACATGAAAGCCTCCTATGTGATGATGTACCACGTGTTCACGTTGCTTAAGGAGAAGGGGGACTTTCCGCCCGGTGTAAAAATTGTCTGGCTCCTGACTTCTGACGAGGAAATTGGAAGTCCAAACGGGAAGCAGTATGTGATTGAAGAGGCGAAAAAAAGCCTGGCAGTCCTGGTTCTGGAGCCGCCAACAGAAGACGGCTCATTAAAAACGGCAAGAAAGGGCGGCGGCAGGTTCACGGTTGCAGTAAAGGGCATATCCGCTCATGCAGGTGTTAACCCTGGGGACGGGGCAAATGCGATCGAGGAACTGTGCCGGCAGATAGTGTATATTTCCGGACTTGCAGACCCTGTTCAGGGAACGACCATCAATACCGGTGAAATAAAGGGAGGCACACTATTCAATGTCGTCCCTGAATATGGAGCTGCTGAAATCGATGTCAGGGTGGGAAATAGGGAAGAGGCTGTAAGGATAGAAGAAGCATTAAGGAATCTTTCACCTGTAAATCCGAGAACTCAGTTAAAAGTTACAGGAGGTATTTACCGTCCTCCGATGGAAAGGGGGGAGGAAACTGAAAAACTCTTTTACTTGGCAAAAAAACTGGGAGAACAGTTGGGCATCAACCTGACGGAAGCTTCGACCGGAGGCGGGTCTGACGGGAATTTTGCTGCAAGCACAGGGGTTCCGGTACTTGATGGACTGGGAGTTTTCGGAGGCTTTGCCCATTCTCCGGATGAGTTCCTTCGAAAGATTAGCATCGCTGAACGGACAGCGCTGCTTTATGGAATCCTCTTATCCCTTGTAAAAAATGAATCTAATAATCCGACATAATACTCCTAAAATCAACAATCTTTGAGTATTAATACTATTTGCACGTTGACAATGTCTTTTATTGCGTGATAAAATTCAGATTATTAGGAATTTAGTAATATGTTCAGCTGAATATCTATTGGGGGACTACCAAAAGTAGATTCTCAATAAGTAGGTATAACTCAGCGGCATGCAAACCAGGAGTAGGGTTTGTTTGTCTTTGAGTTTTTTTGTTGAAGTTTTTAGAAGGATGGGGGAAATCACATGAAATTTGTACGGTTTTTAGAAAGCGATTCCATTTCTTATGGGCTGCTGGAAGGGGAAGACATCGTTAAGGTTAACGGAAACATATTTGAAAACTACAAAGTGACTTCGGAAAGGCTTCCTGTATCACAGGTCAAACTTCTTGCTCCTTTGCAGCCCGGAAAACTTGTGGCGATTGGCCTGAATTACAAAAAGCATGCTGAAGAGGTGAACAAACCGCTTCCGGCAGAGCCGATGATGTTCCTCGTTTCACCTACTGCAGTCGTTGGCCCTGATGATGAAATTAAGCTGGCCAATCCTGAAAACAGGACAGAACATGAAGCAGAAATAGCAATTGTAATTGGCAAAACGGCTGAGTACGTAAGTAAAGAAGAAGCGCTTCAATATGTATTCGGTTACACTGTTTGCAATGATGTCTCGGATCGTGTACTGCAAAAGAGAGATGGCCAGTTTACTAGAGCAAAAAGCTTTTCAACCTATAAACCATTAGGCCCAGTCATTGCAACGGATGTAGATCCTGACAACTGCCCTATTTCCTTAAGGGTGAATGGGGAAACAAGGCAGGATTCCAATACGAGTGACATGATTTTTTCAACAGCAGAAATTGTCTCATTCGTTTCCCATGTCATGAGGCTGGAACCGGGAGATGTTATTATCACTGGAACTTCGTCCGGTGTCTCTCCTCTATATGATGGGGATGTTGTCGAAACAGAAATAAAAGGGATTGGAATTCTTTCAAATCCTGTCACTGTAAAAAACAAGATTGCCGCAGAAAGTACATTTTAATAAAGGGGATATGTTTATGAAAAAGAGAAAGCTATTTCTTCCATTCGCAGCAGCCCTCCTGGCATTTGGATTAGCCGGCTGCAGCTCCGATAATGCCAGCGGGGAAACAGGCGGCCAAGGGAAAAAATCCAATTATCCAAATAGAGCGATTCAGATGATTGTTCCGTTCGCTCCAGGCGGAACAACTGACAGTGCAGCAAGGGCACTTGCCACGGTTGCTAACAAATACCTTCCTAACGGACAAACTGTCGCCATCGTCAACAAAGATGGGGGAGCAGGAACAATCGGAATGAACGATGTGGCCCAGGCAAAAGGAGACGGCTATACAATTGGAATGGCCACGTCAGGACCGCTCACAATCAAAACTCACTCCAAGGAAGTAGCGTACAAACCAGCCGACTTCAAGCCGATTATTCAGGTTGTTGCAACTCCAAATGTGCTGGTGGTCAAATCGGATTCACCGATTAAGACATTCGAGGACTGGATGGAGTACGTAAAGAAGAATCCAAACAAGTTCACATACGGAACAAGCGGCGCGGGGTTAACCCAGCACATTACAATGGAAAACCTGACGAGCAAGACTGACATAAAGGTCAAACATGTTCCGTTTAAGGGTGGGGCGCCTGCTCTTACCGCACTCCTTGGAGGCAATATCGAGGGAGCCCTCGTACAGACACCGGAAGCAATCCCGCATGTCGAGGAAGGAACTCTTCGCCCAATTTGGATTTCTGGTACATTCAAGCCTGAAGAACTGAACGATGTTCCGCTATTGACTGAAAAAGACATTGATGTTCAGGCAGATGTCTGGACAGGGCTCGTTGCCCCTTCAGAGGTTCCCGATGATCTAGTGAAAGTACTTCACGATGCATTCAAGAAAGCACTCGAAGATCAAACTGCAATCGAACAGCTAAAAAAGATTGGTGCGGAACCAGTCTATAAAAGCCCGGAAGAATTCCAGGAAATCATTAATAATGACTACAAAGAAAATGGAAAAGTCCTTGAAGCAATTGGGTTGAATTAGAACTAAAGAAAGGGCTGGCGGTCACCCGTCCGGCCCTCCACCATCATTTACAGAGGGGTGACACTATGCAGAAGGCGGGCTGTTGGGCAGCTGTCATTACGATAATTTTTTCATCGGTTTTTTTATACCAAAGCACCAAGGTCGATTATGAGGGACCACTCGGGTTCGGGCCTGGATTTTTCCCTTTTTGGCTGAGCATTCTGCTCCTCGTGCTTTCGGTCCTTTACTTGGTCATTAGTTTAAAAGAAGAAATGCATCTCAGTGAGCTTATACCCAAAGGTAAAGAAAGACTGGATTTTTGGATGATTCTCCTGTCAATGGCACTGTTCATCCTTCTTTTGGAAAGAACAGGGTTTGTCATCGCCGGGGCGCTTTGCCTTATCCTGCTTATGTACCGAACGTTCAAGTGGTATTGGACGATTTCATTGTCGGTTGGAATCTCGCTGTTTATTTTTGTCATCTTTGCAAAAGCACTGGCGATCCCATTGCCGGTCAATTCACTTGGGTGGTAAAGGGAGTGTAGCATGGAAACATTTGACTTATTGCTGAATGGTTTTGCCCAGGCAATGACCTGGCAGAACCTGTTGTATTGTATCCTTGGGGTAACCGTGGGGATGTTTGTAGGAGTCATGCCGGGCCTTGGTCCAGTTGCAGGTACTGCAATTCTCATTCCACTTACATACGGGATGGAACCAACTTCCGCTATCATCATGCTTTCCGGTATCTATTACGGAGCAATGTACGGGGGAACAATTACATCCGTTCTGATCAACATACCAGGTGAGGCTGCAAGTGTCATCACCACGATTGACGGACATCAGCTTGCCAAACAGGGGAGGGCGGGTGTTGCGCTTGGAGTCGCGGCCATCGGGTCATTTATAGGCGGCATTACCGCCCTTCTTGGACTTGCCTTTTTGGGTCCTCCTCTGGCTGAATTTGCATTAAGATTTGGGCCTCCGGAGTTTTTCGCCCTGATGATACTTGGCCTGATGATGCTTGTCGGGCTGATGGGGAAGTCGCTTGTCAAAGGGTTAATAGCTGCTATTTTCGGGCTTCTGCTCTCGTTTGTCGGGATTGATCCAATTTCAGGAAGCACACGTTTCACGTTTGGACAGCCGGAGTTTTTCGGCGGTATTGATTTTGTTATTGTAGCCATGGGCCTTTTTGGGATATCTGAAATTCTTTATAACTCGGGTCAGCAGCATAAAGCGGATAAACCCGCAGCAGTAAAAGGTCTGTTCCCGCGCCGTGACGAATGGAATCCTACTATGAAGGCAATAGGGAGAGGTACAGGTCTCGGATTTTTAATCGGGCTTGTGCCAGGAGCAAACGCCGTCCTCTCATCCCTTGCTTCGTATTCTCTGGAAAAGAAAGTTTCGAAAAACCCAGACTCATTCGGCAAGGGAGCTCTCGAAGGAGTTGCAGGGCCCGAAACTGCCAACAATGCAACAAGCGGCAGCTCTCTCATCCCGCTGTTCACCCTTGGCCTTCCAAGTTCACCAACTGTTGCCGTCATTCTCGGGGCCTTTATCATGCACGGCCTTCAGCCAGGGCCTAAGCTGTTCAGGGAAAATGCCGACTTTGCCTGGGCAGTCATTGCTAGTATGTTTATCGGCAACATTATATTGCTAATTATGAATCTGCCGCTTGCAAACCTTTGGGGCAAAGTTGCTCAGGTTCCGTATAAAATTCTGCTTCCTCTCATTATGATGTTTACGATGGTAGGAGCCTATACAGTAAAAAACAGCGTCTTTGACATTGGCCTTATGCTGGTATTCGGGGTTATCGGATATTTTATGAAAAAACTCGAACTGCCAATAGCTGCAACGGTGCTGACGCTTGTACTTGGAAGCCAGATTGAGTCATCGCTCCTGCAGTCCCTTGCGATATCCAATGGAAGCGCCAGTATCTTCTTTACAAGGCCGATTTCAGCTGTGCTTATTGTTGTGACGGGGCTAATCCTTGTTGGCACCATTCTTGCGGGATTCAAAAACAAGAAAGATATTCTTGGAACGGATATTGAAATATAGGAGAGATTTCTTTGAAGCTGAAAGGAAAAGTGGCCCTGATTACAGGCTCAGCGCGAGGCCTCGGGTTCAGCATGGCAGCCGATCTGCTGAAAGAAGGAGCAAGCGTTGTTATAAACGATATAGATGAAGAAACTGTTAGGGATGCAGTGGAAACTTTAAGTAACGAAGGCCATGACGTGAATGGTTTTGCAGCGAATGTTGCAAATAAGGATCAGGTTGTTTCGATGATTGAATATGTGGCCGATACTTATGGGAGACTCGATATTCTTGTCAATAATGCGGGCGGTGCTCTCAGGACACCTAAAAGATTAGAGGATATTATGGAGGAACATTGGGACCTCGTCCTTGATGTCAATTTGAAAGGTACTTTTCTGGTATCCCAGGCAGCCATACCAGCGATGCAGAAAAATGGCGGCGGCAGCATTATCAACCTTGCAAGCATTGGGGGCAGGACTGCCAGTATTGTAACAGGAGTCTCGTATGCAGCTGCAAAAGCGGGAGTCATTGGGTTTACAAGGCGGCTTGCCATGGAAGTTGGAAATGCTGGAATCCGGGTGAATGCTATAGCACCAGGTCTTGTCATTTCAGGGGATCGTCTGAAAGAGACGTGGGAAAATATGCCTGATGGGGAACAAAGCGAGGTACTTGGAGCAATTCCTCTTGGGCGTCTTGGCACGAATCAGGAGCTGGCCAGGGCCGTTACATTCCTGGCTAGCGACGACTCCGCTTATATGACCGGTGCAGTACTCGATATAAATGGCGGGCGGTTCATGGGCTAGGATTGAAATCGGTTGAAGAACTCTCTGTTTTAAGATTATAATATAATTTGAATATAATAATTTTTTAGACAGAGGGGTTCCTATGAAGACAGATGATACGATCCTAGTCACAGGATTTGCACAAGGCCCAAAAGGGACGACCGTTTATGAAACGTACAAGACCATCGGTGTCGTACTTGTCATCAATACAAAGACGGGTGTGATTGAAGATGCACAGTTTACCGTTCTGACTGACTTGATGGACACGTATATCAGTTCATTAGTCAGGGGCTATGACACGAAAGACGGTATTGCCCCGCTTCTGGAAAAGGTTAAAAAACATTGTCTCGTACCATCCCAGGGTGCGGTTGTTCAAGCCATTCGCTCAGCATGGGACAGGTACCAGGAATCAAGAATAAAAGTATAAGTCTGGTTATCTATGGGGGCAGACCAAAATTTGTCTCAAAGTAGTAGATAAAACCCAGTAACAAGAGAGGACCTCTCTTTGTTGCTGGGTTTTTTTCATATAAGGATGTGTAAATGAATGAAAGCTATATTTGTGGATGACGATACGAAACAATTATATATCGATAATAGTGAGGAGCCAGTGGCCGGTGAGGATGAACTGCTTATAAGAGTAAACGCAGCCGCATTGAACCGTGCAGACCTGCTTCAGAAAATAGGGAAATACCCTCCCCCGCCTGGTGAATCGGAAATAATCGGCCTTGAAGTTTCCGGTGTTGTAGAAGAGGCTGGAAAGAACGTTAAAGAGTTCCAGGCAGGTGATCGAGTATGCGCCCTTCTTGCAGGCGGCGGATATGCCGAGAAAGTGAAAGTTTCAGCGGGTTTATGTATTCCTATACCTGAAAAGCTGGATTTCATCGAGGCGGCAGCCATACCGGAAGCGTTCCTGACTGCATACCTGAATTTGTTCGATATGGCAAAAATGAAAGAAGGAGATATTGTCCTGATTCATGCCGCTGCAAGCGGCGTCGGCACTGCTGCCATCCAGCTTGCAATCGCGGCAGGAGCAACTCCAATTGCAACAGCCGGAAGTGAGGAGAAATTAGAGTTTTGCAGAACACTTGGTGCTCGGCACCTTATCAATTATAAAGAAGAAGATTTTTCTGAAAGAGTCGAGGAGATTACGAGTGGCCGTGGGGTCGATATTATTCTCGATCCGGTCGGGGCATCTTACTTCCAAAAAAATCTCAGTTCAATTGCTCTTGACGGCCGCTGGGTAGTTATCGGCGGAATGGGAGGCTATGACGTCGAAAATGTTCCGCTCCGCTCTCTTATGAGAAAAAGAGCCTCTCTGATTGGTTCCACACTCAGGTCAAGAAGCGTTGCAGATAAATCAAGATTGACCAGACAATTTAAAGAATTTGCGCTTTCACGCTTTAGTGACGGGAGCCTATTGCCAGTGGTGGATAAAGTCTTCAATTGGCGGGAAGCCAATGAAGCCCATCAGTACATGGAACAAAACAAAAACAAAGGGAAAATTGTCCTTAAGGTAGATTAAAAGGAGGATAAACGATGAGTATCGAGGTAAAAGAAAATTCCAGCAACCAGCCTGTAAAAAAAGTTCAAGGCATTATTGATACGGATGTACATCATGAAATCAAATCAACAAGGGACCTGCTTCCATACATGTCCGAGCACTGGCAACGGTACATAAGGGATTATGGGTGGGTTCCGGAAAGAAGCATTCCGTTTAACCAAATCCGGAAAGAAACGAAGTACAGGATGGACACGAGGCCAAGTGACGGGTCGACACCAGGGAGCGATTACAACCTGCTGAAGAAACAGCTCCTTGATCAGCACAACATGACATATGCCGTACTCACAGGCTGGTTTTATGAGGCAAGTGTTGCAAAAGGGTGGTATGAATTTGCAGCAGCCCGTGCCTCTGCCTATAACGACTATACGATTGAACACTGGCTTTCAAAAGATAAGCGGCTGCTCGGAAGCATTACGATTCCTCAGGATCCAGTTGCTGCCGTAAGGGAAATCGAGCGGGTTGCTTCCCACCCGCAAATGGTACAGGTAATGTTGCCAATCTCGGATTTTGCCTGGGGAGACCCGATGTATCATCCGATTTTTGAAGCGGCAAACCGGCACGGGTTAAAGGTTGCCATGCACTTATCCGCATCGATTACTGCCCAGGGAGGAGACTTCCTCCGCTATTATGTGGCATGGAGATCCGTCCATCCCCAATCCTATATGACACAGACCATCTCGCTAATCACAAACGGGGTATTCGACAAATTCCCTGACCTCCAAGTGGCGCTCGTTGAAGGAGGTTTCGAGTGGGTGCCGTTCATGATGCACAGGATGGATTCAGCGTATAAGGCGCTAAGGGCAGAAACTCCTTGGGTCAAACGGATGCCAAGCGACTATTTCCGTGACAACATGAGGTTCACGACCCAACCGTGGGATGACCTGACTCCGAAGCAGTTTTTAAACGTAATCGACATGATGGGTTCGGAAGACATGATTATGTACGCATCCGACTATCCGCACTGGGACTTCGATGCACCTGAAAGGACGGTCCCGGCAGGAGTGCCGGAAACGCTTAAGAATAAAATACTATTCGAAAACGCCCGCAACTTTTATAGGCTGTAAGGAAGGGGTGAAGAGAGTGAAACATCAGGTTTGTACAATTGGGGAATTGCAGCAATTCCAGAAGGTGCCGGTCCAGGTCAATGGAAAGGCTGTCGTCGTAGTCCGATCTGAAGATGGAGGTGTGTATGCACTCCGTGACGTTTGCCCGCATAAAGGGCCTTGCCTATCCGACGGAATGCTGGACAAAGGATGTACATCCAATGAAGTCGGAGAGTATATTTTTGAAAAAGAAAAAGAAGTCCTGAGATGCCCGTGGCACAGCTGGGAGTTTGATATTAAGACAGGGAAATCTATATTCGCTCCAGAGAAAGTAAAGGTCAAAACATACGAAGTAACCGTTGAGGACGAAAAGGTGTATATCAAAATGTAACCCGGTATGTAACTTCATAGAGAAAGAAGGATGCTTAATGGAATTTCAGATTTCCAGTTTGCGGAAGTTTTCTAATAGGATATTAGTAAAGGCAGGTGTACCTAAACAAGAGGCAGAACTCATAACAGCGACCATGATTGAAGCAGACGCAAGAGGGATTCATAGCCATGGGCTAATGAGGCTTCCGATTTACATCGAGCGCATCCAAAAAGGGTACATCAAAAAAGAAGCCGAAATCAAGGTGGAAAAAGACAACAAAGGGGTAGCTGTGATTGATGGCCAGTTCTCGGCGGGCCAGGTGGTTGCGACAAGGGCAATGGACCTGGCAATTGAAAAGGCCGGGGAATACGGGATTGGAGCCGTCTCAGTCAAAAACTCCAATCATTTCGGGATTGCGGCCCACTATGCATTGAACGCAGCCAGCAAAAACATGATTGCAATCGTCATGAGCAATACCGCTCCACTTATGCCGCCAACCGGCGGAGCCGAGAAGGTGCTCGGAAACAACCCGCTGGCTATTGCCGCTCCTTCAAACGGAAAGAACCCAGTCCTGCTTGATATGGCTTTATCAAATGTGGCCCTTGGAAAAATCATTTATGCAAAGAACAACGGAGTTTCGATTCCGGAAGGCTGGGGAGCAGACCATGAAGGAAAGCCGACAACCGATGCATCCGCTGTCCTCGATGGAGGTTTTGTCCTTCCAGTCGGAGGCCCTAAAGGGTTCGGTCTCGCCCTCATGGTGGAGCTATTGACCGGCGTACTTTCTGGCGGCGATTTCTCGAAAATGATACCGAGCATGTATGACACCACACAAAAGCAATCCATTTCGCATCTGATGATTGCGATTGACATTGCTTCCTTCATGGATGTCGACAGATTCAAGGAATTAAGCCACACATTGGGGAACTACGTGAAAAACGCAGCCAAAGCTCCTGGCGTTGAGGAACTGTACCTCCCAGGTGAAATCGAATTTGCAATAGAAGAAAAACGTTTGAGCTCCGGAATCCCAGTTTCAGAGGGGGTAGTATCCGATCTGAACCAACTTGCAAATTCAATGGATGAGACGCCTTTGGTGCAATAGTGACGGTTTGCTATGTACTAGCTTAGTCAATGGGATAAGCTAATGCTTTGGTAACGCAACTACCTGTAAGTTGGATCAACTAATAAGTTCTATATAAAAAAATATATGCAGCTCCCATCTTGTTAAAGGTGGGGGCTATTTGACTTTTAGCTTACCACTGTTTTCTCCAACACTGAGAATCATTAGGGGAAATGAGGGAAGATTATCCCGAGGCCTAATCGGCGATTGGAGTAAAATTTAAAACATGGTTAGAGAGCAGAAAGCTGGAGGAGAGTTTGATTATTCAAGTTTTAAACTAAATGTATCCAACATTTGTTTTCAACTGCATATTGAGCGTGATAGTTTTCTATGATAATTAAACATTCATTAATAAATGATTACGGCCACAGGTTTTTACCACCTCCGCCATCTTTTTTACCACTCTGTGACAAAGAGTTGACCAACCCCTGCCAACCTTTTTACCAAAATGCATTAAGATCAACAGAAATAGCGTTTACCCAAGTGTCCGCCACCATTGACTTTACTCTTGTCGGTGTAGTGGTATGAATGCGGGTTTGTTAAAATAAAAGCCTAGAGGCTCAATTAACTAATGGTAACACGGACAAATCGATTCTAAGTAGCCGCTGGTGGGGCCCCGTCCCCTTCCACCGATTTCTAAGAATCGGAGGTCAAAGTCAATGGCAAGCAGCTACGCTGTGGCTCTTTTGCTGTCACGGGGTGTAGGCTATATACGAAACCGGATTACATGAATATATAAACCACTTACTAGTTCAGGAGTACTGGTAAGTGGCTTGGCGTTTGGTGGTAAATTCTCTGTCATTCAGTGGTACAAACTATGTCAAAAGTGGTACATTTGGGTGGCCGTAATCAATAAACACTCAGGCTTTTAAGCGTGAGTGTTTTGTTTTCTTTATTTAATAGATTTCCATATACTCCTTACTATCCAGGCAATACACTATTCCAAACTCCAATTCACTTAGCTTCTAACATCTAAAGGCGATATAATGCAGATTTAGGTTTTTTATACTTTTTGATTATAAATGTGAATGTGAAAATCCGAAAAAATTTCTACAAAATTATTGGTTTAAATTTCCTCCCATGATAATATTTGTTAATATTATGTTAGGAGGTGTCGATCTATGAGATTAAAAAGATTGATAGTAAATAATTTTAGGGGGTTAAAGGGTGAAGAAAATATTATTGATTTCGAGGGTTCGGATATCATATTTTTAATTGGTAAAAATAACTTTGGTAAATCTACTTTTTTAGATGCATACAACTTTTTCGTTGAACCCAAGATGAAGTCCACAATTGAAGATTTTTATAATAAGAACACCAACATTCCAATTGAAATTATGGGCGTATTTTTGATAGAAGACAGTGATTCCAAAGATAAATCACTAAGTAAAGATGATCCCGAATGGATTAATAAATGGGTAGACAAGAGCGACGGAACGGTAAAAATAAAAAAGGTTTGGAATAACGTTGATAATGAAGGAAAGAAACAAACTTATAACCCTGATACGCATTGCTATGTTGATGGTGGATTTGGAGGCTTTGATACTTTGCTTAAGAAGTATGCCCCTACGGCCATCCCTATTAATGCTGTTACTACTGCAGAAGAACTAGAAAAACAAATTAATGACATCATTACCAAAAAACATATAAAGAAACTAGAGAGTGATTACTCAGAGAAATACAATAAAATTATTATTAGCTTAAATGAACTTAAAGACGACATCTCAAAATCTAGCGATATAAATAACATTAACACAAAAATGAATATGTTTTTTTCAGAAGTATTTCCAGATTTAAGATTGCAAATTTATTCAATTCCTGATTCGTGTTGATATTACTAAAACATTAAAAGCTACCCATGGGGTTAGTGTTAAGGATAAACAAATTCTTGAAGAAATGTATGACCTCAAAAAAAATGGGCATGGGGTTATGAGACAAGCTTTCTTTAGTTTTCTTTCTACATTGGAGAGGGATTTGGAAAGAAAAAGGAAAGAATATCTAATTTTATTTGAAGAACCGGAACTATACTTACATCCTGAAGCGGTTTTTTCACTAAGAGAGCAACTTTACAAACTAGCCCAGGACAGCCCTTTTCAGGTTTTATGTGCCACTCACTCACCTTTAATGATTGATACTGCAAAGCCTCATTCATCATTAGTTAGATTAACAAAGGGAGAAAACAAGCAAACCAAAACCTATCAAGTGAAATTTGACCTTTACGAAGATGAGGATAAAAACTTCTTACAAATGATTAATCGTTTTAATCCTCATATTTGTGAATGTTTCTTTGCCGATGAAGTAGTATTAGTGGAAGGAGATACTGAAGCGGTAATATTTCGTGATCTGATAGATAGATTTTATTCAAAAATGAAAGATGTTTTTGTTTTAAATACCGGTTCGAAAGCTAACATGGTGTTTTACCAAAAAATCCTTACTCATTTTGGTATTAAACATGTAGTAGTCCATGATGTTGATTCCAAAACTTATGAAACCTCCGGTGGGGGATTAAAAACAAATGCTATGTGGACTTTTAATCAGAGGATTTGGGACCAAATAATAGTATCGAATAATTTATATCCTGAGATAGCAAGAAGATATACCCATAATATAAATTTTGAAACTGCGCATCAATACAAAGAAAATAAATCAAAAGGCAAACCTTTAAGTGCTTTCGAGTTTGCGCAAAGCATAACTCTTGAGTCAAACCTTCCCTGTATTGAATTTTTAAATGACCTTTTTGGCGAGGGGAATATTAATCACTCACAAGAACAAATTGAATTACTTACAGAAGAATTAGTATATTAAATAAAAGAAATTTTAATCATCCTGATTCATAAATCAAGATGATTTTTTTTGCAAATACTATGGGAATCTAATAGTCACACAGGATATACGGAAACCCAGAACATCTCGCTGAATGAGGTAAATCTGAAGGTGTGGCTGTTTTTGAAAAATTACCGCCAGTTGAAATCGATTGTTTGTGAAAATTAATAGAATAGAATACTCCAATCAAAAACGGCTGGTGTGTTTTCATTGTAAATCGAAAAATTCAGAAAGTTGTGTTATATTGTGAGAACTATGTAAAATTATTAGAAGGGGGACTTGGAAGTTGCCTACATTATCACTTTTCTTTGGTGCTGGAGCTGAAATTGGATATGGGCTACCATCTGGCGGGAAGTTCGCTTTAGAAATATTTAGAGTTTCAAACGAAGAAGATAAAGAAGCATTTAGGGAGCAAATTCAAAACATTGACCCGCGGTCTCAAATTGCTTCTCAGTGGCTTCCAGATAATTACGGTGGCAAAAGACTAAATGTATTTGGGAAAGGTGAATTCGAGGGACTTATTGCTTCTAGTCTAGAAAATAGAAGAAGCTATATTCTTAACTACCTTGACAACTTCGATAGTAATGTTGCGAATCTATTGCATCATTGGAAAGTAAGTGAAACCGTTGTTAGGGAAAAATTCACTTCTGAAACTGAGGAGCAAATTGGGGATATGACTTATAACCAAGTCATACGGATAAATGAAAAGTTAGCTTCCCGAGTTCCGCTGTTTGAATCAGATTATTTTTCAGCATTTTTAAGGTTATTAGAAAAACACCCTACAGATCGTTTTTTAAAACGGATCGTTAGAGCTTATCTTGAGTTGCTTGTTGGTGCGATTGGGCAGAGTTTAGTATCCCAATTAAATGAAGAATTATTTACTGCAGCACCTGATGAATTAAGTGTATTTGACGATTTGTCTGGGATTTTTTCTTTAAATTATCAGGGTGTTGGTCAAACAGGCATGGAGATAGTAATTGAAGAAAATCCTATTCATATTGACGAAAATACAGATAGTCTAACTGTATTTAGGGAGTTAGGGAGAACAATTTTAGAAGAGATATATTGCCAGGCAATGGACTACCAAGCGTTAATCGACAGTCATTTCCGCTACTTATATAATCCGAAATCACATTGGGCAAAGTTTACTCGTATTGCCATTTTCCTACATACGGTCCAGCGTTATATTACCAATCATGTAAAAGTTGATGAATTAAAGATCACAGAAGGTCCAGGGTACTACCATGACTTGTTAAATCTATTAGAACATTTCAATTTAAAGGCAATTGGGACGACAAATTACAATAATTTTGTTCAACGTGTAATTGCTGGAACAGAAATAGAAGAAATTCCAGTATATCATTTAAACGGGAGTGTCAAAGAGTTTTATGATCCATATAAGAATGCTATTTTGACAGAACCCTCAGTTGAAGAAAGACAGGGCCGGATACTTGTACCATTCATATTTACACAAAGTGGTGTTAAGCCATTAACATCGGTGGATATGTCACGTAAATACGTTGAGTTATACGACCACTTTGTTCAATCAGATGGTGTGTGCGTTATCGGTTATGGTTTTAATGGAGATGATGGTCATATCAATGGAATGTTTAGAAGTTTAGTAGAAAAAGAAAATAAACGACTTTTTATTTTTCATTACAAAAGTGATAATCGAACGGAGCAGCAATTAGCAAGATATTATCAGCAGAAATTACGGGTAAATTCCTCTGCAAACATTCGAGTGTTTTTAGTGGATCATAGTCGTATTGCAAATAGCCATATATGGTATGATATTTTAACTAATGAACTAGAATAAACATTTTTTAATTATTATTAACGCTACTGCTCCAATAAGAATTCTGTTGAATTGCAAAGTTCTTTTATTTTACTAAATGTAACAGAAATTTTACCTCGTTAGAGTATCAAGAGATTTAAGAAAGTCAATATAGATAAAATGTGAGATTAGAATATAGAAAGTTTTACATTCAATTTAGAGGAGATGGAAAATAAGTGAGACCAAGCTCTTTTGAATACCAAAAATCCATATCAATTGAATTTAATGCCACTAAAAACAGAATAAGATATTTAATCGGTTCTTCACATTGGGGTGAAGATGGTAGGTACAAAGAAATGATTTTATTGAATTTTTTAAAAAGGTTTCTTCCAAATAACGTTGCCGTAGGAACCGGCTTCGTAAAAGATGGAGATAATATCTCCACTCAAATTGATATTATTATTTATAACCCTTCTTATCCTCTTTACTTTAAAGAAAATGATTTTGTGATTGTTCAACCTAATAGTGTCTTGGGGATCATAGAAGTAAAATCAAATCCTGGGAAAGATAAAATTGCCGAAGCTATTAAAAAAGCTAGTGTGATAGGAGAAATAATTGGAAAAGATTTAATTTTTAATGGAATATTTATTTTTGGTGAAGCAAACAACAATATCAGAAATTTAAATTCATTAAAAAATCCGGGAGAAGGAAAATTAAAAGAGGCTCTTTTTGAAGCCTTATTAAAAGAGAATGGGGTAAATCATATTGTTTCTAACGATGGGGTTTTTATCAAGAAGTGGGACAGAGAAAAAGAATTTAGATGTTATGAAATAGATGAATTAGCTACTAGTTATTTTTTTTCGAATGTATTGGATATGATAAATGATAGAATTGAGCTATATAATATTACTACCTCAATGTACGAACATCTTTATCCAATTCCACATGGAAAAGAGAATTTTAAAACTTGGGAAATTGGTATTAATGATACAAACTTTATATTCTATTAGGAGAAAAAGTACACGGATGTATCACTTTTTTATTATATGGCCAATATATTTTTATGCAACGTAGAATGGCGGAAAAATATTATATTTTATATTATAAAGTAAATCCCAATACTAATTAGTTTGGAATTTACATCTCTTAATGCACATTTCACCGTTATGATTCCATGCCAAGCCCATATTGAGTTGTCCAATGTAGCACTTTCAACAAATGGTTGCATTCAACTTGACCCCCCCATACCATAGAGTACTTCATAGATTACGACAAAGATATATACATCCCCGGTTGCTATCGCAGCCGGGTTATTTTTTGTGTCAAAAATTGTTCATATTTGACCATGTCCTTTTGGGGGGCTCATCTATATATAAAAGGTGAGAGGCTGGAGTGATAATGTTTGACGCGATGCAGTGGTGACTACTAGAAACGGAGGTTTTTGTATGAGCAATTTGTTGATTAGTGAACGGCCGATGATGGTGATCCCGGCTTTGGCGGTGAAGATTGGCTTGAATGAAGCGATTGTGCTACAGCAAATCCATTATTGGCTGAAAAAGAAGCTTCATGTGATTGAGGGGAGAAGCTGGGTGTATAACACCTATAAGGAGTGGAACCAGCAACTCCCGTTTTGGTCGGAGAGTACAATCAAGCGAGTGTTTAAAACGTTGGAGGATCTGGGCTATGTTCTATCGGGCAATTTCAACAGATCCAAGCTGGATCAGACTAAGTGGTACACAATTGATTATGAAAAATTGAAGGAGCTTGATGAAGGGGAATCCATCACAGAAGAAATTCTGCCGGAGACTGATGTTCAGGAGAAACAGGAAATGGAAAAGATTCCGGTAGCTGAAGTGGTGGAGTACCTGAATGAAAAAACCAACTCGTCCTATAAGGTTGGGACAGGCAAGACTCGGAAGCTAATCACTTCCCGCTGGAAGGAAGGGTTCAGGCTGTCTGATTTCACGACTGTCATTGATAAAAAAGCGGATGAGTGGCTCGATCATCCGAAGTGGAGCCGGTACCTGAGGCCGGAGACGCTTTTTGGTCCAAAGTTTGAATCGTATTTAAACGAGAAGACTGCCAAAACAAAGCTGCGTGAGGAGGATTTCCGCTTTGATGACGAAACGTGAAGTGTTTTTACTATTAAAGATGATCACGACTTATTATGAGCATTTTGTGGTTGACCAGGAAAAGGTCGACAATTGGCACAGGCTTTTGAAAGAATCCTCCTTTGAACAGTGTAAGCAGCGGCTCTTAGCCCATGCCGCTGTTTCTCCATACCCGCCTAGAATTTGTGATTTTGCTTCTAAACCGGCTGCTGTTGGGAGAGCGATACCTAACTGCAATGAGACGAACTATGTTCTTTTTCAGCGGGAAAGGCCAGCAAGTGCTGAGGTAGCCGAGGCACATATGGCTAAGATCAGGGAAATTCTTGGGATCGAGAGGAGGAATTCATAATGTCTGTTGTAGCAATAAATAGCTATAAAACAGGTGATGGACGGCTGGTAAACTATGAGGCTGAAGAGGCATTTGTCGGGTCATTCTTTCTAGATGGAACGCTGATGCAAGAATGCACAGTACAACCGATCCAACTGTATACCTATAAATTAAGAAGTATATTTTCAGTCATTTGCCGGCTGTATGAAAAAGGTAAGCCTATTGACATTATCACGGTTGCAGAGGAAGCTGGCATTCAGGAGCTTGAGAGCCTTGGAGGTATTGGCTATCTCACCGATATCGCAATCAGTGTTCCGACCACCGAAAATTTTCATTTCTACCAAAACACAGTCATGGAATATCACCAAAAAAGAAAAACAATTGAAATTGCCGGAAAAATTAGGGATAGGGCACGGGATGGAGATATCAAGGATGTCCTTAACGAAGGCATCAAACAACTAAGGCTGATTGAAGATGTGCAAGGAACCGATGATGCTGGGGATATCAGAACTGGGCTCGTGGACTTGTATATCGACTGTGAAAAGGACATAGGGGAAATCACCGGAGTTCCTTCAGGATTTTACAAACTGGACAAGCTGACCGGCGGTTTTCAGGAGTCAGACCTAGTGGTCGTTGGTGCACGCCCAAGTATGGGGAAAACAGCCTTTGCACTGAACATTGCATTGAATGCAGCTAAAGAGGATGTGACAGCTATTTTTTCTTTAGAAATGCCAAAAAGACAATTGCTGCGAAGGGCTGCAGGCTCAATCGGCAACATCAGCAGCATTAAGATGAGAAACCCAAAGCAAACCTTTAATCAAGAGGAATGGAATAACTTCCAGTATGCCATAAGTATCCTTTCGAGATTAAACATGAGAATATTCGACCAAGCAGGATTGGACATTAGCTATATTTGGACAAAGGTCAGGCAGTTGAGAAAGGAATTCGGTGAAGAAAAAAGGATTCTAGTGGTAATTGATTATCTCCAACTGATTACCGGCAACCCCAGGCATCAAGCAAATCGCCAGGCAGAAGTCAGCGAAATCAGCCGATTACTCAAACAAATGGCCAGGGAAACGAATGCAGTGGTCATTGCGCTATCCCAGCTTAGTCGAGGAGTAGAAAACCGCCAGGACAAACGGCCAATGTTATCGGATCTGCGAGAGAGCGGACAGATTGAACAGGATGCAGATGTGATTGCGTTTCTGTATCGCGAGGGATATTACGAGAAAAAAGAAGAAGAGAGAGCGATGAAGGAGACTCAACCACACCAGGGACAACCGGCAGAATGTCAGGTAATTGAGGTGATCGTCGCCAAGCAGCGGAACGGACCAATCGGGACAGTTGAACTGGCATTTATGATGGAAGTGGGTAGGTTTGGGTGAGGATGGGTTGGTCTTAGTCTACGATACTGAACTTTAAAAGAGATGAAGAAACAAAATTGATAAATAATTATAACCAGAGTTAAAGGGGGAGGTTACATGGGAAATTCGGAATATAAATATAAAAATATTCATCTTACTCCTACTATAAGTAGAGATCTTATTCTAGAAATATTTAATAGAAGCACAGTCGAGAGAAAAACGATTATTCAAGAAATTATAAAAATCCATATAGAGAGAGGTGGAAAAGAACGCAGAGCGAAAGATAGGCCCAGAATGGTGAAAAAGGCGTTAGAACGGTTAGTGAAGGAAGGGTACGCCACAAAACGCTCACTGGGTTATTGGCAAATAAATAACGAAAACAAAAGTGACATTATTGACATTGTGCCAACTCCTGATGAAAGAGAACATCAACCAGAAAAAACAAAAGATGATGAAGTGGATATTATTTTGGGAAGGGGTCCAAGTGCAGTTTATTTATATTACTTTCCTAGTTACAAGAAAAATCGGGAAAAAGATAAAGATACATGGGAATGTAAAATCGGGAAAACGGATAGGGACCCATTCCAAAGAATAAGTTCTCAAGCTTCAACAGCCTTGCCCGAAAAACCTAAAGTAGCAATCATAATAAAAACAGACAACGCACATGCTTTGGAGCTGGCTATTCACAATATCCTTACTTATAGAAAGAAAAATTTAGAAACTGCTTTAGGTAAAGAATGGTTTGATACCAATCCTGATGAGTTTTTTACTATTGTACAATTCATCTCAAAATCAACTCTACTCTTTTAATATATGACAAAGCATGCTTGCAGCGAGCATGCTTTGTTTTAATAATAAACTCCATGTGACTAATACTCTTCCGATAAGACTCAAAAAAGTTCTCCAGCGTCCTATGAGATATGAGACTCCAACCAATACTCATGGATCCAGAAAGTACAGCGAACGTTTTTCCCCGTTCATCACATTTAATAAAGAAAAATTAATACTATGCAGTTTTAGTTTTGTTTTTACCCTTTTCTTTTTCCTTCTTCTGTTGATTTTCATGCCATTTTTTATATCCAGTGATATGTTCTTCTAGTAATTGAGTATAATAAAACCATGTGTGAGTCTCTATTTTAGAGGTATAATCACTAAGGCACTTCCAATTAGAAATTAGCTCAGCAGCGGGTACAATAAATTTTTTATCCTGTGCAGCAATTTTAATCAAGTTGCTACAAACACTCTTGGTCCAATTTTCCCTCGAATATTTTTCGCTTGATTCCTCATTTGGTATCCCAATTAATTCTAAGACAATATCAATCATGTTTAACATTTCTTCATCAAAAACCTCAATTGCTTTTGACATGATTGGTTCGTGCTGAAAAACATTTTTGAATGAATCCTGTTTTTCATAGTAATCCGATAAGGTATTAATGACTTTTTCCAATAATAATTGTATTTCCATTTTTATACACCCTCTCTTCTTATAGAATTAGTTCTGAATTATTCGGTCAAAGAACTACTTAAAGTTTTTTTCCATATAATTTGGAAGTCTTCAAATTTCGAAAATGGAGATCGTTCAAAGTTATTTTGAATAAATAGATTTGAGTCAGACCCTAATGTATAGCAGAAGTCAGCCGGCAACTCTGATTGTGAATTTGAATAATTGTCAGTTTTTCTTTCAAAATCCTGATCAATAAAGAATTCGATTTCATTTATATGTAATTTTAGAACATATTTTTCCAATGCTTTAATAAAAGCATCTTTTATAATAGCCTCATTGAGCAAAACTTGATTAACTGAAACATAAAAATTGGCTACTTGTAAAATTGACCTATTATTAATATTTAAAAGCCGCAAATTAAAGTCTAATTGAATTGAACTTAACTCATATTCATTTTTTACAGAAGCAGTTTTATATCGACCATAAGATGAAACTTTACAGGATACCCCAACTTGCAGGAGTAAATTTCTTAAATAGTTTAGGTTTTCCGGACTGAAAACCTGATTATGATGAAAAAGGGGGTTTTCCTTATACTTTTCTGCAGTTCTTTCATAATAGATTTTTTCTGGATCATCCTCTATCAGGTCCTTAATGCTGCAATCTAATACTTCGGCTAAAATACTTAAACTTTTCAAATTAGTATTATGATAAGGGTTGTTTACTATTTTTCTTATAGTATTAATACATAAACCGCAGATTTTATCTAATCTGTATTGTGATAAGTTGTTTTCTTCCATAAGCTTTTTAAGGTTATTCTTATATTTCATGACCATGCCCTCCCATTTGTTTAATTTAGTTTAATTTTAACTGTGAGGTGTTAATTGGGGTAGCTCCATTTTAGTGGAGGGAGGGTAGATGGGAGTCCAACACATTTTTTGATTGTAACCGCATAAAGAAAAGGCTAGGTATCTTTAAATGTTCTAACTGACTCAATTAGTAGATCCCTTATTTTTTATTCATTTAATGATTTCCAGCTTCTTATCAACCTGCCCCTTCATACTCCAATATGTTACTGTGACTTGTCGCCAAGGGAAATGATTTCTAATACAGTAGTGAAATTAGAAAATTTATTTTAGACTAAGCCTATTTCTTTAGAAATTTCCTTTTATATGGTATATTATAGGTAAAAAGAACTTGTGTTCGCTTTGGAGAGTGGTAGCATGCCAAAAATGTTTAGAGATACCCGCCGCCAAGGAAATGTAAAAAAGAACATAGAATTAAATAAGACGAAAAAAGAAGCTCTTAATGAAAAGTTTTTAACTCGCGTTCAAATAAAAGATAAAGCGATAAAACTAAACGATAAAACAGAGGATCTAAGGCAAATAAAAGAAAGCTATAAAAAGTTGAAAAAGGCTCAAAAGGAGATTGAGGCCCAAAAGAAACTTATTCATGAATTAAGAGAAGAGAACAGGCTAGAAAAACAAAAGAATGAGTCATTGAAAAGGGAAAAGTGGGAGTTGCAAGAGGAGTTGAATCAGGTAACCAAGCGGTTTGAAATAAAAGCCATGGAGTTACATACGTCTCTTCAAAAAGAATTAAAACAGACAAAAGAACTGGAGTCGCAGCTCGACCTGCTCAAAAAGGAAAAACGTAGAAAACGAGTCTCTGATAAGCAAAAAAATTTGGCCAATCAGGTGAAGCAGCTGCGGGAACAAAATACGGCTTTAAAACAAAAGTTGGACAATTTTGATTCAATCGTGATCCAGGAACACGGTGACTTAAGAGAGGAACTAGCAAAGTTACAAAGAGAACTTGATACATACAAAGTTTTTGAAAATAATTTAAGAAGCAATCCTGAATTGCTAATTAGTTATTTCCAGTAACGGTTTGGTGCCAGTTACTTACCTCAATTATTACTCTTGTTGGAGCAGTATATTTCCAAGGAGAATTTAAAGTATTTTTACCGAGATGGTCAGAATGTCTTTTATACGTTTATGAGGAGAGTGGGCCTGTTAAGCCATTTATCAAAAAAGCATGCCAATAATCCTTATATTTTAAGGAATCCAAG
This sequence comes from Bacillus sp. FJAT-18017, assembly GCF_001278805.1. Taxonomy (GTDB): domain Bacteria; phylum Bacillota; class Bacilli; order Bacillales; family Cytobacillaceae; genus Bacillus_D. The sequence continues at coordinate 4,021,122 of NZ_CP012602.1, read as the reverse complement.
GTATTTTCAGGACATGGAACGCCTCGGCTATTTAGCCTTCGAAGACGGTGAGTGGATATTCACGGATTTAACCACCACCGCAGAAATTAACTGTTTTCCGGTTAAGGATCCTTCAATTATTCCTCCTGATTCAACAGATTTACCTGCAAGGGCTAGAGTGCAGGTAGGAGTAGCGGAAATAACCCGCTTTTACTCCTGGTATGGCTCTACTCCAACCAGTAATAATAAAAAAGAAAATAGAAAGGATTCAAAGCCAAAGAAGTATAAGTCGTTTGGCAACTTCAAAATTTTGATTGTGGGGTCCAGGCAAATGAATGATTACATGTCCCGGCTTGAAAAGCATGGGTGCTTAGTTGAAGTTCATAATCCTTATGAAGACGGATTTGAATTATTAAAGGGACGGGTTGGAAGAGCGGAAATCATTCTTGTGTGTGAGCGGCATGTACCGCATAATGTATGGGATTATATTGATAGGCGGCAGCCGTACGTTAGTGTACTCAAAAAAGATAGTGCAGACTTAATTTCAACTTACACTTATTTAACTCTGCAGAGATGCGAATTAATTTAATATTAAAAATCAGGCACTTTTGATATATAATTTGTGTAATGTAAGAGGGAATATGAATTTTAAAAAATCTTATAATCCTCTTGACTCTTATATAAAATCCTAGTATAGTAATAAATGTCCTCACCAAGAGGGAAACAAAATACGATCTCGTAGCTCAGCCGGGAGAGCACTACCTTGACAGGGTAGGGGTCGCTGGTTCGAACCCAGTCGAGATCATAACTAGTCCTGATACATACTGTATTAGGACTTTTTTATTTTTTGACTTAACCGAACAGACTTAGGTGTTTCTGGCTACCAGGTGAATAGATGACAGGAAAGGCTTCCAGAGAATTAGGATCGGTGCCAAATCTGGCAGATTTGATGTCCTTCTTGTTTATATGTTGGATCGCTTAGGAAGAAATCCTGAGGAAATGAAGACTCTCATTAACGAACTACTTAGACAAGGAATAGTAGTATGTCAGTCATTGAAGGAAAGATTAAGGAGTTCTCCAAACAGGAAGAGAAATAATGCCCACTTCCTGCAGCTTGCAATTATTTTTTCTTGCCTGCCCAAAAGCTGGGCATTTTTTTTGTTTGCATGAATAATTCATTAATATAGTAATATAAAAAAATATATAAACTTACGGTTTGTAGGGAGGGAATCTAATAAAATAAATTAACACTTTAGGAATTAGATCACAGCAAATGGAATATACGAATCCAATATAACTTACTAAATTCTTTTGAAGAAGATTAAAGGAACGCCATAAAGTAAAGCGTACCCAGTGTGAAGTGCATTTTTAAAAAAGGCCATGAGACATCAAATCTGGATGAAAGTTTGATACTCCCATACCCCAAGTTGCCCTTTTGCAGAAATCATTTAGAGTCAGAAAACTTTCAACGAAGCCTGGTTTTATTAAAAAGAAGATGTTCCCTAGACTCTGTGGTGGAAGAGTCAATCAATTATTCTTTCAGGACAGGAATACACATTGAATGACTCGCCCCGAACGAAGCCAACTGCTGTAATGTTTAAATCTTGGGCAAGTCTGATTGCCAAATTGGTCGGAGCTGACTTGGATAATACAATTCCTACCCCAATCTTTGAAGCTTTCAATAGCACTTCAGAAGAGATTCTTCCGCTGAATACAATAGCTTTATCCCTTACAGAAATATTATTCAAAATACTATATCCAAATAACTTATCCAAGGCGTTATGCCTGCCAATATCGGTGCGAACAGCAATGATTTCATCCGGCGTACACAGTGCTGCATTATGGACTCCTCCTGTTTCTTGAAACACCACTGAGCTGTTTTGCATCTCATTCATGAGATAAATGCTTTGGGATGCACTTATCTTTGTTTTTGACATGGAGGTTCTGGCTGTCCGGGCGTCATTATGGAAATAGAACTGGCGGCTTTTTCCGCAGCAAGAGCCAATGAACCGCTTTGAATAATACTGCTGATTTGTAGTAGAATGCACTTTTAATGCAACATAGGCAACTCCACGAGCTTCATCAATGTTGAGTGAAAGTATGTCACTGTATGTACGTATGACCCCTTCGGAAGCAAGGAAACCGATAACCATTTCTTCAAAATGAGTAGGAGTAATGACCATTGTGGCAAATTCGACGTCATTGACATACACAGTCAGAGGGAATTCGTTCACAATCACATCCTCAACATCAAGAAAAGTTCCATTGGCATATTTGGTTATTTGATATTTTTGGCTCATACCTTCCAGCATTATATTCACCCCAACTTGTTACAAAATTTTGAATATCTAAAATCTAACCATATTCTTTTCATTTTCACAAGCAAAAATATTTAACATGCACATAGTGATAAATTATTAGGTTAGGAGTTGCACTTGGCTTTGTGAAATGGTAAGATTTCTATAATTCACAAAAATGTCACAATTTGACTTGAAATAGCGAACCTGTTCTCGGTTAAATGGTGAACATTTGAAAGCGATTACTGTTAGTCTGAAAGTAGCGAACCTGCTGGAACCTAACCGTCAGTCTTTTTCTGCATGCCCTTTTGCATGTATGACAGATTGGCGGTTTTTTTGTTGCGATTTGCCCTACAGACAAGCAGACCATGCAGAAACTTACAAAAGAGGAGGAACGGAATGAAAACGAAAAACCGATGGCTCATTGCTGCATCGGCTGTGGGAATTCATATTTCCATTGGCTCTGTCTATGCTTGGAGCAACTTTACAAATCCCTTAATGGAGCAATTTGGCTGGACTGCAAAGCAAGTACAATTCACCTTCAGCCTTGCCATCCTGTTTCTTGGCTTATCTGCTGCCTTCCTTGGCCATTTTGTCGAAAAGCACGGGCCGAAAAAGGCTGGACTCCTTTCAGCCGCGTTCTTCGGCGCCGGCATTATAGGTTCAGGACTCGCAGTAAATCTTGGTTCCCTGCCACTACTGTACATAACTTATGGAGTATTGGGCGGCATCGGCCTGGGAGTCGGTTATATCGCTCCGGTTTCAACGCTTGTAAAATGGTTCCCTGATAGGCGTGGCCTGGCAACAGGACTTGCAATCATGGGATTTGGTTTCGCGGCTGCAATCAGCAGTCCGATCATGGATTCATTGATAAAATCTGTTGGCACCGCAAATACGTTTTATATTTTAGGAGCTGCTTACCTTGCACTTATGACATTATCTTCTCTTTATTTGGAAAAGCCACCAGAGAATTGGCTGCCTGAAGGATTCAAGGCAAAGGTCAAATCCGGAAAAGTGAAAGTTAAGCAGGATTTATCACAGTTAACGGCTAATGAAGCTGTTAAAACGAAGCGTTTTTATTATCTATGGCTGATGCTATTCATCAACGTAACGTGCGGGATCGCAATCCTGTCTGCTGCAAAGCCACTGGCACAGGAGAGTATTGGATTGACAACAGCCGGAGCAGCTGCACTTGTCGGGGTAATGGGATTATTCAACGGTTTCGGCCGCCTTGGCTGGGCATCGATTTCTGATTATATCGGCCGTCCTAATACGTATACCATTTTCTTTGCAACTCAAATTGCCTTGTTTGCGTTGCTGCCTCATACAACAAATGCTTTGCTATTCCAGATCATGCTTTCGATTGTTTACACTATGTACGGTGGCGGTTTCGCTTCAATTCCTGCCTACATCGGTGATTTGTTTGGAACAAAACAGCTTGGTGCGATTCACGGTTATATTCTTACAGCATGGGCAGCAGCAGGGTTGGCCGGCCCGATGTTTGCGGCATGGATGTTTGATAAAACACAAAGCTATGCAGCAAGCCTGACCTATTTCGCAGCATTGTTTGTCGTTGCACTTGCCGTATCAATCGTTATCCGATTTGACATTCGCAAGTTGAGCAAACAAAACGAGCAACAAAAGCTCGCTTCTTGATTTCTTTTCGATAGGGGCTGGATGTGGTAAAATACCAATCATTAGATGCCTCTAGAGCAGGGGGAAATTATGAATAAATACGAAGCGGAGTTTAGCAATCTAGTTCGTTCCTTTCGGAAGAAGCATATGGGAAAGGGACCAAGTAAAATCACGACTACTTTCTGCAAAAACTGGGCCATTTGTGAAATGGAAGGCAACCTTTCACCAGTGGAAAAATTTATTGCATCTGCCAACGAGGGAAAACAGGCATTGCGATCGGCTAGAACTGAAATGGTGAAAGACATGTATCGCAAAAACCCTCCGGTGGAAATGGAAGAATTTCTTGGCTGCAATTTTGTTGAGTTGTTCGTAGATATTGATATCGACCGTGACTTTGGAATGTCAGTTTTTGTTTTTGACCAAGACATCCAAAAAAAGTTTTGTAATTAAATTGATGGTATGGCACTTGGCAGCGTTCCTGCTAAAGACTAACCACCGTTCACCTGAGAATTCTATGGAATTTCTGGGTTTTCGGTGGTTTTTCTTTTCAGAAAGGCTTTATTGATTTAAATAGGAGTGTTTTATATGGGAAAAACGAAACATCCAGGACCTCAGAAAACATCGGCAAGGCCGGCACCGGAACATTGGGTTAGTCCCATTCCTTTCGGGCTTGGCAAAGTAAAGCCGAAACATATACGTGATACTGTTAAAACACTATGGGACAATCGCGACAATTTTGGGTATGCCACGAATATCCTGACAAAAGGTGTTTGTGATGGCTGCGCGCTAGGTGTTTCCGGGCTTCAGGATCAGACATTGGCAGGCCCGCATATTTGTACAACAAGATTGAATGTCCTCCGCTTGAATACAATCGGTGCGATTAAACCGGAAATCCTTCATGCCGATATTGATGAACTAAGGAAATACAGCAGCCCCGAGCTCCGCAAGCTTGGCAGGATTCCTTATCCGATGATTCGCAGGAAAGGTGAGCGCAAGTTCTCACGATTGACCTGGAATGAAGCAATGGATATGATAGCTGAGAAAATGAAGAAGCTCGATCCGAAACAATTTGCGTTTTATCTGACTGCACGCGGCATTACCAATGAATCGTATTATGTTGCGGGGAAAGTATCACGATTCCTTGGGACAAACAATATCGACAACGCCAGCCGAATTTGCCATTCCCCTTCAAAGACGGCCATGAAGCGTTCCATCGGCGTCGGGGCTTCAACGGCCAATTACCTTGATTGGATTGGAACCGATGTACTTGTTTTCTGGGGAAGTGTTGCCTCTAACAGTTCACCTGTATCTTCCAAATACATGCTTGAAGCTAAGAAAAAAGGCACTAAAATTATTGTTGTGAATCCTTACCGGGAGCCAGCAATGGATAAATACTGGATTCCTTCCAATCCTGAATCCGCACTTTTCGGTACAAAGCTTGCTGATGATTTCTACCAAGTGAATATCGGCGGGGATATTGCCTTTATGCACGGGATTATAAAGCATTGGTTTGAAATGGATGAAACCAGGAAAGGTTCGGCAATTAACCACGAATTCGTTCAAGAACACGTAAACGGCTACATCGATTTAAAAACACATGTCCAACAGCAATCATGGGTTGACATCATTAACTCTTCAGGTGTCACGAAGGAACGGATCATTCAATTGGCGGAGCTGCTTGCAAGGAGCAAAAATGCTGTATATGCGTGGGCTATGGGACTGACGATGCACTCCTTTGCAACAGATAACATCTCGCAAGTTGCCAATCTTGCATTATTACGCGGCCATCTTGGCAGAAAACATACAGGATTAATGCCATTCCGCGGCCACTCTTCCGTACAGGGCTCAGGTGAAATGGGGGCAGACCCGTTTGTTTTACCAGGGGGAGATTTTTACGGTTCCAATATCGACCGGATTGAAACACTGTGGGGATTCAAGCTGCCTGAATGGCAGGGAGATATTGTTGGTGTCACCCTGGAAAACATAGTCCTGCCGGATGATCATGAACGGAAAATCAAACTTTACTATATGTCAGGAGGTAATTTCCTGGAGACGATGCCCGATCCTGAATTCATTGAAAAGGCATTATCCGAACTTGAAATCCGGGTTCATCAGGACATCATCCTTAATACGTCTACCTTGTTAGATGCAAAGGAAGCGGTTATTGTCCTCCCCGCCAAGACGCGTTATGAGCAGGAAGGCGGCGGAACCTCCACGTCCACTGAACGCATGGTCTATTTCAGTCCTGAAATTCCTGGCAACAGAAATCGGATTGAAGAAGCTCGTGAAGAGTGGAAAATTTACATTGATCTTGCTAGGCGAGTGAAGCCAGAAAAAGCAGCAGCAATCGATTTCAAGGACGCCCAGGAAATCCGAAACGAAATTGCATTAGCCAACCCTAACTATGACGGGATTCAACACCTGAAAAATGAAGGGGATGTATTCCAATGGGGCGGCGCCTGGTTGTGTGAGGATGGTATTTGCCCTACCCCGGATGGGCGAGGAAATCTGATTGCTGTTGATATCCCTGATCTCGGTAAAAAAGAAGGCCAATTTGTTGTTACATCTCGACGCGGCAAACAGTTCAACTCCATGGTTTACAATGAAGTTGATCCATTGAACGGTGCTGGCCGATATGATGTCTTAATGAATGAAGAAGATGCAAAGGAACTCAGCATTGCTGAAGGCGAAGGCGTCGTCGTATACAACGGATTCGGTGTATTCCAGGGAAGGGCAAGGTTTGTAGACATCTCCCGCGGTAATGTCCAGGTCCACTTCCCGGAAGGAAACTTCCTATTGCCAAGGGGCCGCTATGAAAAATATGCTGGGATCCCTGACTACAATATTACTGTCAGCCTTGAAAAGGCAGATCGCTTCAGTGCTAGGAAAGATATTCAATATGCAGAAACACGTATTGAAGAAGACGAAATTGACCCACCAGCATAAGAAGGTTAAGGAAGAGGGTTACCAAAAGTTCCTAAGCTAACCCTTTTATAATAGAAGGAACTAGTGAAAATGAAAAAACTAACAGAGCAAACCGCTGTTGCAATAACTCCAGCAATCTGGGTATGGGATGACGGCAAGGACTTAGTATAATAGCAAGGTCAGTCGGCAATTTAATTTCAGTTGATGGCGGGAACCCGTTGCAGTTCAAAGTGATGTGGTTATGACGTGTGCAGAGTATGGTTTAAAATAGCTCAAGGATATGGTAACGGCATAGTTGGCATCCAATATAGAGATTCTTCCAGACCTGCAGGGAAATTATATGCTATATATAAAAGTCGTTAAAAAAAGGGAAGTCCGATCCATAAAGGATAGATTGAGTTTTTAGCTGCTCATCTATCCTTTTTATTTTGATTTAAGAAGTTCTCCAATCAGGAAGAGATACATTATAGCCATAGGAGAATTGAAGTTTTAAAAAACTTTCGCCTCCATTTTGTCACAGAATCATTCATTCGCCCGTTATAGTAGTAAATACTCGAAAAGGATGATGACAATGACAAAATATGAAGTAGCTATTGTAGGCGGGGGAATTGCGGGTTTAACGGCTGCAATTTATGCAGCCAAAACAGGGAAACGAACGATTATATTGGAACAGCAAAAGCAATTGGGTGGCAGAGCCATCACCAACAAAAAGAATGGTGTATATTTTAATTTGGGCGCGCATGCACTGTATAAAGGTGAAGCGTATGAAGCATTCCGCGAACTCGGATTACGACTTGAGGGAAGCACACCGTCTATTGATGCATACGGCATGTGGAAAGAACAATTATTGCCATTACCAATGGACGCCTCCACATTCATTCAAACGCCGCTCCTAAGTTGGCGAGGAAAGCTCGAATTAGCGAAATGGTTAATTAAATTTGGAAAAATGGACACTAGCGTTTGGAACAAGATTAGTATCCGTGACTGGATTGAAACTCAATTGAACGATCCAATGCTGCGTAACGTGTTCTATGCACTGCTCAGAACTTCAACTTATGTGCTTGCACCTGAATTACACGCAGCTGGTCCTGCCTTAAAGCAGGTTCAGCGTGCACTTAAAGGAGTTTTGTATCTCGATAAAGGCTGGGGGACACTCGTGGAAGAACTGCGTCAACTTGCTGTCCAACAAGGAGTGGAGCTGGTCACCGGTTGTAAAGTGGCTGCAGTCGAACATCAAGTTCAAAAAGTACACTCGATTTTATGTGAGGATGGCACTAGAATAGAAGCATCAAATGTTATACTAACTACACCACCTTCCATTTCTCACAAACTAGTCCCCCATGCCGATCAAACAGCACTTGATACGTGGAACAAGCAAGCGATTCCTGTTACGGTTGCCTGTCTAGATGTTGGATTGCGCCAGCTGCCTATACATGAGCACCAATTTATCTATGGATTGGATCAACCCATTTTCTTAACGCATCAAACACGGGAGGGAAAACCAAGACCCGCTATCTTGAGTGATGATGGGACAAAACTGATCTCGCTTTTTAAATATCAGGGTCCTCTAACAGATGCAGTAAAGGATGAGGGAGAGTTGGAGCGAGTGTTAGATGTGGTACAGCCCGGTTGGCGAAATGAATTAGTGATAAGACAGTTTCTGCCGAAAATGACGGTCGTACACGATTTTCCCCATATGAAAAGAATGGAGGATCCGGGTCCTGCTGTTCCTGAAATTGAGGGACTGTATATTGCTGGTGACTGGGCCTCACATGGCGAGCTGCTCGTTGATGCATCAGTAGCCAGCGCTAAACGAGCCGTTTCACACCTACTAAATACGAGAGAGGAAATTAAATTATGAGTATGGAAGGACTTTATCAAACCTATCAATCTCTACTTTTTTCCTTAGCCTACCGTATGTTAGGCAGCGTGATGGATTCAGAGGATATTGTCCAGGAAGCGTTTATAAGCTTTAATCAGATCCCCAACCACGAACAAATTGAAAACAAAAAAGCGTATCTATGTAAGATCGCCACCAATCGCTGTCTGGATTTGATCCGGTCATCCGCAAAAAAGCGCGAGGTATACGTCGGGCCGTGGCTTCCGGAGCCATTGCTGGAAATAGAGAATTCACCTAACGATCCTTCACAAGCCTTTCTGCAACAGGAATCCATCTCCACCGCCTATTTACTATTATTACAACAACTTAATGCGATAGAACGAGCGGTCTTTTTGCTTCGTGAAGTCTTCCAATACTCGTATGATGAAATAGCTGAAATGATTGGGAAAAGCAATGCTAACTGCCGGCAAATTTTTCACCGTGCGAAAAAAAGCATGGAATATGACCCTAAGAAACAGCCTTCGATTTCGATGGCGGAATTGACAGTAAAACAGTTTGTACAATCCATCTTAAATGGGAACGTCAATCAATTATTAGACCTGGTCAGCGAAGATGTCGCCATGTACTCAGATGGAGGCGGCAAAGTAAAAGCCGCACAAATACCTATTTTCGGTGCGGCCCAAGTGGTTCAATTGCTCCGAAGCCTAATGAAAATGTATGCAGGGAAGTTCACCATAAACTATATATCTGTCAACGGTCTGCCAGGACTGATTTTAACAACCGATGATCACTTACAATATGTGTATTCCTTTGCTTTTAACGGCAATCGAATTCAGACAATCTACACGGTTGCTAATCCTGATAAACTACGGCATTTGCAAATATAATATTTAATATAATCCTCTTTTTTTACGTCGGTTGTAAAAACGTAAAATTACACTATCGAATATCTAGAATCGAACAAAAATTGTTATTTCATGGGATGGATAAAAAGAGGGCGTCCCAAAAGTATTTTGGGATACCCTCTTTTTGAGTCTATCATTTCCACTCCACGAAGGATGAACTATGGCCGGCAGAGTAAGATTTATCGAGGAAAAGAATTTACTAGACGGAACTAGGCTCGGCAGAGTGTGGTTCGTCGAGAAAAAGGCATTTACTAGACGGAACTATGGCCGGCAGAGTGAGATTCGTCGCGAAAAAGGCATATACTAGGCCTCATATTCTAAAAGGTGAACGTCGCAGTCAATAAGTAATGTGAAGATAGTATAAAAACAGAAAGAAGATTCCTCTTGAAAAGAACATATAGTGAAAATATGTAGGGAAATGCAAAAATAAAGGCTGTGCCGACAGTCATTGATTACATCGACCTTTTGGGACTGCTTCTCTAATGCGTTCACTGATTTTGAAAAATTATACATAATATGTAAGTAGTTTACATATCGCATGAAAATGAGGGGACAGCGACTCCCGCAAGAAAGGAGGAAAGGATTCAGGAACCTGCTGGTCAAACCGTGCAAGTACCAAAATTATGAAAAGTGGAAACCTAAATTAAGTTTTTTCGTCTATAATGAAGGAGTCTGACTTCCAGAATATTTCCTATATTCTAGACTTCTATTGAAAGGAGACTTAATGATAAATTTCCCACTCAAACTTAATACATACATATTGTCAAGAGCCCTGAAGTTTTGCTTGCAAGCATTACTACTATTTATAACTGTGCTTCTTCTGGCTTGTCTTAAATTCTTATTCCTTAAGCAAAACGCTTTTGGCTTTTACCCGTCAGAGTTTTTCCAGGCTGTTGAAACGACCGTTAAAAATTTATATGGATTAAAAAATGGTTCAATAATACTTCCTTATACATTTGACCCTGTGCCAATCCTTACATATTTGCCAAATGCCTATCGCTACTCACTTACATTATTGTTCGGTGCCTTATTGCTTGGTGTAGGATTGGCTTTCATTTTTCTGTATCTCTACCTTTGGCTACCGCTCGGGGTAAGGAGGCGAGTAAGAAAGCTTGTTTCGATCCTTGAGACGCTGCCGGACCTTTTCATCATTATGAGCTTTCAATTCGCCGTTATTTATTTGTATAAAAAGACAGGCCTGAAGATATTGCAGCTTTATAGTTTGGACACAGAAGTATATATCATGCCGATCATTTGTTTAATGCTGGTGCCGTTTTTTATGCTGCTTCGAATCATGATTACCGTGTTTGAAGAGGAATACGAAAAACTCTATGTGGAATTTGCAAAGTCGAAAGGGCTCAGCCGACTGGAAGTATTTACGAAGCATGTCTTCAGAAATATTGTGTATTCGTTTACTCAATATCTGGGAGTCATTTACTGGATGATGATTACGAGTTTGATATTAGTAGAATACTTATCTTTGATTAATGGTTTTACGTTTATGCTCTATCGATTTGTGTCAGGGGAAATTTTTATACTTGGAGTCGGCTTAATTCTGCTTCCTTATGGCTTCATTCTGCTTGCGGTAAAGTTTCTTCTTCGTAATAGGAGTGAAGCATGATGAATAATTTTAGAAAAACATTGTTATTAATCACTGGTTTGCTATTCACATTGTTGGCTGTAAGCATTATCTATTCTTCTTTTTTAAAAACAGATAAAGAACCCCAGCGCTTTATCTATAATGACAAAGGTGAAATTATTGAGAGAGCGCCATTTCCACCATCGCTTTCGCATCCACTGGGGACAGATGAAGTAGGGAATGACCTTGCACTAAGAATGGTTGAAGGCGCCAAGTTTACACTCGTATTTATTACCAGTGTATCCTTACTGAGAATACTGATAAGCATGATGCTCGCCTATCTTCTGGTTTTTCCTTTTAGAAGGATAAGTGAATGGGTTGAAACCGTCTTTACTCCGTTCCGGTATATACCGGGCTTGATCTTGGTGCTGCTGCTATCGCCGGATTTACATCCCTTGTCCTACCAAAATAGCATGTGGCAGCTGGTCCTGTTTCAATTCATTCTGTTTGTTTTAATTGGAATACCGATTTTATCTACTCTTCTAGTAAAAGAATCACGGTACATATTGAGCAATGAATATATCATAGCTTCCCGGCAGCTGGGTGCAAGTAGTTGGCATATTTATACGAAGCAAATTCTTCCCGTATTAAAAAACAGGCTGATTGTGGTATTCCTGCAGCAGCTGTCGATCAATATGCTGCTGCTCATCCAACTTGGTGTTTTTCAATACTATATTGGCGGGAGAAAACCGGGAAACATTGCGGGAGATGGAGAGGTGGTTCCGAAATTTTTATCAAGATCCGGAGAATGGGCAGGCATGATTGGTTCCGGCATAGATGAATTCATTAGGAATCCCTGGATCTTTTTCGGTCCTCTGTTTGTCACCGTCAGTTTTTTAATCATCATCAAGATACTGGCAAATCGGGTTGAGGATGAACGAAACTTTTAAAGGACAGCGGTGGCTGGTTTAAAGACCAGTCGGAATCTTAATTAGTCCTGATACTAATTGTATTGGGGCTTTTTTAAAAATTTCTCAACCTATGGAAGTTGAAGATTTAGGTGTTAGTTTTGGATAATACAACTAGAATACCTAGCTCATAATTTAGCAGGTAACTGTTAATAGAAGTTATTTCTAATACAAGGGGGGTTTGTTTTTGATCAAAGGGTTATATGAAGCACATTTGCCTGTCAGTAATCTTGAAAACTCTATTGAGTTTTATAAAAAATTAGATTTGGAAATAGCGTACAGACAAGAAAACGTAGTGTTTTTCTGGATTGAAAAAGGAAGAAGCTGGTTAGGGTTATGGGAGACAGATAAAGTTAATACACCTTACCATCCATCATTAAGACATGTAGCCTTACAAATTGATAGAGAAGATATGAAAAATATAAAGGGATGGTTAGAAGAAAGAGGAATAGCTGTTTCGACTAGCTTTGGATTCCCGCCTGAAAAACAACCATTAGTATTACCTAATAATCCACAAGCTCATGCAGCTGTTTATTTTAAAGACCCTGATGGAAATAGTATTGAATTGATTGCTCCTTTAAGGATAGATTTTCAAGAAGAATTTAGAATGATGACTTTAGAAGAATGGGAACAAAATAATGAGATGTGAAGCAATGCACTTAAACTATCGTGTGCGTTGATCCAGGGTAGGATTAACGCCCTTTTTGTTGAATTCCTTATTGAACAAACGGGGCAGGTTAGTTGAACTCACCTATCAAACACAAAGGGTATGGGCACAAATAGATTTGATGGAATTAGGAGGATAATTATGATAGATATAAATATATTTCCTGTAATTGAAACCGATAGATTGATTTTAAGACAAGTAACCAAAGATGATGCAGAAAGCATTTTAGAATATTTGTCTGATAAAGATGTAATGAAGCACTACGGATTAGAACCTTTTAAATCAATTGATGACGCATTGGATGAAATTTCGTGGTATCAATCAATATTTGAAAAGAAAACGGGAATTAGGTGGGGAATTACCCTAAAAGGACAAGAAAGGGTTATTGGCAGTTGTGGTTTTCTAAACATATTTCCACAGCATTGCCGTTCTGAAGTTGGTTTTGAGTTAAGTAAAGAATATTGGGGAAAAGGCATTGCAAGTGAGGCGTTTGAAGCAGTAATTAAATATGGATTTGAAAAATTGAATCTACAACGGATACAAGCATTAATTGAACCCCCTAATATTTCATCACAAAAGTTGGTGGAAAGAAAAGGATTTATAAAAGAAGGACTTTTAAGAAATTATGAATTTACTTGCGGAAAGTTTGATGATTTACTTATGTATGCATTGTTAAAGCAAGACTTTAAAAAGTGCAATCATTAAAGAATGTTAATAAATACACTTAAACTAAAGGGTGCGTTGATCCAAGAAGGATTAACCGCCTTTTTTGTTGAATTCCTTATTGAACAAACGGGGCAGGTTAGTTGATGAAGAAAGGGGTAAATTGCGATGACTATTTTGGCGATGAAAAATATGCTTATCACTTTGTTTACAGGGGTTTTTTACTTTTTTGTTACGATATTATTAATACAAATAATATCTGAATTCTCCAGTTTAAGATTCTATTTACTTACCGATAACGGTCTTAGTATCACTGGTGGATTTGGTATCGCAATAGGCTCCTTTTTAATAGCCTTGATTTTGGAAAGAAAACTAACTAAACCACTAAAGTATAGCTTATATTCAATATTGATTTTAATCGGTGTTTTTATATTACTTTTAATTATGGCACTTATAACAATGACTGGTTCTGGTTGGTTTACAGGATGGTTCCAATGAAGACTATAAATATGAGGGGTATATACAAGTCTCATTAAGGTATTTTTCACTAACGGGTGCGATGATCCAGGAGGATTTTCGCCCTTTTTTGTCGAAATCCTTATTCAACAAACGGGGCAGTTTAATTGAAAAAGGAATATGTTTACTGACTCAAAAAAGCAAAGTATTGAAATCAGAATTTTTGTAGAATAATAAAGAGTGAATTATAATGTAATTATCTCGAATGAAAAATATTATTCAGAAGTAATTGAATAAGTAATAAACTGGAGGAATTCAAATGGGGAAATTAGATGGAAAAGTAGCAATCGTAACAGGGGCTGGTTCTGGTATGGCACGTGCCACAGCCAAACTATATGCTAAAGAAGGCGCAAAAGTTGTATTAGCAGAGTTCAATGAAACAACATTGAATGAAGCATTAGAAGAAATTAAAAGCGCAGGCGGCGACGCGGTTGCGATTCGGACAGATGTATCAAAAGAAGAAGACATAAAAGCGATGATTCAAAAAGCGTTAGCTACGTATGGCAAACTCGATATCTTAGCAAACGTTGCTGGTGTTTTCGATGCTATGAAATCCGTGGAAAATACAACAAACGAAATGTTTGAACGAGTGATGGGTATCAATGTAAAAGGACAATTTTACGCATGTCGTGAAGCAATTAAAATTTTCAATGCGCAAGAAACAGGCGGTGTGATAATAAACGTCTCGTCTCTTGCTGGTTACCGTGGTGCACGAGGTGGAGCTGCTTACACGATGTCTAAACATGCATCCATTGGTTTAACGAAAAATATTGCTGCTTATTACGGCTCTCACGGCGAAGGAAAAATCCGTGCAAATGCAATTGCACCAGGTGTAATTACCACAGGTATGACGCAAAATCTTCCTTCAGATTTGGATGAACTAGGGTTGGAAACATCTGCGCAACTTGGAAAACATCACACGGGTGAATCAGAAGATATTGCCAATGCGGCATTATTCTTAGCTTCAGACGATTCAAAGTTTATCAATGGTGATGTGTTAACAGTGGACGGTGGTTTTACAACTCGATAATAACAAAAAACTACTGATTTTAAATCAGTAGTTTTTTTGATATGATGGAGAATTTCGGCAAAAAATTCGGGGAGAAACCTGAATGAAATAATAAAATGATATTTTTTCATTAATAGAGCTGATATTGTGAAGTTTTGTACTTAAATTAACGGGTGCTTTAGTGAAAAAGGAACCAAAAAAGCGATTTCACCCCTAGCATAGGGAAAATCGCTTTTTCACACCCAAAGAATGTCATAGCGTATAATATCCACGTTTTGACGACAGGACGCCTTTTAGTTCCAAATTTCCTATGTCCTCTATTCAATTTAAAATTAAATACCATAGCATAATCGATATGGGTTTCCTAAATTAGGAATTATATGTTTCTCTGTTTAGATTCACAATGTCTTTATGTGAAAATTCAGCTGAAAACTTCTCCATTGCCTTATCCCGTAGGAATGGGGCATTTTCTTTATTTGCCTTTTTCAATGCTTCCGTAAGTTCTTCTTTTGTTAGTTCTGTGCAGTATGCAGGAGTTCCTGGCTGCTGTCTCCACGAATCACTTAAAGAACCACTATC
The DNA here is from genome assembly GCF_001278805.1 of Bacillus sp. FJAT-18017. Lineage (GTDB taxonomy): Bacteria > Bacillota > Bacilli > Bacillales > Cytobacillaceae > Bacillus_D. The sequence goes on along the minus strand of NZ_CP012602.1, from coordinate 4,005,560 downwards.
TACTGCGTCGAAACCTAGCTCGTTTACTACGTCCATGATTATTTGTTTTTGTGATAGGTCATTACCAGCAATCGCCATGGCAATGCGTCCACTAGTACCTTCGTGGGCTCCTTTGTTTTCTAAAGTATAAGCTAATTGATTGTTGAAGGCTTTAATGATAGGTTTACCTAATTGATTTGAAACCCAAACACTTTCAACCATCCCGTTCTCAATTTCTTCAATTTTATTGTCTCTAAAAGGATAATAATTTGAAGTATCTACAATGATTACTTCCTCTTTAGCTTTATCTACAATGTTGCGAATGCTTGGCATTACATGAAGAGGGATAGATATTATAAGAACATCAATATTTGTTATTACATCTTCCACACTCACAGGTGTTCCAGCAATTTCCTTTCCTTCTAAACGTCCAATTTCTCGAGCGTCTGCAATTTTAACTTCATGTCCATTCTTGACCAACTTTTTAGAAATAGTTGTCCCTATTGGTCCTGCACCTATAATTCCAAATCTCATTATTGTTCCTCCTAAATCTCATTTTGTTCAATTATGATTCGATATCAGCTATGGAATTATCCAATTGCCTCAACGTGAAATTGTCTACATTCCTTTTTGGCAAGCATTAAGGTAATTGAGTGTTTTGGTTATAAATACTATAATAAACACATTACTCTTACTTTTGAAGTAGGCAATAAAAAATGACATAGTACACTTTTTTGTACTTTACAGAAGAAAAGAGATGTTAGTATGGCTAGATTATGCAAGGATGGATTTGAAAAAAAGTTTATGAAGGAGCAAAGTGACGTTTATGGTATTGCGTATACCCAAAATATGCTTTCCGGACGCTGGAAGTCTCTTATTCTTTGGTTTTTAAAAACGAAAGAACGTCGTTATAGCGAAATTAAAGCTTTTTTATGGGACATTTCACAAGGTTCGCTTACAAAACAGTTGAGAGAATTAGAATCAGATGGATTAATTAAACGAGAGGTTTTTCCTGAGGTACCTCCACGTGTTGAATATTCATTAACAACTAAAGGGAGTGAATTTATCCCAATTCTTGATATGATGGAGAATTTCGGCAAAAAATTCGGGGAGAAACCTGAGTGAAATAATAAAATGATATTTTTTATTAATTGGGCCGATATTGTGAAGTATTGTACTTAAATTAACGGGTGCTTTAGTTAAAGAAGAACTCAATTTTTTATTCCCCGTATTATTTCTGGTAGCAAAATTGCCGGTTAAATGTACTGAAATTTTCGGGCTTGCAGAAGCTTCTGTTAGTCTGCAAATTTATATACAAATTTTATAACAAAAAAATTAGAATTTATTAGTATAAATGCCTGTATATCAGTATAAATAGACCATCATTTACAAATACAATTTGATGGTCTATTCGCCTTACCTAATTTAATTTTGTGACAGATAACATAACCCGTTACCGGAGTCCGCCTGCTAATAAAGAATTGTATTTCTCCTCAATGAGTTCAATCAACTTTTTGCTCGGCAGTTGCAACAGTTCTTGATCATATACCATATAGAAACTCCGGAGCATGCGAATGTCCTTTATTTCGATTTGTTTTAATGTGTTTAATTCCAGCTCTTTTTTTACAGCTGATTTGGATAAGATTGAGATTCCCAAGCCTGCTTCTACGGCAGATTTGATGGCTTCGGTGTGATTTAGCTCGATAACAACCTTAAGTTTTGATGGATCAATATGATTTTTTCGCAGAGTATCCTCCATAACTTGTCTAGTTCCTGAGCCTTTTTCCCTAATAATAAAAGGAAAGGTAAGCAGCTGGTCAATAGTGATTGTTTCTGTATCAACCAAGTAGTAGTCAGGGGAGGCAACAACAATCAGCTCATCTTTAGCAAATGGCTTTTGTTTTACAACCGGATAAGAGAGCATAGATTCGATGAATCCTAAATTAATTTCCTGATTATTTAACTTATCCACTATTTGGTCTGAATTGAAAATATTAAATTGGATGTTTACCAACGGGTACAGTTTATTAAAATGCGCTAAAATAAAGGGAAGGATGTGCTCTCCAATCGTTAAACTGGCGCCAACCTTTAAGTCTCCGTGGACAACTCCTTTTAGCTCTTCCAATGCATTGGTCGTTTCGTTCATTAGTGTAAGTATTTTTTTAACTTGAATATATAGAATCTCCCCGGCAGGAGTCAGGGAGACTTTTTTTGTGGTTCGTTCAAATAATTTGCAGTCCCATTTTTCCTCAAGATACTTAATTTGCAGACTGACAGAAGATTGAGAGAGGTGGAGGTCCTTTGCTGTTTGAGAGAAACTTTTATTATTCGCTGCTACATAAAATACCTTTAAATAATCAAGATTCATTGCCTTCCTCCTAGTACCTGTCTTCTGCCATTGTACCAAAAGGGGGGATGAATTTCCTTAGGAAAAGAGGTGATAGATGAATAAGAGAATAGGAGTTAACGCGAGCAGGCCAAGAAACCCAATTCCTGCAACTGCAATTGGTTTTATGCCTACTTTTACAAAATCAGCCCATTTAATATTCATCCCAAGCCCAACCATTCCCATTGCCAGAAAGTACGTACTGAGAACGAGCAGATAACTGATGATTTTCTCGGGAAGCAATTGGAATGTGTTGATGATGCTCATGAGAAGAAAGCCAAAGATGAACCATGGAACAGGTAAGGACTTATCATTTTTTTGATCTTTTTGAGACCCTTTATTCATAAAAAAGCTGATGATTAAAGCAACGGGAATGAGCAATAGGACTCTTCCAAGCTTTACAAGTATCGCCATATCACTGGCTGCTTCTCCGCCAGGAACCGATGCCGCGACGACATGAGCCAGTTCATGAAGAGTTGCGCCAACTATTAACCCAAACTCACTTTCGTTTAATGGTAAATAAGGAAAAAGGAAGATATAAAAAAGGGCTCCTATCGTTCCAAAAACGGCTATGCATGAGACCGCAATCGCTGTATGTTCCTTCTTATTGTTAATGATGGGAGCAACAGCAACAATGGCAGCCGCACCACAAATGGCTGTGCCAGCAGCGAGCAGAATCGTTAATTTTTTATTAATGCGAAAAACTTTTCCTAGATATAGGATAAAAATCATCGTGAAAAGGATAACGAGTGCATCAATGATGAAAATGGAGGGCCCAGCATTACGTATATCAGCAAAACTTAATCTGAAACCTAGAAGGATAATCCCCGCACGCAGGAGGAATTTACTGCTGAAATTTGTACCTAAACTTACATTTACTGTAGTGGGCATAGAAACCGAATTTCTCCATATTGCCCCAAGTAAAATCGAAATGATCATAATCCCCATAATCGAAAAAAATGGCAGCCTGGCAATCTGTCCAGCTACCAATGCAAAGATCAATGTTAAAAGAATTCCAAATCCATATCCTTTATAGTCCCGCCTTTTTTTCGGTTCAATCCACTCTACTTCCTGAATTCTTTCAGCGCCCATCAGCTTCACTCCACTCAACTCATTTGACTCTACGTTAACACAAATTCTTATCAACATTATTTCGAATGTATAAAGTGATTTATTAGATATTTTCATAACTGATTAAGTTTATAGGTAGCAGGGGACAAGGGGACTATCGGAGGTTTTACAAGTAAAAAGACACAACTAGCGGTTAAATCGCGCTGGTTGTGTCTTTTATTTCCTTATAACTTATGAAAATGAGTGAGTCATTGCAATTTCCCTCTGCATTCTATTAATACTTCTTCCACAATTTCACCTTCCGAGATTAAAAAGGCTTTCTCATGTAAATTACTAACAGGGCAAATATGATTAGGGATGATTTGCACTTTATCTCCTATATTCACTTGATTGCTGAATTCTTCATTGTAAATGATCGCATGTTCGTCGAAAACACCAAATATATAGACATCGTCAAATTCTTTAATGCGACCAAGTCCTTTTGTTTTTGTGAGACCTTTAGTTCTAGTTTGAGCTGTAATTCCTTTCGCCCCTACGTCTGTAATAACTCGCTCCTTAGTAGGTTTACTAATGATGGTCGTAAGAACTGATGCTGCACATCGATCGTATGTACCGATAACATTTGCCTGGGAGCAATCCATAAAAATATATGTCCCAGGTCTGATTTCTGTTACGCCATCTGGAATTTCAAATTTTAACATGAAAGGGGGGGTAGAACCGATACTTACGACCTTTGGTTTGAGATCCATTTCTTCTGCTATTTCAGCAAAATGCAATGTTCTTTTTACACTTTCAACATATAGCTCTCTGCATTCATCTATACTTTCTGCCTTATAAGTATGTCCATCATGGGAAAAAACACCTTTAAATTCAACGTTTTTACATGACTTTACTGCTTTCAATAAAGAGCGGAAATCATTTTCTTCAATAATTCCAGAGCGTTCCTCTCCAACCTCAATTTCTACTAGCACCTGAGCTTTTTTCTTTGCTCCTTCGAAAACTTCTTCAATTTCAGTTACTTGATAGATACTATCAATGCCAAAAGAGATATCAATGCGCTCAGATAGTTTTCTAATTCGTTCAATTTTCGATTTACCGACAATCTCATTGGCAATAAAAATGTCTTTTAAACCATTTTCAGCCATCACCTCGGCTTCTCCTACTTTTGCTACGGTAATACCGACGGCACCTAATTCCTCTTGCAATTTGGCTAGCTTCGGCATTTTATGAGTTTTGGTATGTGGCCGTAAATTCACTTTGTATTTGTCAGCATAATGTTGCATTGAATAAAGATTATCCATCATTATGTTTCTATCAATCAAAAGTGCCGGTGTTTCCAACTCGGAATAGTTCATTTGTTCCTCTCCTTTATAGTGTTAGCTTTATTGGATTATAGTAGCAAAGCTAGAGACTCGTATTTAACCGAATGTTCCGTTAATTCGACTTAATTCCCGCCCCACATAAAGGAATAATAATCCTTTCAGAAGGGGAGTGTTTGTATTTTAAGTATCCAGCGTAGTTCGCAGCGGTTGTCGGTTCTACATAAAAACCTTTCCCAGCTAGCGTGATACGCGCTTGTATAATTTCTTCTTCGGTAGTTGTTATAATTTCTCCATCCGTATCACGGATTTTTTCTAAAATTTGCACAGCTCGTGCTGGTGCCGCTATAGCGATTCCTTCCGCGATTGTGCCTTTATTTTCGACAGGTTCAAACGGACCATGGCTCATAAAGCCTTTCGCTAAAGGGGCACAATTTTCAGCTTGAATCGCAATTAACTTCGGCATTTTCTTTATAAGTCCACTCTCTAGTAATTCCATAAATCCATAATAGGCGCCTAACAATAATGTACCGTTTCCAACAGGAATAATAAGGGCATCTGGTGCACATTTCAGCTGTTCCCAAATTTCATAAGCATATGTTTTTGTTCCCTCATAAAAAAACGGGTTATAAACATGACTTGCATAAAATATATTCTCTTCATTTACAGCTGTTTGCGCAGCTCTAGCTACATCTTCCCGTGTGCCTTTAATTGCCCGAACGTTAGCACCATGAGCTTTAACCTGTGCGATTTTTTTCGGTGACGTTCCTTCTCTGAGGAAAACATCACAAGCTATACCAGCACGTGCAGCATATGCCGCAATCGATGTTCCTGCGTTCCCGCTACTATCTGCAATGACTTTCGTAACACCTATTTCTTTTGCTTTGGCAATTAATACTGCTGCACCGCGATCTTTAAAAGATAATGTAGGCATCATATAATCTACTTTGACAAAGGTATTCGGCTCCGAATGGTCTAATTTTATTAACGGAGTGTATCCTTCCCCCAATGTAATTGCTTGCCAACTGGTTGAATTTCGTTTAAATGGCAAAGCATCTATGTACCGCCACATTGTTGGAGGTCCTTCTTGCAGCCTCGAAATATCAAAGGTTGTCTCATCTTTTACTAAATCCAACAAACCTCCACATGTGCACTTCCAAATCTTTTCTGTCACATCATATGTAGTTGCACATGAATAACATACATATTGTTCCTTTATTATTCTCACTCCTTTTCTTGGCATTAGTATATTTTTAAATATTGAGATTATTATTTTAATAAAACTAAAGAATTTCTGAAGTCAAGACTCTATAAATTAGAACGGAAGGCACGAAGACTCGTTCGAAAATGCAAAAAACGCATTTTCTCCTGCGGTGCTTTTTCAGAGACGATTATTCAACGTCCTGGGGGAAAAGCGGTACAGGGGAGACCCCGCAGGTGCCCTAGGCGCCGAGGAGGCTCCACGGCCGCCCACGGAAAGCGAAGTGCCTCGTGACAGGCAAAGAACGCATGTCCCTGCGATGAATATTCTAAGAAGCTTCCCTTTGTGGAGTGGAAATTGCAGAAAAACTTAAGTTTACTCTATATAGATTCTTCACAATATAATTTTAAATAAATGCAATGGCTTCAATTTCTATTTTAAAACCAAAATGCAGCTCATTCGTTGGTACAACTGATCGTGCTGGTTTATGGTTTTCGAAGAATTCTTTATAGACACGGTCAACACGATCCCATAATTGTATATCTGGAATATAAAGTGTCATTCGCAAAATTTGATTCTTTTGGCTGCCTGCTTCATTTAAAATATATTCAATATTTTTCAGTGCTTGTAGCGTTTCCTCTTCAATTGTGCCAAACTTCTTTTGTTGTGTTTCGGGGTCAATGGCAAATTGGCCGGATACATAAACTATATCGTTATGAATTGTTGCTAATGCATAATGACCGTTAGACTTCAAATTCCCTACCTGAAAAATGCTCCTCATTCAGAACACCCCTAAATTTATTGATTTAATTTTCTATTCCATAAGCAGCCCTCTCTGGTAAATTGAAAAATGCTTAAACCTCTGCATGTGTTTTTTCTAGGAATGTAATAAATAATTCAGCAGCTTTAGTTTGAATTTGTGTATCCCTAGTCGCGTAAAAGAACAGTTGAGTTGAATCAAATCCTTTAATGTTTAAAGCGCAAAGCGTTCCTAGTGCTAATTCCTTTCTAATCGCACCTTTAGAAATATAGGAAATCCCCAAACCAACTTCGACGGACTCCTTAATAATTTGGGGGCTTCCAAATTCCATTATTTCTTTAGGATGAATACCTGTCTGCTGAAACATATGATCCGTTAATTCCCTTGTACCAGAGCCAGATTCGCGAATTACCCATGTTTCAGATTCCAGTTCTTCGGTAGTGACTACTTTCTCACATCCCAAAGGATGATTAATTGGGACAATCACTACCATTTCGTCAAGGGCAAAAGGTTTGATTAGTAAGTTAGGATGTTGAATGCGGCCATTAATGATCCCGATGTCTAATTCGCGCCGAAGTAGTTGTTCAATAATACGGTGTGTGTTTTTAATCGTTATTTTTGGTTTGATATTTGGATAATTGGTTTTAAACTCACTCATCATTTTTGGAAGTGAGTATTCACCGAACGTGTAACTTGCCCCAATCCATAAGGCACCACTTGCTGTCGTATGTATATCTTCAATGAATTTGTCCACAAGTGCATATTGCTCCATAATTTCTTTGCCGTGATAATATAAAATTTTTCCCGCTTTCGTTAACCCAATATATTTGTTGCTTCGCTCCAATAGCTCCATTCCATACTCTTTTTCTAAGGATTTTATCGCCTGGCTAACAGCTGATTGCGTGATGTATAGTTTATCGGCAGTTTTAGAAAAACTATGTTGTTCAGCAACGGTTAAAAAGATGTTCAGCCGATGGTCCACCGTCAACTCACCCCCTTACCATTAGAGAAACTTATAATCGCTATTAAAAATAATCGATTTACTAACTAAGTTTAGCATATTATTATGAATATTAGTAATATTCTTACAAATGTTAAAAGGGGGTTTTCTAAATTGGATTTAACTCGCTTTCCACGAAGACGGTATACCGAATACGTTACTCCGATTGAAAAGTTGTCTAATCTTTCAAATGCCTTGAATGGTCCAACTATTTATGTAAAAAGAGATGATTTACTTGGATTAGCCGCTGGGGGTAATAAAACAAGGAAATTGGAGTTCCTTGTTGCCGATGCCATTAAGCAGGGAGCGGACACGTTAATTACATGTGGCGCTGTACAATCAAATCATTGCAGACTTACTCTTGGTGCGGCTGTTAAAGAGAAGCTCAAGTGTCACCTTGTTCTCGAAGAACGAGTCCCTAATAGCTATTCACCAGAAGCGAATGGCAATAATTTTTTATTTAAATTGTTAGGGGCTGATGGGATTAGCGTAGTTCCGGGTGGAACCAATATGATGCAAGCGATGGAGGAGGTTAAAAGTAAGTTAGCTGAGGAAGGAAGAAAAGCCTATATAATCCCGGGAGGTGGATCAAATGAGGTTGGTGCAACAGGCTATGTCGCTTGTGCACAGGAGTTATTATCACAGACATTAGATATGGGGCTTAATTTAGATTATATTGTTACCGCCAGCGGCAGTGCAGGAACACACGCCGGCCTTGTGACAGGGTTTTACGGCACAAATACGCCTACGCCAATTTTGGGTATTAATGTAAGCCGGAAAAAGGACGAGCAGGAAGAACTTGTTTATCGCTTAGTCCAAAAAACTGCTAAGTATGTTGGCATTAAGAGTGATGTCCCTAAAGAACTCGTTAATTGTTTTGATCAATATGTTGGCCAGGGCTATTCGCTTCCAACACCTGGGATGATCGAAGCAGTAAGGTTATTTGCTGAGCATGAAGGCATTTTGCTTGATCCCGTCTATACAGGTAAAGTGGCCAGTGGATTGATCGATCTGATTCGAAAGGGATTTTTTAAAAAGGAAGATCGGGTTCTTTTTATTCATACTGGCGGTTCACCAGCGTTATTTGCATATGATTCTATTTTTTTCGCTAAGTCATCAGAAGCAATTTTATCTATTTAATAGAACTTTTTTTATACATGAATAGAACGGTGATTGAAAAAAATTTATAGGAGGCTCACTTAATGGCAGAAAAGAAAAAATCATTATTTAAACGGTTACCTCTATGGGCTCTGATTATTATTGGATTAATCTTAGGTACGATTATTGGGTTATTATGGCCTAATGTTGGGGAAAACCTCCAGCCGATTGGTACTCTTTTTATCAAAGCCATTAAAATGATTGTTATACCTCTTGTGTTTTCAGCTGTTACTTTAGGAATCTACAAGATGGGTTCTAATCGGAAAGAGTTAGGGCGTCTTGGGGGACTTGCTTTTGTCTGGTTTTATATAGCTACTGGGTTTTGTATTATTTTAGGTATCACACTAAACGCCATTTTTCATCCGGCAGCGGGAGTGACCTTACAGGCAACAGGCGCGATTCCAGAAAATCTTGCAACATCAATTGATTGGGTTAAATTTATAACGGATCTTATTCCCGACAATGTTGTGAATGCAATGGCCGAGCAAAAAATTATTCCAACGCTCTTTTTTGCCATCTGTTTCGGTCTAGCATTATCTTCTATTGGTGATAAAGCCAAGGCAGTCATTAACTTTCTAGAAGGTATTCTTGAGGCTATGTTCAAACTGACTCAAGGAGTTGTAGCAACGGCTCCAATAGCTGTAGCAGCTATCATGGCATGGGTGTTTGCGACTCAAGGCGGCAGTGTTATTTTTGGATTGGCAAAATTGATTGGTGTCATGTATATTGGCTTGCTCGTTATTATGGTATTATTCTGGATTATCCTCGCCTCACTTAAGATCAATCCTTTCTCGTATACTAAAAAGGTTATGGAACCATTGCTTTTAGGCTTTACTACAACCTCCTCTGAAGTAACTTTACCTGTACACATGAAAATTCTCGAGAAGGCGGGGATACCAAACAAAGTTGTTTCTTTCGTCCTCCCACTAGGTTACAGTTTCAACCTTGATGGGGCTGCTCTTTATCAGTCTCTCGCCGTTTGTTTTATAGCGGAAGCATATGGTATGCATTTGAGTCTGCCTACTATTTTAACGATTCTTGTAACAACCTTAATTGCCAACAAAGGAACAGCAAATGTACCGGCAGCTTCATTGGTAGTTTTGTCAGTTATTCTAACATCACTTAATCTTCCATTAGAAGCCATTGCTTTAATAACAGGAGTTGACCGATTTATGGATATGGGCCGGACGGCTGTCAATGTTTTCGGGAATACGATTGCTGCTGTATTACTCTATAAAGTGGGTGGCAAGAACCTTGTCGATACAGTGGATGAACCAACTGCTGTTAGTGTGTAGGGAGGTTTGGTTACAGTACGTGCCCTTACGATTTAAATAAGGAGAGCGTTTAAATGAGTAAAAAAATTGGCATTCTAGGTGGCATGGGTCCAATGGCAACAGCCGATCTATTTGCTGAAATTGTGAGAAATACCCCTGCTAAAACTGACCAAGAACATATTCATATTATTGTAGATAATTATCCGCAAATACCACCTAGGGTTCCAGCTATCTTGCAAGGCACTGAAAGCCCATTACCAATGTTAGTTGAATCCGCGCAGCGATTGGAAGCGGCAGGAGCTGATTTTATTATTATTGCTTGTAACACAGCTCATTTTTGGTTAGACAAAATCCAAAAGACTGTAAAAGTCCCAATCCACAGTATGATCAAATATACAGCAACATACATCCAAAGACATTATTCCTATTTTTCTGGTAAAATGCTACTTCTGGCCTCCAGCGCTACGATACAAACAAATTTATATCAAAAGGATTTTTATTCCTTAGGCCTTAATTTGTGTTTGCCAAGAGAGCAAGATCAAGAAATAATTGAACTAGCAATTAAAAAAGTAAAGGAAGGCTACGCTGAAACCAATGATTTTATTCAGCAACTCAGTACAATTTTAAATCGATATGAAATGGAGGAAGGGATAGTAGCTTGTATTGGAGGCTGTACAGAAATCCCACTTTTATTTCCTTATTTAAAGACTGATATTGCCAAAATAAACCCCACACAATTACTCGCTATAATGGCTGTGGAACAGGCAAAAGGGATTATATTAACAAATAAGTATCCCAGTCCGAAAAGCATTAGTGGTAACGTATCATAAAGTGCACTTAATCTATTAAAAGTTTAAGAGATACTGGGGTATGCGTTCATGCAAACATCGGAACGTTTTAAGGCGGCCTATATTCTAGTAACGGGTTCCGTTCCCTATCGCAAACATACGAAAATGTATAGGAAAACGAGTGGCAAATTGTATGCTAATTTGTCACTCGTTTTTTATTGATATAAAGCGATTTAAGCGGAAAATACAATGAAATTTGTATGCGGAAATACACCCCATTTTGTAACGGTACACTAGTTGTTGTACCCCTGCAAAATAACATACAATTTGATATACAAATTGCCATTCAAAAATATAAGTAAACTGGGAACTGGGGCAAATAAGATGGGTATTTATGTTAATATCTAATAAAGACTGTGAACAGTTCTACTTAAGCTAACGGGGTAGTTTAGTTTAATAAGTAGGGAAGTAATGCTTAACTACTTATATAAAGGATGAGCTAAGTAATTACCGAAATATTAACTGTACCATGCTATAATTGGACTTAGAAACAAGTCGATAAATTAGAATTTATGTAATTGGAGGAGCGGAGATATGTCAGTTATCAGCAGTGATGATGTTAAGGAATATATAGCGTCAGGTGGAAAAATTGTTGCAGGTTTAGCTTTAAGGTTATACGGAGATAGTATAAATCAAGCAGGAGAGGCAGCTTTTTCAGATGCAATTGAAATAGGAATCACAAATACTATTGCAGCACTGTATGATACTGATGTTGATGATGATGAAATTATTCGTGTTTTAAATAAGTATTGGGGTATCAATCGAGATGAGGCTGAAAAACGCCTTGTATATGAAAAAAGTCAAGCTGCAATCAGAGAGTTAAAGCGGTATTTGAAGATGCAGGGCTTTTCTGACATAAAGATTAACCAATTTATGAAATCAAATAACGCATCAATAAAGATAAGACACAATAATGAGCTATGGAAATTAAGACGTAAACCTGAAAAATTGATGAAAGAAGTTCAAGATTCGAAATATTAATCTATAATTCCCCTATCTAAAAAAATGTGATTAACATCAATGTGTAAGATTGTGAAATGTAGTACTTAAAGTAACGGGTGCTTTAGTTGAACAAGAATAAATAAGAAAAGTCGATTCTTTAACTAGGAAATCGACTTTTATTAATGGGTTGAAAATTCCTTAGCGTTGTAAACCCGCACTATCCTGACTTTACCCATTAAGAGAGTATAATGGTATGTATTAAAAATAAGGAGTTAAAAATGAATCTATTTGAATTATTTAAAATGTGGGTAAATCATCCAAAAAGAGGAAGTGGGAGAAGCAATTTAGATAAAACAGATGAATGTTGGAAACAGGTGTTACAAAATATTCGTAAGTGGGAGAACAGTGAAGATGAAGATGACAATGAGTTTGCAAAATATCTACTGTATACAGGGAAAATAAGAAGAATTCATTTAGACCATGATGAAGTAAATTTAAATAATCATTATGTTTCATGGACATCAGCTGAAAATTTAGAAGATTTATATTGGTTCGATTCATCGTGTTCTCATACAATAATTACAGCAGAAGCAACAAAAGATAATCCAGGAATTAGTGTTAAAGGATTTATAGAAGCTATGAAACTTGATATTGCTAATTTCGAATTAAACTCACCGGCAATCAGAGCAGAACAAGAAGTGATTTTTCCATTACAAGAAAAATCAATATTAAGCATTGAAAAAATAAAAATAAAATAGAGATGAAAAATGACATTAAATCCATAGGAACAGAAGGTTTTTTGACGTTAAATAATAGTTGAAGTAACCACTTTTCTATGGAAAATATAACCTTTCATTCAAACTTACTTATGATATTGCGGAGGTTTTAAAAGTAAATATTGAAGTTCTATTTTGGTTTGAAGAATAGGTTAGGTATAAGTAAACAATTTAAAATATAAATGGTTTTTGAATTTATTCCACTAACGGGTGATAGTTAAACAACGTTAAAATTAATTCAAGAATAGCCTGGTCCCGTACGGAGCAAGGCTATTTTTTTTCCCTAAAACAAAAAGCACCGCAAAAACGGTGCAAATTTAACTACATTTTACTTTACATAATTAGCTGTAAATTCACGTTTTGCGATAGGTAACGGAACCCGTTAATATTCTAGGCTGCCTTTTTTGTATTTGAATTCATCAAGAGAAGACTTTCTTTATTGAACCTCTCTAGAACTGGTTTAAATGTAGATTGGTGATGGCTATTTTTTATAAAGATTGGGCCAGTGATTCTGAAACGGCTGTTAAGGAAGACACCAGTCCTGTAAGGATTACCAGAGCTATGGCCAACCACCATTAGAAGGTGTATGGAAAAAAAACTTATTTTTGCTGGTGCAGAGACAGAACCACAAAATAGCGGACATCTTGAAGGTGCACTTCAGTCAGCTGAACATGCTGTTATTAAAATCAATAATCTAAATATGAGCTATGAGGGAAGAAAAAAGAAAAGATACATTAATTTCGCTTACTTAATGTATCCGTTTTATAAGAGGAGCCAGAATTTATGAAAAAGAAAACTCGCCAACTTAGTGTGTTGGCGTTTTTTTTTGTTTCCAAAATTTCCAATATGGCTCCATGAAGTATTCTGTATCCAGTTTTTCTCTTTTCAATCGTAGTCGTTCCAACGACACGTATTTAATTGTTTACCAATAGGTTTGGTTCAAGGTATAATGAACGATATTCTATTTCGATACTCGAAAATTTAGTGCCTTAAAAGAATAGATTTCTTCTTATAGAAAGGGGAGAGCAAACTGAATACTTCCGTTGGAAAGAAACGGCTGCAACTTGCTATCCTTTTAGGATCACTTGGGATTTTAGGGCCATTTACAATCGATACGTATTTACCGTCCTTTCCGACCATTGTAAAGGATTTTGATACGACAGCTTCACTCGTTCAGATCAGTTTGACATCCTGCCTACTAGGTCTTGGCTTAGGGCAATTGGTCATTGGCCCATTAAGCGATGTAAAGGGGCGCAGGAAGCCTTTATTGTTTTTCCTTGGTTTATACATCCTGGCTTCCCTGGCCTGCTCATTTTCACCAAATATTTATTTCCTTATTGCCGCCCGATTTATGCAGGGATTCGCAGCATCAGGCGGAATTGTCATATCAAGGGCAATCGTAAGGGACCTTTATAGTGGTAAGGAACTGACTAAGTTCTTCACTTTAATGGTGTTAGTAGGGAACCTCGGACCAATCATTGCCCCAATTGCAGGAGGAGCAATCCTTGCTTTTAATGATTGGCATTGGGTTTTTGTTGCACTAGCATGTATTGGGGCCATTTTAATTTTTACTGTTTCTTTTAAGCTAAAAGAGACATTGCCAACTGAAAAGCGGGTCCCAAGCAATTTGCCTTATGTATTGGGGAATTTCAGGACATTGTTTAAAAATAAAGAGTTCATGGGTTACTCCTTAACTTCAGGATTTATCACTGCTGGTATTTTTGCCTATGTTTCTGGTATTCCGTTTGTCTATCAGAATGTTTACGGAGTGAGCCCACAACAATTTAGTCTTCTATTTGGCGTCAATGGGTTGGCTTTAATCATTGGAAGCCAGTTGGTTGGCCGGATGACAGACACCATTTCAGAACGGACTTTCCTGCAAATAGGTCTGAGCCTTGCGAATGTTTCAGGTCTTTGGTTATTGATTGCACTTTTATTAAATGCCCCTCTTATCGGGGTCGCGATCCCAGTTTTCTTTTTCTTAACTTCCATCAGTATGATTGGAACGACGTCCTTCACCTTGGCCATTCAATCACAGGGACATATGGCGGGCAGCGCTTCAGCCTTATTGGGGGTACTGCCTTTCGTCATGGGCTCCCTGTCAGCCCCGCTTGTAGGGATTGGCGGAGCCTACACAGGAGTTCCGATGGCCGCGGTCATTTTTGGCGCTAGCGTTTTGGCTTTCCTATGTTATTCCATCATGGTAAGGAGAACAAAAGTCCAGGAGCCGGTTTTGGTAGCGGAGAGGAAGGCTTGATAGTAAAAAAATTATTTACATGGGTCACTCGTTTGAGTGCCCTTTTTTTATTTGAATGATTGTTGTTCATCAGGCCAAACTAGTATCAATCACCAACATGAAGGAGTATGAACGATGCTGGATGAGCAGAACAACTGCCATAACATTACCAAACGAAAACACATTCATAAGGATGAATTAAACCACTATCTCGAAGAGGGCTGGTCGCTTATCAAAGTCACCGTTGGTGAAGAACGTCCATATACCATCGGCTGGGATGAAACAAGACGATAATAAAAAAGGATAGACAGAGCATCCAGGATGCTGCTTGTCTATCCTTTTTATTTTAGCCTGTACCAAGTATGTTGATTTTCGCTTTATGCGCTTCGCTTTCCGCGAGGCATGCAGGACAATGAAGGCATCATTGAATTTGCCCACGCACGAAGGAAATGCGGGTATTACCGAGGAGTCATCGCGCCTTCTGCGACGACCTGAAATTGAACGGCTCAATTAATAAACACCCCAAGTTTCGGTGTCTTGGAGTGTTTTGTTATCCCGCTAAGTTTAATGGCATACAACTTTAACTCTTCGGTATCTCCCGGCAGCGTCACATAGCCTTTGTGCCCCATCCCGATTTTCTCAAGCAAATATATAAGCCAAACCTAGCCCCGTTAATTCATCGATAAGGGGGTTTTTTTATATACCTCATTTTGAACACTTACCAACGTGTTTGTAGGAGAAATAGAATGTATGAGCCTGTCTCTTAATATAGTAAAAGTAAACGGATGGATATGCTTTTATTGAAAAAGAGGGAGGGGTTTTATGCATATTGTAGCTTGCATTAAGCAAGTGCCTGACACCAAAATCATCAAGATGAATCCGAAAACAAATACGATGGACCGCAGGACGGCGCCTGCAATATTGAATCCGTATGATGAACATGCAGTGGAAGAGGCGGTTCGGCTGAAAAAGAGGTATGGAGGGACTGTGTCCGTTTTAACGATGGGGCCTCCTCCAGCGGTCAATGCGATTAAAAAGTGCATTGAAATAGGCGCTGATGAGGGGTATTTAATCACAGACCGGCGATTTGCAGGCGCAGATACATTGGCAACAAGCTATGCGTTGGCAAAGGCGCTTGAAAAAATCGCTAAAGATAAACCAGTCGACTTGGTCATTTGCGGGAAAATGTCTATCGATGGAGATACCGGACAAGTCGGACCGGGCATCGCAAGAAGGCTTGATATCCCGCCTCTGACCTCTGTGAACAAAGTCGTGGAGATTAATCAGGAAGAGGGATATGCCATTGTCCATCGCAAACTGGAGGACGGATATGAAGTCGTCCGGTCCGCTTTGCCGTGTTTGTTTTCAGTTGAAAAAACGATCAATGAAGTACCGTATTCCCCGCTTCCCAACGTGATAAAAGCTGCCAGATACAAACCCCATGTCTGGTCTGTTGATGACCTGGAAGGGGTGGATATTAAACAGCTTGGATTGAAAGGATCACCAACAATCGTATCAAAAGTGTGGGCGCCGCCGAAACCGGCCGGTGGAACATTCCTTGAGGGAAGCCCAGTGTCACAAGCAGAGCAAATACTCTCTCTCCTGCTTGAAAAAAAGGAACTGTTCGCGGCAAAGGAGGAAGTCTAATTGGATTTTCAGGACTATAAAGGCGTATGGGTGTTCATTGAAGAAAATGACGGACAGGTTGCACAAGTTTCCCTTGAACTTCTTGGTGCCGGAAGGAAGCTGGCGGACAAACGGGGAGTGGAATTGGCCGGTTTTTTGGTTGGGGAAAATGTGAAGCATTTAGCGCAGGACACGTTTGAATATGGGGCCGATATCGTGTATGTATATGACCAGCCGATATTTAAGCATTACCGGACGGAAACCTACATGAAGGCGCTGCTCGACTGCGCCGCTAAACACAAACCGGAAATTATCCTGTTTGGGGCAACTTCAACCGGGAAAGACCTGGCCAGCGCGGTTGCGACTGATTTGCCGACAGGGCTGACGGCCGATACGACCGAACTTGATGTTGAAGAAGAGACAGGACTACTATTGGCGAGCAGGCCCGCTTTTGGCGGAAATATCATGGCCACCATCCTGTGTAAAAAATACAGGCCGCAAATGGCGACAGTACGAGCCAAAGTCATGAAGGCCCTCGAGCCGGAGCCTGGGAGAACAGGAAAGGTAGTTGAGGAAACAATTTCCCTGAGGGAAGAAGATGTCCGAACGAAAGTCTTGGAAATAGTAAAGGAAACCGTAAAGAAAGTCAGAATAGACGAGGCAGACATCATTGTTGCCGGCGGAAAAGGAATGGGCAGCTTCGAGGGATTCCAGTTGATTCACCACTTGGCTGAAACCCTTGGAGGAGCAGTTGGTGCGAGCAGGGACGTGGTTGAAGCTGGCTGGATCGGCCACCCCCATCAAGTGGGTCAGACTGGGGTAACGGTCACACCGAAAATTTATTTTGCGATTGGTATTTCTGGGGCAATTCAACATGTTGTCGGAATGAAAAATTCCGGTCTAATCATTGCTATTAATAAGGACAAAGAAGCACCCATTTTCCAGAACTGCCATTATGGCATCGTCGGTGATGCATTTGAGATCGTTCCAATCCTGATTGAACAGTTTAAACAAGCTTTATCTAAAGAAGAAGTGGGCAATGCCAGCGGAAGTTGAGATAGTACCGAAAGGGTAACCCGCATAAGTCAATCGATTAAAAACAGAATAATATTTTTAGAGGACTAAATGGGTGCGCCCGTTAGTCCTTTTATTTTGCTGTGATTCATGGTTTTCTCAAAAATTTAGCAACTGAATTAGTTAAATAACAAATATGATATATGGCTCTTGTTACTACTGTGGGTATATTATAAAGTTAATACAAATTAGACTCAGCTATTTTATTGAGCCAAATTAACGTTTAGGAAGGGAAAAGAAAAATGCTTTATATATGGGATATCGAGAAGATAATTTATGAAACATTACAAGAACACAGACTAAATATAAATGTTGAATTCAGTAATAAACTCACCGCACCAATAAGTTATAACGCATCGTCCAATACGATTAAGTTTAACTACATACAAATTAACGGATATAACGCTAAAATAAATTTTAAAATTAAAGAGACAGATGAAAACTTTGTGAAAATTATTCTATATCGTGAGCTCGGTTATTATTTGGCGTTTAGGAAAAATCCACAAGTTTTAAGAATTCTCATTTATGGTGGAGAAGATGAAAAGGTAGAGCTTTTAGCAGAAATCGAAGAGGATTCCTGGAAGTTTGGAAGAACACTTGTACCTGAAAATCTAGTAAAGGCATATGATCAAGTACGTGAATTGGATAAATATCTGATAAAGGTCTGATAAGATACTGAAAAAGAGGAGCCAGCCACTCACTTAATGAGGTTGGAAGTTGTGCAAAAAACCTTCTTTCAGTATGAAGGATTAATAAGTCCATCATTTAAATGTATTGTAGGTACAAGCCAAAACCCTCCAAATCTTCACTTTGGAGGGTTTTGCATGACTATTAAAGTTCAGTACCATACAACTTCAACACATTATAAACACAAATGAAAGTAACCGGATATATAATCAACCCATAAGGTTTATATTGCAGGGATATTTTAAAGTCGTAAAAAAAAAGGTAAAAAAATTTACATGTTGAAGGGCTGCTAAGCAGTCCTTCATTTTTTTGTTTTCCAATATTGCTTTACAAAAGCAATAGGCTTTACCTTATTGTACAAAGACAAGTTTTCTGAAATAATTGAAAAAAATAGAAAAATGGATTTACTAATTGAGGTGATTTATATGCCATTCATGAGCATTGGATGGATAAATAAATCAAACCATTCGAGAAAGTTTGGGTGATGCCAGTTAAATAGTGTCCACTAAACCATCTTATCTAGAAGATACGACTAAAAATCGGATTGTTTGATCTGTATGGTTGTACCAGTAATGTGTTTCGCTGGCTGAAAAAAACCAGGAGTCTCCTTGTTGCAGTTCTATCATCTTTGTTTCTATTTGGAGTGTTAGGGTTCCTTCTAGTACATATATGAATTCATGCCCGCTGTGTGAAAAGGGTTGTCCGTCACTTTGCTTTGCTGGGAGTGTGACGAGTATTGGATGAAAGTCTGGATTCGGGACTTGTTGTGTCAGGTCTTGATAATGAAATGAAGGTTCACTCATGCGCTCGTTGTTACTTGAGAAAAAAATACTGGGATTGACGCCTAGGACTTCAGAGATTTTTCGGAGTGACTCTAATGTGACACTGGACTTTCCACGTTCGACTTGTGATAAAAAACTAATGGAAACACCGGCCCCTTCTGCAAGTTCTTTCAACGTCATTTTTTTCTCTTTTCGAATTTCTTTAAGCCGCACACCAATCATAGTATCCCACCTTTCTATTACCATATTTCTCCTTGTATTGTATCAAAGTAATCAGATTTGACAGAATATTAGCGATTGTCTAAAATCTAATTGAAGTGCCACTTCAATTTTAAAAGGGGGAGAAGAGCAAATGCAACAATTGGATAAAAAAACGACTTGGCGTGTTTTGATTGCCAGCCTTGTTGGCAGTTCCATTGAATGGTTTGACTATTTCTTATATGGAACAATGGCCGCACTTGTATTTAACCAGTTATTCTTTGTCAACGAGGATCCAACAGTAGGATTGCTACTTGCGTATGCATCGTTTGCACTTTCGTTTTTTATCCGACCATTTGGAGGAATTATTTTTAGTCATATCGGGGATCGAATCGGCCGGAAAAAAACACTCGTTTTAACATTAAGCTTAATGGGTGCTGCAACATTTGCTATGGGGATTCTGCCTACATATCAAGCAATTGGTGTAGCTGCACCGGTCATTTTGATTACACTTCGTCTAATCCAGGGTCTTGGAATCGGCGGGGAATGGGGAGGAGCGTTGTTGCTTGCAACTGAATATGCTCCAGCAGAACGCAGAGGATTCTTCGGCTCCATTCCACAAATGGGTGTAACGATCGGAATGGTGATGGGTACACTCGCTCTTTGGATCATGAGCTTATTACCCGAACAACAATTCATGACGTGGGGATGGCGCGTACCATTCATCTTCAGTGCATTACTCGTAGTCTTTGGTTTATGGATCCGAAAAGGAATCGATGAGACACCGGAATTCAAGGAAGTCCAGCAAAAAGGTGAGATTCCAAAGCTGCCAATCGTCGAGACACTTCGCTATTACTGGAAAGAAGTGCTGATTACGATTGGTGCGAAAGTGGTTGAGACAGCTCCATTCTATATTTTCAGTACGTTCATTGTTTCGTATGGGACAAGCAATCTAGGATTTAGCCGTTCCGCTGTGTTAGGCGCCGTAATGGTTTCAACGGTTATTACGACCATCCTTATTCCTTTCATGGGAAGTTTATCTGACCGTGTTGGCCGTAAAAAAATGTATATCGTCGGTACATTTGCGATGATGGCGTTCGCTTTCCCATATTTCTGGATGATTCATCAAGGCAGTGTAGTCATGTTGGTTTTGGCGACAATTATCGGCTTGGGGATTATTTGGGCTCCGATTACGGCTGTACTTGGAACGATGTTCTCCGAAATCTTTGATGCCAAGGTTCGGTATACTGGTGTCTCACTAGGCTATCAAATTGGGGCAGCAGTCGCTGGGGGTACAGCGCCTCTCGTTGCCACAGCGCTGCTCGCATCATTTGACAATTCCTACGTACCAGTTGCACTCTACATTATATTTACGTCTGTTGTCTCACTGATTGCCATTTGGGCAGTGAAAAGCCGTGTTGAACAAAAACAAACTGCGATTACAGGTTAACAATCACTCGGCCAGATGTTTTGGCCGAGTTTTTACATAAAAAGGAGAGATTTTGTGCTTATACTAAACGAACAACTGATTCAATCCATTTATAAGATGGAAGATGCCATTCGGGATGTCGAAGCCATGTTAGTGGCTATTCATGAAGGACGAGTTGAAAACCCTCATCGGACGGTACTGAATGTCCCTGAACGCAACGGCTCTGTGCTCTATATGCCAAGTTCGGACGGCGCGACAATGGCAGCTGCCAAAATTGTATCGATTTTTCCTGAGAACAGCTTAGCTGATGTTCCAACCACACAAGGAGCCATTTTACTTACAGAGCTCGAAACAGGAAGACATATAAGCTTAGTGGCCGCTTCTTATCTGACACGATTGAGAACTGGCGCACTAAGTGCAATTTCAGCACGCCATCTCGCCAGGCCTGACAGTCAAGTGTTGACCGTCATTGGTACAGGTGGAATGGCTTTTGAGCAAGTACTAGGAATAGTGAACGTGCTGCCGATTCAAGACATCTATTTAATAAATCGCTCCAAAGATAAGACATATACATTCAGCGAAAAGCTCAAAGAGGCTGGTGTGACCGCTACGATTCATATCGGTGTGGACCGGAACCAAGCCGTCGCTCAGTCTGATGTTATTTGTTGTGCAACTCGGTCAACTGAAGAAGTGTTTGATCCACATTATTTAAAAGCAGGGACACATATCATCGGCGTAGGAAGTTACTTACCTGAAATGCGTGAAATCCCGTTAGGGGCTATCGAACAAGCAGCGTTGATTTACGCTGATGATAAAGAGGGGATGAAAGCGGAGGCTGGAGAATTCATAGATGCAGCCCAAAGAGGGAAATGGTCTTTTGAGCAGCTTTCTGGTACATTGGCTGAACTTCACGTGAATCCGGTCGAACGTGGACATGATGATATTACTATTTTTAAATCAGTTGGGGCTGCTCATTTTGATTTGGCTGTTGCGAAGGGGGTTTTTGAGAAGGCGGAGGAAATGGAGATGGGGGAGGAGATTTTTTTGTAGGATGGATAGGATATGGGGCAAATCCTATGTTTAGGCAGGTATACAAAAATTAAGCCCTGATTTTCTCTTGATCTACAACGTTCTCCGTTCAACTCAAACTTATACATGATTAAGGAGGAAGTCGCCCTACTAAGGTCCCTTGCAATTTCTCCTGTTCCAAGTTATGATAAGGAAGAATTATTTTTGACCGGTGTAAAGATCGACTTTTCGTTCTAATGATCACTTTGGGCAGGGATAGTAACAAACAATGTGCATTAGCACGAGGAGGCAACACACATGGAACAAGGTACAGTGAAATGGTTTAACGCAGAAAAAGGCTTCGGATTCATCGAGCGCGAAGGTGGAGAAGACGTATTCGTACATTTCTCCGCAATCCAATCTGAAGGCTTCAAATCTTTAGACGAAGGTCAAAAAGTAACTTTTGACGTTGAGCAAGGCGCACGCGGACCTCAAGCTGCAAACGTTCAAAAAGCTTAATTTTGGACTAACATACCGAAACAGACTCCAAAAGAGTCTGTTTTTTTAATTTTCAAAAAAAGTGCAATAAAAAACCCTGCTCAACGAACGAGCAGGGTCATGGAACCGGTAAAGAAAAAAGTTTAAAGCTAAAAGGTTATTTACATTATAACACAACAAATTCATAATTAAATGATTAGCCAAAATTTAGCAAGTGCATGATAATGACAACATAGAAGGCACACAAATGGAGGAATGGATGATGAAATTTCCAAACGACGCGGATGGTGAAGCATTGCGCAGTTTGTTCAATGAAGGTGTGAGTTTTAAAAAGCCGCAGGCAGTCGAGTTTTTTATCGCGGTACCTGATCAGAAGACCGGCGAAAAGCTTCTGCCCGTGTTAAAGGAAGCAGGCTTCCATGGCTTACTGGAGCAGGATGATGAAACAGATGAGTGGGCTTGCAGCTGCTCGAAAAGAATGCTCCTTAACCATAGCGAATTAAAAAAGGTGCAGGAAAAGCTGGTTAAAATAAGCAAGCCATACGGCGGCCATGCTGATGGCTGGGGCGTATTTATAGATTAAAATGCAGGTGATGACATGCTTCATACTTTTTCGGGGGAAACAATTCGGTTTGATGTGATTTATAAGAAACGATCCACGATTGGCATTTATATCGATCTGTATGGAAATATTGAAGTACAGGCTCCAAAGGGGACTTCTGATGCAAGTCTGCTTCTAATAATAGAAGACAGATGGGACCTCATCCTGCAAAGGGCGAAGGAAATGAAAGAGCGGGCCGCAGGCAGCATGGAAAAAGAGTACGGTCAGGGTGGGCAATTTCTGTATTTAGGCAAATCCTATCCGATTTTGATTTCCCAGGATACGGATATTGAAATAGACAATGCAGTGTTTGAGGGAGATAAGCTGCACGTATACGTGAAAGAACAAAATGATAAGAACATTAAACAGGCTTTAAAGCGATTTTACTATCAGCAGTGCAAGGTTTTGATCGAGAAACGGGTTAAATTTAATCAAAGCGAATTCAAAACAAAGCCCCGTTCGATTCGAATCACGGACAGTAAGACGAACTGGGGAACGTGTGATTCTATGAGGAATTTGACATTCAATTGGAAGCTGTCCATGGCACCAATCGAGGTGATTGATTATGTGGTCGTCCATGAAATGTGCCATATGGTGCATATGAATCATGACCGTTCATTTTGGCGGCTTGTCGGAAAAATTGTGCCTGAATATGAACAGCACGAGCGGGCTTGCTGTGTCGAGCTGGAAGATGAATGTTTAGTAGTACGTTTGCATAAAAACAGGGTGCCAGTCACTTTCCGTTTCTTGTTAAATGAATTTTTACGACATATATTAGGTAGTGCCAGTTACGAATTTTTTAAATGTAAAAGGATAGACAGAGCATATGTATGATGCGTGTCTATCCTTTTTAGTTTGCAATCGGCGGCGAATGGGGAGGAGCGTTGCTGCTTGCAACTGAATATGCTCCTCGGACGGTACTGAATGTCCCTGAACGCAACGGTTCTGTACTCTATATGCCAAGTTCGGATGGGGCGGAAATGGCAGCTGCCAAAATTGTATCCATCCTTCCTGATAACGGCTCAGCTGAGCTTCCGACCACACAAGGAGCCATTTTACTAACAGAGCTCGAAACAGGAAGACATATAAGCTTAGTGGCCGCTTCTTATCTGACACGATTGAGAACTGGCGCACTAAGTGCAATTTCAGCACGCCATCTCACCAGGCCTGACAGTCACGTGTTGACCGTCATTGGTACAGGTGGAATGGCGTTTGAGCAAGTACTGGGAATAGTGAACGTGCTGCCGATTCAAGACATCTATTTAATAAATCGCTCCACCGATAAGACATATACATTCAGCGAAAAGCTCAAAGAGGCCGGTGTGACCGCTGCGATTCATACCGATGTCGACCGGAACGAAGCCGTCTCCCAGTCTGATGTCATTTGTTGTGCAAACCGTTCAACTGAAGAAGTGTTTGATGCACATTATTTAAAAGCCGGGACACATATTATCGGCGTGGGTAGTTATTTACCGGAAATGCGTGAAATACCATTAGGGGCAATTGAACAAGCAGCGTTGATTTACGCTGATGATCATGAGGGGATGAAAGCGGAGGCTGGAGAATTCATAGATGCAGCCCAAAGAGGGAAATGGTCATTTGAGCAGCTTTCTGGGACATTAGCTGAACTTCACGTGAATAAGGTTGAACGAAATTATAAGGATATCACGATCTACAAATCTGTAGGGGCAGCCCATTTTGACCTGGCGGTGGCGAAGGGCGTTTTCGACAAGGCGAAGGAAATGAATGTAGGTGAGGAGATTTTCTTGTAGGATGGATAGGGCAGGGGGATCCCTGTCACGAATTTTTTAGTTTGCCTTGACAGGGGCAAGACTAGTCCGCGGACTTTTGATGTTTATTCTTTTTCCACAGCAACTTAATTGTTTTAAATAGTTGACAAAACATTTGACTCCTACTAAAATTAACAATTATTTAAAGATAACATTGAAGATTTGAAAAATTTTATAAAAAGCAGCTATGAATGTCATGGAATCAAACTATGGCAGGAGCAGCTTCTGGAGAGACCGCGGGAATTCGCGGCGCCGAAGGGTTCACAATCTCAGGCAAAAGGACAGAAGAGTACAGAATATTTATTATATTGATAATTTTTATTGTCATAACAAAATTATTCTTATTCTTTTAACTAAGAGATTGGAGGACATCCAATCTCTTTTTTTATTGGTTTTTTAAATTTCATATTGTACTAGGAGGAGTTAGGATTGGCACAACAAGAATTAAAGAGAGACCTAGCAAATCGGCATGTTCAACTCATTGCAATTGGCGGCACCATTGGTACTGGATTATTCTTGGGTTCAGGTGAAGCGATCCAACTGGCTGGCCCCTCCATCATCCTTGCCTATTTACTCGTAGGAACTGCCCTGTTTTTTGTTATGAGGGCATTGGGGGAACTGCTGTTGTCCAAAGCAGGTTATCAATCGTTTACAGACATTGCCCAGGATTATCTTGGACCAAGGGCAGCCTTCGTAACCGGATGGACATATTGGTTTTGCTGGATTGTGACCGCCATGGCTGATATTATTGCCGTCGGTGTCTATGTGCGCTATTGGTTTGATATCCCGCAATGGGTGCCTGCAATCATCTGTTTAATCATTTTATTAGGACTGAATTTATTAACTGTGAAACTATTTGGAGAATTGGAGTTTTGGTTTGCTTTAATAAAGGTCATTACAATTCTCGGTTTAATTGGCATGGGAGTTATCTTGCTGGTGATGGGATTCGATACAAATGCAGGGACGGTTACAGTTAAAAATCTTTGGGAACATGGGGGATTATTTCCAAACGGTATTTCAGGTTTCGTGCTTTCATTCCAATTGGTTGTATTCGCCTTTGTTGGAATGGAATTGGTCGGTGTATCTGCAGCGGAAACATCCAACCCAGAAAAAAACATACCATCGGCCATTAATAAAATTCCTTTAAGAATTCTTTTTTTCTACGTTGGGGCACTTATCATCCTTCTTTCCGTTAACCCTTGGACGGAACTTAATGCATCGGAAAGCCCTTTTGTTAAAACGTTCAGTTTAGTCGGAATTCCAATTGCCGCAGGTATTATTAACTTTGTCGTATTAACATCAGCCGCTTCTGCTGGCAACAGCGGGATGTTTTCAACAAGCCGGATGCTATATAACTTAAGCAAGAATAACCAGGCCTCATCCAGTTTTTCAAAACTTAATAAAAATCATGTACCAGCCAACGGGTTATGGGTATCTACACTTGTCGTATCAATAGGGGCTCTTTTGAGTAAACTCCTACCGGAACAGGCTTTTGGACTTGTGACATCCATTAGTGCAATTTGTTTCATTTGGGTCTGGAGTGTCATTCTGCTTTCTCATTTAAAATATAAGAAGACACGTCCTGAATTACATGCAAAATCAAAATTTAAAGCACCACTGACGCCATTTATTAATTACGCGGTACTAGCGTTGTTTGCTGTAGTCCTGATTATTATGCTGATTGCTGATGAAACAAGGCCGGCATTATTGCTGACACCTGCTTGGTTTATACTGTTATATGCTTTATATTCATATCGAAAAAAGAAGGATGAAAATGAAAATATAAATATCACCATAGAATCCACAATAAAGTAATTTTTGCGCCCGTTATGCTATTTGCAGGGAACTGTAAAATCACACCTTTCTGAGGTAGGGCGAACCGACCAAAAGTTTAAATGTAAAAAGGGGTGATGCTTTTCTGTAAGCAATCACCCTTTATGTTTTTTTAAAAATTTCTCCCTGTGCCACCATGGCATCAGCTACTTTTAAAGATCCTGGGATATTGGCATCTACAACCAGGTTGCCTGGTTAGCTATGCTCCTGCCTTCAAACATCCGTAGTTCATGTGGTAATTTCTGCATCCTGAAAGAACTTTATAATGAGTTTTGCATGAATCCAATAGGCTTAATCGTATGAGGGGTAAAAGAATCTAGGTATATTTTAAGTAATGAATTTATCATAGCTTCCCAGCACCTGGTTGCAAGCAGTTGGCACGAAACAAATTCTTTTTGTTTTAAAAAACAGGCTGATTGTGGTATTCCTGAAGCAACTGTCTATCAATATGCTGCTTCTCATCCAGCTTGGCGTTTTTCAATACTATATTGACGGGAGAAAACCAGGAACCTTGCCCATCCAGAAGAGGCGATGCCGAAGTATTTATCAAAATCTGGTGAATGGGCAGGCTTGATTGGTTCAGGCATTGATGAATTCATTAGAGCGCCCTGGATTTTTTTCGGCCCTCTATTGGTCACTGTCAGTTTGTTTATCATCATCAAGATACTGGCAAACTGTGTTGAAGATGAACGTTAGCCCCATATGTTTTTTATATAAGGATAACAATAATTAATAATCTCGTTTCATTATGGAAGATAATAGATATTTATAGTTATAATGAAATCAGGAGAGGTGATACAATGATAGTCTATGAAGCGACAAAAAGTGAGTTTCTAAAAGATGTATTTGAAGATCACTTGGTTGAAAATATATGCAATAATTTTGAATCTAAAATGGGTCGGGTTAATAAAGCGGAAGTTCGCGCTTGGGACAACTCTATGCAATACATGTTCAGGGTTCTAAGCGATAATGAAATCCCAAGTGATGCAGGTGTGGCGATTGAGTTTAGAATTCCTCATACATCCAAACGTGTTGATTTTCTTATAAGCGGTTCAGATCAAGATGATAAACAGTCAATTGTTATAGTTGAGTTGAAGCAGTGGGATTCAGTTGAAAAGGTAACTGGGAAGGAAGCCATTGTTAAGACGTTGATTAATAGAGGGATAAGGGAGACTACTCACCCTTCATATCAGGCTTGGTCATATGCAGCGTTAATAAAAGATTACAACGAAAATGCCCAAAATGAGGATATGCACTTTTACCCGTGTGCCTATTTGCATAATTACATAAATTTGGGAAGTACCGATCCGCTAACTGATTCTGTCTATGATTATTACGTTGAACAGGCACCTGTATTTCGAAAAGGCGATTCAGGTAAGTTAAGGGATTTTATTAAGAAATATATTAAATATGGCGATAATAAAGAAAACCTTTATAAAATCGAAAACGGCAGAATCCGTCCTTCAAAGTCCCTACAAGATTCTCTTAACAGTATGCTGCAGGGGAATCAGGAATTTATAATGATTGATGATCAAAAGGTAGTTTACGAAACCGCTTTACAGCTTACAAACGACTCGTTGCGAACTAATACAAAACAGGTTCTTATTGTCGAAGGCGGGCCGGGAACTGGAAAATCAGTTTTGGCGATTAACCTTTTAGTAGAAGCAACCAATCGCAGTTTGGTAGCTCAGTATGTTACCAAGAACTCTGCTCCCAGGAATATTTACGCAACAAAGTTAAAACAGAATTTTCGTAAGGGGCATATTGATAATTTATTTACTGGTTCTGGAAATTACATTAATGCACCAGAAAACGAATTCGATATGTTAATAGTTGATGAGGCACATCGACTTAATGAAAAGTCTGGTCTTTTCAGTAATCTTGGTGAGAACCAGGTAAAAGAAATAATGAACGCATCAAAAGTAGCAGTTTATTTTATTGATGAGAGACAACGGGTTACTTTAAAAGATATTGGCAGTGTAGAAACCATTAAGAATTTTGCTGAAGAGTTGAATGCAAAAGTAACAGTGATGAAACTTGAATCTCAGTTTAGATGTAATGGCTCGGATGGCTACCTTAGCTGGATTGATGATGTATTACAGATAAGAGAAACTGCCAATTCCAATTATATTGGAACAAGTTATGACTTTAGAATTTATTCTGACCCTAATGAACTCCGTTGGGAAATTGAGAGGCTTAATAGAGGTACCAATAAAGCTCGCCTAGTGGCAGGCTATTGTTGGAACTGGATTAAGGAAGGGAAGTCAAACTCAAATATCCATGACATAGTTATTCCTGAGTTCAACTTCGGGATGAGTTGGAACCTTGATAACTCGGCTACATGGGCAATTGACGAGAGTTCTGTAAATGAAATAGGTTGCATCCATACCAGCCAGGGACTTGAATTTGACTATGTTGGTGTAATAATCGGGGATGACCTTATATATCGGAATGGTGAAGTTTCGACTAACCATGAAAATCGCGCAAAAACCGACCAATCTTTAAAAGGCCTAAAGAAAATGTTGAAGGAAAAACCTGAAGAAGCATTAAAGTTAGCGGATGAGATAATCAGAAATACTTATCGCACTTTAATGACGAGAGGGCAGAAGGGCTGTTTTATCTTTTGTACTGATAAAGAGCTTGAGAATTACTTTAGAAAAAGAGTTGGGCAGATACAGTATGAGCTTAGGGAAAATGAATTCTTTAAACAGGTTGGTAAAGTTGCAGAGACAAGCCAGGACTATAATTGATATAGTAAGTCTAGAATAACACGATTTTTAGCTGTTATAGCTATTCTAATTGTAGTTACTTTTCCTTTTACTTTTTTAACTTTAAAACCATTAATCCATTAAGTAGATAGAATAAAATATGAGTAAAGTAGATATAAAAACAATGCCTTTTGACAGTCATCAATAGACAGGATTAACGGATATTAATTATACCGATTATCCTGTAGTTTATTTCCTGAATAAAGATACAACAGTCTATATCGGGGAAACTGTGGCAGTAAGAAATCGTATGAGGGACCACTTAAATAATATTGAAAGAAAATCATTGAAGAAATTTTCCCTGATCCTTTATGAAAAGTTTAATAGATCCGCAACATACAATATCAAAACTAAGTTGATCAATTATTTTCTAGCAGATGAACAATACAAATTACAAGTATTTTAATTATACTATCATTTTTGGTATTTATGGGTAAAGAGGGTGATAAGCAGTCAACAAATCTAAAATTTGGAAAATAATATAAAGTCATCCCTATCGTATATTACTGTTTCTTATTGTCTTTGTTTGGAAAATAATTTTTTTGTTCCATTCCTGATTAAATGATATATTAATATTGAAAATTCAATACTATTATTATCAAGAGGAAGATTAAATTTATTAATCCTCCTTAGTTAATGGCGAAGATTTGGTAACTTTCATTTACGTCGAGTAGTTAAATTTTTCAAGAACTCTATTTTTAATATAGAGAATTTATACATGTAATAATATAAGATTTTGTAAAAATTATTAGTCCCTTTGTTTGTAGTAAATTTTGTTAAAAGGGTAAATGATATTATAAACTTTTGTTGTCACATAATTATTATATAAAATAATAAATAAGTGGTAGGTGATAATATGCAATTGTCAATGGAATATTATTTGGATGAAATTCAGATGGATGCTATTTTAGATGAGACAGGGCGATATCGATATTCGTTATTTCGTGGTTGGAATCGTCAATTACCAAGAATGGTTTTTATAATGCTTAATCCAAGTACTGCTGATCATTTTGAAGATGATCCTACAATAAGGCGGTGCATAAGTTTTGCTAAACGTTGGGGATTTGGTTCTTTTGAGGTTGTAAATTTATTTGCCTATAGAGCAACTGATCCTAAAGAGTTATTGTCTTGTGAAGACCCAGTTGGAAAAAATAACGATTTCTACATACTTGATGCATTAAAAAAAGCAGATTTGGCAGTAGCTGCATGGGGGACTAAAGGTACAATAAATAATAGAAATGAACAAGTTTTGGGATATTTAAAAAGAGTTGAGTTATTTTGCCTTTCTCTTACCAAAGAAGGGCATCCAAAGCATCCTTTGTATGTTAAAAGTGACGAAAAGCTAAAAATTTTCAATTCAAGTAAAATAATTGATAAACCTATGTCTGGTCTTGCCCCTGTCAAGTAAACAACTGAAAAAAGCTATGTAGCGAGCGCGTGTCGATATTCCATCGGGGCGCGTTCTTTAATTTTCTTTGTCTTCGTTTTTAGTTGTAGTGATTGATATACTCCTCGATCGATTGTCTTAGTACCCTTTTGAATTACACTGATTCATACACAACTTCTCTGTTTTGAGGTGTGAGAAGAATGATTCTACTGCAGGCATTGTCCAGGCAGTTTCCTTTGCTAAAGTAGCTACCTAATGCCCCTTTTGCCTCTAATTTTAGCTTGGACGTATATTGGAATCCCTGATCCGATGGAGAATGGTTCTAGCTACGTCTTTTTTCTTTGTCCATTTTTATATAGAATTAAGTACTAGTTCAAGGTCATTCTACTGAATGGCCACAACTTGCAATTTCATTATTGAAAAGATTCCTGGATAATTTACTCTTCATATAACAGAAGGGGTTTGTCCGTGACCTTTCCTTTCCTCTGTATTACTGATTGTATCTCTATTCCTTCATCAACTGGGGACTCTTTTGTGGTTAATCAAAAAACCCATTTCCTTTAATTTATCCGATATTTGGACGGCCTAATTCGGGATTCATAAAATGGATTGCCATAAAGTGTTCCTGAATAAGTTGTTCCTACTTCGCTTTCTTTTCACTTATTTCCGTCCACTTTTAATAGCTTGTAGGTTTTATGTAATAAATTTCCTAATGTTGCAAACGGGATACTTACTTCTTATCCCACGATTCAGTTCATGCTTCTGCCATCTAGGGATGTCTTCTCCTCCTATATCAGATTTGGATAAAGATTTTTTAAATAATTCCCCTTGCCTTCAAATAATCTATTTCCTTTTCATTTGATTTTAATTTTGTTCCTGGGCGTCCTTTTAGATGATGGAAACATCTTTTAACTCATTAAAGATTTTCTGTTTTTCCATTTCCTAAACCAAACCTTTAGTTGGGTACACTCCGTATTGTAAACTCCTCCGCTAATACTTTATAACTTTTCTAACCATTCGCATTATTCCTGGCATTGAGTTTAAATTCTTCTGAGTAGTTCTTCAATGTTTGCCCCTTTTTTGCTATAGAAAAATGCCCTCCTAGTACATTCTTTCCTCCAAAGTATCTGGAGCTTTCTTGAGTGTCTACTTAAAGAGGACAATTCATTTTAACCGTTGACAAAGGTCTTTTTAAATTTTGTAAGATTTTTAAACAATTTTAACTTTTTTGTTTAAAATTTCCACAAAATGCTGTATCATAAATGAAAGTAGAAAATATGTTCGTTTTTTAAGGAGATGAATTTATTTGAGTGGAAAATGGGTAACTTTTGAAGGTATAGGTGGCAGTGGAAAGACTACTCAGATAAACATATTATACAATTGGCTAAACGACAGAAAAATTCCTGTGGTAAAAACTATGGAACCCGGAGGAACAAATTTTGGGCAAGATGTAAGAAATATGGTAAAGACTCCACGTCAACCCAAATTGAATCCGTTTACCGAATTTATGTTGTTTGAAGCTGATAGACATGAAACAGTAAAAAATGTTATTCAACCTAGTCTTAATGAAGGAAAGATAATAATAAGTGACAGAGGTATAGATGGAACTTGCGCTTATCAAGGTTTCGCTAGGGGAATCAACATTGAATTGATTGATTTAATGACACATGAAGCAACAGAAGGTACAAAACCTAATTTGACGATTCTTTTAGATATTGACCCTATGATAGCTCAAAGAAGAATAAGTAAGAGAATGGACACAGAAATAGATCAATTTGACCTAGAAACAATACAATTTCAAAAAAAAGTAAGAGAAGGTTTTTTATACACGGCACAAAGAGATAAAAAACGAGTTCATGTAATTGATGCCACACTTACTCAGCAAGAAATTTCTAAAAAGGTCATTGATCTAATTAAAAAATTCGTTTTGTAAAATTTATAGTTTTTTGGAGGATGCAACACAGTGGTTAATGAAATTATCACACAAAAAGTTTTGAGCTTACTTGATGAATACTTTGGTGAAGATATTGATGCTCTTTTAATGGAGTTAGAGGAATACGACGATATAGAAATTGACTCAATCTACTTTGTTGAAATGATACCCATACTTGAAGAAGAATACAGCATAACGATAAAACCGCAAATGATACATGATATCGCAAAACGTTCTTTTAACGCCTTTTGTTTATTGATTCAAGATCTTATTACTTGATTGGAGTTGAAGGAAATGGAACGGGAAAAGGAAAAGGTTTTACAATTAGCAATGCGTTTAAGGGATACTAGAGAATATCTAGGTTTATCACAACAAACAGTGGCAAATTATGTCGGAATGCCAAGAGCATCTATATCTGCTATAGAAAGTGGAAAAAGAAAAGTTGATGTTTTGGAATTAGAGAAGTTTGCAAGACTTTTTAAATATCCGTTAAGTTATTTTTATGGACAGGAAGAAAATGATGAGCAGACAGTTAAAATACTTGCAAGGACAGCAAAAGATTTAACTGAAATTGATAGACAGCAGGTTCTTAAATTTGCTCAGTTCTTAAAAAATGTGGGTAACGGAAATTTCCCTACCCGGGAGGGTTAATATTGATAAATCCTTGGAAACGAATCTTTGAGACAGCTATTATTGAGGCTGGTAGAGAGCATAAAAGGTTACAGACGGACCTAAATAATCCAATAGATATTTTTTCTATTATAGAGTCCAAAAATATTGTATTAATGTTTCAACCATTAGGTTCTTTAGCTGGAGCATATTTACCTGCACAAAAGGAAGAGGGAATCCCTGCTGGAATTTTAATTAATGAAAACTTGCCTATCAGTAAACAACGTTATTCGGCAGCACATGAATATTGTCATTTTTTAAGAAAAGATCCTATAAGTCTAGATACTGAAGAGGAACTATTTAGGATATCTGATTATAAAAGGAATGATAACGAGAAAATTGCAGAAGTTTTTGCTAGTCATTTTTTATTGCCAAGGCCATTAATAATTAAACAAATGAAGAAATTAGAGTTATCTCGAAACGATATAACTGCTGAAGAAGTGTATACTCTTGGCCTGAGACTGGGTACGAGTTATTCTGCTACTTTAAATCAGCTTTTGGCCTTAAAGTTTATTTCGGGAGAAAACTATAAAAGAAATCAGGCCATTCCACCAATAAGGATTAAAAAGCAGTTAGGCGATGAAGGATTAGAATCTTCGTGGAACGATGTTTGGCAAATAAGTAAAAAAGATAAGGGCAACGTGTTAGCGCCTAAAACTGGGGATACTTTAAAAATAAAATTAGATGAAAACCCAACGACAGGGTTTATATGGGAAAGTTCTCCCGCTGAGGGAGTTGAATATCTTTCTAATTTTTATAACTCAAATCATAAATTAGTGGGTTCCGCTGGGAAAAAAATTTTCACAGTAAGATTGCTAGAAGAAATTAATACTAAAATAGACATTAAATTGTTACAACCTTGGATTCCAGATGAGGTCATAGATACCTTTACTTTAAATTTACAAGTACAATCAAAACGACACGGTGTATCCGAATCGTTACTGATAGGTTAGGAGTTAGATTATGAGTCGCACTTTTGTTCCTACTATTGATTTTAGACCTATGATGTCTACGGTACGAAGCCAAGGTCAAAGACCAACTTGTGTGGCTTTCGCCGTTACTTCAGCCCATGAAGGGTTCAAGAAAACTAACACACATGACTATTCAGAAGAGTTTCTGTTTCGGATGTGTAAAATTCGTGATAAAGATTATGATGAATCGAGTGGCACCTTTGTACATCTTGCTCTCATAAACCTAGAAAAACTAGGGCAGTTGGATGAGGCATTAATGCCTTACCAAGACCCCATTCTTTTGCCATTATGCACTCCGATAGCTAAAGAATTCTTTAGAAATGCAAGAAATAATAGAATTCCAAACTGGAGAAGTGTAAGTTGTCATGAAAATGCAATTGAAAATGAATTAAATAGTGAAAATGTAGTGATTACTGTTATCGATACTCAGCAAACATTTTATTATGCTAACAATACTCATAATTTCATAGACCCTCCAAACTTTGATACATACAAGAATAATTATCATGCTATAACAATTGTTGGTTTCGGTGTTGATAATTATAAAAAACCTTATTTCTTAATTAGAAATAGCTGGGGGCAAAAATGGGGCGACCAAGGATATGGCTATTTATCTTATGAATATTTTAATAAATATCAAGCAGGTGCCTGGGTTATTGCCTAAAGGGGTGTAAAGGGTGAATGATTTAATAAAAGGTGATAATATTTCTGACGCTTGGCTAAAGGCAATTTCATTTTTATTAAATAATAATAATGAGTCATATAATCTAATAGTGGAGATTGAGGATCCTACAACTGAAGTACAACAATTAAAATATGATTTAGATACTATTCTTGTATATAATTCACAACAAAGGGTAGAAACTGTTGCTAATACAATATTTCCAATCGGTTTATACCGCGAGGGAAATAGAGAAAAACTGTATGAACGTTTTTATGATCTCTATCCAAGAATTAGACAAGTTAGTAGTAACCAATCTGGAACTTATTTTGGTAGATTAGTAGCTTGGAATTATGAAAGTGGAGACCTTTTTAATCAGCTCGAAAAA
This sequence comes from Bacillus sp. FJAT-18017, assembly GCF_001278805.1. Taxonomy (GTDB): domain Bacteria; phylum Bacillota; class Bacilli; order Bacillales; family Cytobacillaceae; genus Bacillus_D. The sequence continues at coordinate 3,970,307 of NZ_CP012602.1, read as the reverse complement.
ACAATAAGAAAATTGATTAGAGCAAAGGAAAGCCGTAGAACAATTCGTGTAATGTATGAAATGTCTATATATGATCCTAAAAAAGATCAAATAACAACTATGGGATTCCCTTGTATGAGCTTTATAAGCATTAAAATAAGAGAAGATAAAATTGATTTAACATCCATTTATAGAAATCAGCATTTTGTAACCAAAGCATACGGCAATTATCTAGGATTAGGGCGTTTATTAACTTTTATTTCTGAAAATACGGGTTTCAATGTTGGCAAAGTCACTTGTATAGCAACTCATGCTGAATTAGATAGTAGCAAAAAGGCAATGAGAACATTAGTCGAATCTCATAGTTAATATTAGATTCTTACATCTGTCTGATTGGAAGAATGCAATTGAACGACATTAGTCAATTACAATTTAAAGATCTAGGTATCATATGTTATGCCTGCAAAGCTACAGAAGAAAAAATTAAATGGTTAACAACGGAAGAGTCTGTTTCATGGCAATCAATGAAACACCGTAGAAAGCGAATGGAATGGTTGTCATCTAGAGTTGCAGCTAAAGCAGCAGCCGTTAACTGGCTAGAAAAATATTATGAATTGCCATTACGACCCGAATTAATTACTATTTTTAATACTAAATATGGCATTCCTTATGTAAAATGGCCACTCCAAATATCAACTCCAAATCTAAGTATGTCTCATACAGATAATATTGGTGTGGCCACTGTTTCATGTAACTATATAGTTCACGGTTGTGATATTGAGAAAATAAAAGACAGACATTCTGCATTTTCCAACTATTTCTTAACATCCGATGAGAGTGTGCTGTGGTTTAATAACAATATAAAAATACATTACGGTTTCGTGGAAAGAAAAACTATTGAAACTATGTTGTGGTCTGCAAAAGAATCCATTATAAAAGCTATTATATCCAAAGACACTTCAAAGAAATTCATTAATATGTTTCATATAACATTAAATCCTTCTACAAAAAATGATAAAAATCTATATGATTTTATATTTTCATATGAAAACCATAAAGGAAAAGGTAAATGGATAATTATTAATGAGTACGTCATATCTGTTTCCATATTAAACTCTAATCAAAAATGATGGGGTGACATTTTGATTTCAAAAAGTGGTACAAATTTTACCTTAATATATTTTGAGCTACTTTCTGAAGCATTAGGTAGTGATGAAAAATTTTGCGAGTCAAGAATTGGGTTAGTAAAAGACTTAGGTCCAGCATTTATAGAAATACATGAAGATCGGTTTAGGATGCCATTATTGAAAAAAAGGAGTTTTAATCCTTTTTTTGCTTTGGTTGAATTTTCGTGGTTTATACTGGGATATAATAATCTGAGTATTTTACAGGAACATATAAGTAATTATGATAAATACTCGGATGATGGGTTAACATTAAACGGAGCCTACGGGTTTAGGTTGAGAAAAAAATTTAATCAGGACCAAATTGAACAAGCTATTCAAATACTAAGAGAGAACCGAGAGACACGTAGAGTGGTATTATCAATGTGGAGTGTTGAAGATTTGGGAAGTGATTCAAGAGACATTCCATGCAATACTTCTGTTATGCTAAAGATCCGAGAAGGAAAATTAGATATGACAGTAATTAATCGCTCTAACGACCTTTTTTTAGGCATCCCTTATAATGTTATTTTGTTTTTCTTGTTTCAATGTTACCTTGCAGAAAAAATAGGTTGTAAAGTAGGTTTTCAGAGGCATTTTACTGATTCTCTCCATTTGTATAAAAAAGATTTAAATAAGGTTGAAAATATAATTACAGCTAATGATAAAGTAACTCTTAAACAGTTACTTAATTCCATTGAACCAGTAGAAATAATGGATTATGTTAATATTAATCACATACATGTTATAGAAAAAAAATACAATCTATTAGAAGATAACAAATTTGTTAACTTCTTTAATTCTTACAAAGAATACAAAGAGCATAAAAATTTTGAAACTGCTATTGAATTTTTAGAAGAAAATGATTTAGGTTATTGCGGATATTTATGGTACTCTGAAAAACAATAAACAATTAAAAAAACGCTTTTGAAAATTATAATCTATAAAAAACAACATATAGAACTTTCTAGGGTTACTTTTCAAACCATGTTTTATCCTAAATGGACTGTGTTATGACTTTTTAAAATAATTCAAGTACTTGGAAGAGAGTTCGAAAATAGTTTCTTAAAGAAAGAACAAACTTTGGAGAAAGCTGTGAGTTTAGGGAGACGGTCTGGACAATGTTCAGGCCGTTTTAACTTGCGTTTAAGATGACAGTATTTTATAGGATTTATTAGAAGGAAATGGTACTAGTTTTTATTGTTAAAAATTTTCTTCTGTACGATACCAAGATACCAACGTAATTCACTAATAAGAGAACTAATTTCATAGAGTGACTACTATATATGATTTGAATGAAACCGACAATAAGAAACCTACTGACGAATCTAAGCGTATTTAGTAGAATTAATGTGAGGAATTGTAAAATGTTGGGGGAGTGTTTTTGTGAAGAATGCAATAAGGAATAAGCTAACAGGCTATCGGAGGAAGACGATTGAATTGTCCGAGTTGGAAGCAATGCTAGACAATATAAATTTGCCGTATGATCAATTCGCCAGTTTGATTCTCTCTCTTGAAGTAGATGGCGTAATAGAAATGGTGAGGGCTAAAGGAAGAAATACAAGAAATCCTTCTCTTGCCTATACATACCGAATTCACGCCCACCGCTTGAAACAGGACCTGCATAACGAACTAATAAAATACCGGTTGCTCTTGCACTCTTCGATTCAACTGGATACATATTTCTCAGGAGAGCCCTCAGTTTGGGAGGATGACCTTCCGTACATAATGAAGATTCATAGATATATAGAAGAAAATGGGTTTCCCGAATACGAAGCGCCCGCACCGGAGCGCAGTGTTGATCTTGTCGGGGATGAGAAGTGGATAACCGACAAGCACGGGGAAGAATTGTTGAAGCGTATCGGGCTCTGGACACATATGAAAGTGATTCCAGTAGCAGACCCATTAATGTATGCCATAAATCCCAAAGCCCTTTGCCGGGAAAAACAACTGCACTTAATTGTTGAAAATAAGACCACTTTCCAGGGCCTGTTGGACGCACTGCCAATGACAATGTTTACAACCCTGATTTATGGAAGCGGAAACAAGATAATCAAAAGCATTGAGCAATTTGATCGGCAGCTGCCATTGCCTGATGCCGAGCATATTTTTTATTATTTTGGCGACATTGACCGTTCTGGGATATTTATTTGGTACATCCTTAACCAAAAAGTCCCAGTCCAGCTTTATATGCCATTTTACACAGCTTGTATGACAAAAGGATCTTTGCTCGGAAAAACAAATCAACGTTCTGACAAGGAAGCAATTGAGCAATTCTTATCTTTCTTTTCAAAAGAAGAGGAAATCCGCCTCCAAGCCATCCTGGATAACGGCCAGTATTTCCCACAGGAAGTTTTAAGGACCAACGAGTTGCAGGAGATTTGGAGGCAGCACCATGGAAGTTAATGAAATTGCAGACATTACATCGGGATTCAAAGAGCGAATGCGTCGTCTTGCGCTCTTTGACCCTTTATATGAACTAGAGCGGAAAAAAGTTAAGGACCAGCTCGATGAACCTATCGATATGAAGGGGCTTGGACTCCTTTCACTGCTGTTTTTCTTTGAACAAAAAATCATAAGGAGTACGAAAGCGGGTACGAAGGATTTGGCTCTCTTCCTGCAACAGTTGACAGCACGGCAATACACTCTAGACTTTCAGGCATGTGAAGAAATCGCCTCATCAATTATTTTGACATTCAGACCGACCTCAGGAAAAAAGCGCTCCTACTCCTTCTTTGACTGGGAACTTTCACGGGAAGAGGATCTCGAGTACTCCCTACTCAAGGCAAATAACTTTGATTCTAAAACAAACACTCAATATTACACGCTAGATGAGGATGGCCTTGAACTCATTTTTGCCACAAAAGAATTCTATAGCGAGTTCCAGCTTTCAATTAACCAGCTTATGCTTAGGAAGCAATTGGAGAAGGGTGAATTCCGGGGAGCATTGCGCCAGATTAATGAGATGCGGATTGACGTGGAGTCGCTGAATGAACGAATGGTGAAACTCCGCTATGAGATTCAGCGGAGTATTGTATCCGAGGATACATATGAACGTTATAAGCAGCTCCTGGAAGATATCCATGCCCGCTTGGAGCGGGAAAACGAGGAATTTACCGAATTGCGCCAATTTGTCAAAGAAACAAAAGACCGCCTTTACGAGAAAGACTATCACAAAAAAGAAGCGAGAACATATGCTTTCGTCCTGGAAATCACGAATCAGCTAGAAGAGGTCCACTATGAACATTCAAGGCTGCTAGAGCAAAGTATTGAGCTTAAGAATCATACGTTAAAGGCTGCTCAGGAATCCCTGTATTATACGGGTATTGATGCATTTAACTTTGATCAGGACATCAACGCGAGACTGATATCCACCCCGCTCCCCTTGGAGGTTATGAAGGGGCTCCTCCATCCATTCTTGCGAGTTCATCAGGAGAAGTCATGGTCCCCTCTTACCCTTTTTGCCGAGCAGAACATCCGGGAAGATCGCGAAGAGTCTGTTGAAATGGGATTTATGGAACTGGGTGACCAAACAGAAAACGATTATCAAGAGAAACTCCGAAAAAATTATGGCACAATCATGAAGCTTACACTCGAAGCGCTGGATGAAGGAATTACTGAACTTTCCGGCATCCTTGGCTACATTCGTAAAAAGGAACAGAACTTATTGAATAAGCGGTTTTTCTACGACTTCTGGCTAATACTCCATCAACGCTCACCAATCACAAAAGGGAAAGTTGAGAGTGAAGAAGAAGGTTCAAATAATAGTCTGGATGATGCCATGGCGGTTTTGGGCAGCCGGACATTGGTTGTATTAGAGCGGGATGAAACACTGCATGTGACAGAACGTTTTTCAATACAGGAAATGGAATTTGCAATGATGGAGGGGTTGGAGGATGAATTATAGTGAAAGCAAAGTGATGCAGACTTTTGAACTATATATGGTTCTAGCGCGTGACGGACACGGGGGCTTCGAATTCCTTTCTTTATACATAGCAGATGATGATATTAGGGCGCTTGTGGATGGCTTCGCACATAAAGTGGATTGTGTAGTTGTCCCTGCCGGAGAAAAAATGTACATGATTCCGAAGACGAAGCTGTCTCCATTCCATGTGAACAATGACTATATAAAGAGGACTTACTTAAGATCCGGTGCGACAAATGCAGATCTTTATCTTCTATATTTTGCTTCAATTGTCTTGTTTGGTGCTTTTTATGACAGTTATCAGACTCTGGAGCCGACCAGGGATTTTCTTCAGCTTGATGAATGGGCAAGGCTGGTTCATGAGCGGATTGAAATGCTGAAGGAACTGGACATGGAAAAGTTGAAACAACATGAACAAGAGTTTTCCTATAATTGGGGACAGATTGTAGACAAATGGGAAGATATGAATGATATCAAGGAAAGTGCCAAGAAGCAGAGAGGAAACACAATCAGCCGCCTAAGTTTCATGGATAATGCAAAACGTTTCCTGCATGCCCAGGAGCTGATTGAAGAAATCGGTAACAATGAGATGGTTTTGACAGAAAAAGCAAAAGCAATTGTGCAGCGTTTCTTTATGGAAGTAGAATTCAACAAAGGAATTCTAGAATTTATTTATCAGTGGGAGGAGGAGACGGAATATGCCGACCATCAGTAAAATCCGATTCACGAATGTTATCTATGAAGATGGAATGAAGCGCTATAATGATGAAACCTTTAAGTTTGATGGATACAACGGAGCCATTCTACTGGAAAATGGAGGCGGAAAGACAGTCTTCATCCAAACAGCGCTGCAGGCGGTTATCCCGCACACAAGCCTAGCTGACCGGAAAATAAAGCAGACACTGCAGCTCGATAATTACCCGGCGCATATTGCAATTGAATGGATACTCTCGGAATCGCCCCGACAGTACCTTGTAACGTGTGTGAGCCTTTATCTAACGAAAGATGGGCTTGATTCTTACCGTTATGTGTATGAGTACATGGCTGGAGACAAACATGGTATAGACAATATCCCGTTTGTTAGGAAAGAGTCCAACCGGCCTTCAGATCGAGGGGAGATTTCCGACTATTATTTTAGCATGGCCCAACAGTATATGAATGCTCACACCTTTCCAACGATTAAAGGTTTTCAGCAGCATATTGAGAAACAGTACCACATTATTCCAGTTGAGTGGGAAAGCATTGTAAAAATCAACAGTACCGAAGGAGGAGTCGAAGCGTTTTTTGATGAATGCAAGCAAACGAATCAACTGTTTGACCGCCTATTGATTCCGACAGTTGAAGAAGCAATTGCAGGGCACAATTCGACAACCTTCGCTGATACTTTTGAAAAGCACCGGGCCAGCTTCAAACTGTATAAAGAATTGAAGGAGCAAATCGAGGAAAATAAAGCAATTGGAGAACAGTTAAATCGCTATGCCTCGACATATGAAGGCCTATTTTCAAGACAGCAGGAATACGAACAAGTAAAGGGCCGGGCTAAAGCAATCCTTGAGAAAATTAAATTACAGGATGAAAATTCAAAGCAGGAACTTCAAAACTTAATCCATAAAATGAAGATATGGGAAGAGGAAGAAACAGAGAGTAAGAAAAAGCATCTATCCCTTGAATTGTATAAAGATAGGCTTTTTTTGAAGGAGATTGAGGCAGAGTGGAAAGAGGCTAAATATCGACTTTCACTTGGCGAGGGATCATTGGACGCCGCTAAGAAACAATTTCACTCTCTTAAGCTTGCACAATTGAAAAAGGAATGGAAAGAAGCTGGGGAAGCTCTGGATTTCCATAAAGGGAAATTGACACTGCTCGACCAGAATGAAGATATTCAGGACATTAATGATCGACTGGATGAAAATAGTAGGGAACTAAAGGGGTATTTTGAGCAAGAAGTTGAAGAAGTGCTTAAGCAAATACGAGACTTAAAACTGGAAATGAAGCCGATAGAGGATGCAATTGGGCAGATTGATAAGGACATGCTGGTTCAGCAGGAGATGCTGGGGAGAACGAATACAACTCTTGATAAAAATGCCGGAGCCATGGAAATCATGGAATCCCAGATGAACAAGATAAAGCAACAGATACTTTCTAAGCCAAACGAGGAATCTGTTAGAGAGAACTTGCCGAAATGGGAACAGCGTCTCGTGTATTTGGATAAAGAGATTGTTCAGCTGAAAAATGAGAATAAGAGGATTGCAGGGTTGCTGATAGAGCAAAGAAACAAGCAGGAAAGGCTAGAGTCGGAGAAAAATAATCTTGGGGAAACTCATAACTTACTAAAACAAGAAGTAGAGAGGGCTGACTTAGCCCAAGAGAAAATGAAGGGTGTACTGGCAGGGCTTTATCCACAATGGACACTAATGGATTCCCTTTACTTGAAGCAAGAATCAATTCTTCGCCAAGTAGAAGATGAGCTTGTTCGGTTGGAGAGGGAGCGGGAAACAAGCCTTTTCAGAGAGCGGATTGCCTTTAGGAGAATCGATGACTACGGTGAACAGAATGTGTTTTTTGCAGACCCTTTCCTTGAGAAGCAGCTGAGGAAGTGGACTGGCCAATTTGGTTTTTTGATGACTGGGGTACAATTTATCCAATCACTTGAACAGCCTGACAGAGAAGTAGCAGGGAGATATCCTTTCTGGCCGGCAGCCTTGGTGACAAGAGCAGCGGATCTGGACAAAGTGGTTTCCAAAATTCAGTCAATCGAACAGCAGCTTCAGGTCCCAATCCATGTGCTGTCAATTGAGCAGGCAGGAGGCTTCATTCGTGGGGAAATACCGGATATGAATGTAGTGGAACCTGACCATTGGAGGCATAATGGGCAGATTGATGTTTTTCAAGAGTGGAAACGAGCAATAAGGAGCCATGCCGAGAATGCAAGACAAGCTCGGCTTGAAATAGAACGGCATATTCAGAAATGGAAGAATGCTGAGGACAAGCTATTGGCATTTCTCCATGAGTATTCCTATGAACATCTGCAAGGTCAAAAGAACCAATTGAACGAATTATCCCAAATGATACAGCACCTGGAGGTTCAACTAAGGGAAACCCGTGCATTTATTTCCGAAAATGAGAACCGTCTGAAAACCCAGGAAGAGAAGATTAAGGTATACACTGATGAATTGAATGGGCTGGAAGGGAAGTTGAGTCAAGCCAGGGATTACCTTCATACTGAGCAAGAACGGGATAAACTCGCTAGCCAGCAGGAGCGACTTTCAGAGGAAAAGATAGGATATGAACGCTTGCTTAATCGGTACAAAGAGCAAAGAGAAGGATTAATAGAAGAGCTAGAGATTAAACGAGATGAAGCAAAAGAAGCTGCCGGGTATCATACCCGCTTGATAGACGATTTAATATTCCAAGAAGTGAAAACTGCACAAGCTTTGTATACTGGTAAGTCAAAGAGGATTTTACAAGAAGAACGGGATGAACTGAAGCTTCAACTGCGCCAGATATCTAGCTCACGGAATGAGATTGAGCTTAAAGTCATCCAGGTAGAAAAGGATATTACACGATGTTTAAAAGGAATGGATGATATAAGGCTTGAGAATGGCAGTCTGGATGAAGAACTCGTTTTTCCACCGAATGGGAATGAACGAATTGTTGCATTACGCAACCGGATCAAGGAGCTTGAACTGTCTGTTAAACAGGAAAAAGAGAATTATGACGCCCAAAATACTCGGAAAATAAAGCAGGAGACAGCTGTTGAGAGTGCTTTAAATAAATTCGAACAGGCCTTTCCGCTGGGGGTGCCCCTGAGTTTTGAAGGAAACGTGAAGGAAACGGAGTCAAAACTGAAGGAAGAGAACAGGCAATTGAAGGAACGGAGGGCTTTCTTAAAACAGGAAGAAGTGCGTGTTCAGGGCGAACTGACTTCTCTTGAGAATGCTTTCCACCAATTGGATCGATTTGAAGAGGCGCATCATTTCAAAGGTCCTTCTGTCCAAGCTGCAGTATTGAGTGAAAATGAGCTTCAAGCATTTGCGTACGAACGTCCTGCGTTTATAAAAGAAGCGACTGATCAGCTCGTCAAGGTGAAGAATCTTGTAGGAATCGAGTGGGAAAGAGTTGGTAAGGCGAAAGATGCATTCATGACGTTTTGTAAGAACAAAATCAGCAACGTCAAATTGCGAGAAATGGCTAGGCAAGGAATTGACAGCAAGAAGACCTATCAGGAAGTGCTTGAATTCCAGGGGCATATGCAAAAACGGATTCAAACAGCCATAAAATACAATGAAGCTACTATCATCGACCACGATAGACAGCTTGAGCAATTTGTCACTCATATCAACAGCCATTTACTTACTATTGCAGAAGAACTTTCTATCATTCCTAAAAAGACGAAAGTCAAAGTGGATGACAAGTGGAAGGAAGTCTTCCATTTCTCCATTCCGGAATGGACACGAGAAGAGGGAAAAAGCAGAATTCGCAAGCACGTTGAATGGATTTTGGAGCAGCTTGATTCAGATAGATATTTGAATACGGATGGAGCTGAAGATTATGGCAAGGTGCGTAAGGAAATTGAAACATGGACCCATTCTAAGCAATTGTTGCGGATTGTCATGAACAATGAAAGCATGAAAGTGACGTGCCGGAAAGTAACGAATGATAACCAGGTCACTACCCGGTCCTACTCCTGGGAACAGACTAATGCATGGTCAGGCGGAGAGAAGTGGAGTAAGAATATGACACTGTTCCTCGGCATTCTCAACTATGTATCTGAAAAGCGCCAACACTCAGTAACCAAAGCAAAGCGCCACCGGGTGGTCATCATGGATAATCCATTCGGAAAAGCATCAAGCGACCATGTTCTGAATCCGGTCTTCTTTATTGCCGAGCAGCTCGGATTTCAGATTATTGCACTCACAGCGCACGCAGAAGGAAAATTCCTGCGCGACTACTTCCCGGTCATCTACAGCTGCCGCCTTCGGAAAGCAGCTGACTCAAACAAACAAATCATGACCAAAGTCAAACAGCTTCACCAAGCCTATTTTCAGGACCACGAACCCCAGGCATTGGAGAGGCTGGGAGAAATGGAGCAGATGGAGTTGTTTTCCTAATTTCAGTCTAGACGAGGTACTGTGGTAATTTCGTTTTAATGGGAGGTAGTCATCCAGTAAAGTTGCTCAACATATCATTTAAACAAAAGATATTTATAATAATATTTCGGGCAGGGGAAGATTAAAATGGAGTTTAAGGAGTATTTAGAACAAAAACATATTCTAATAAAGGGAGAAAGGAAACTGAAGGAGATATATGTTAAAAAGTATATTAATAGACTGGGAAATATGTGTAGAGAAGGAATATATAATGAAGAAAAGCATGTTGATGAAATTCTTGAACAAAAAGTGCATCAAAAGTACAGGGATTGGAAGACATATTTAAAAACTATAGAACATTATCAATCATCAAAAAACCTAACACCAATAGACTACACCAGTGAATGGTAAATTTAAGAATCCGAGGCGCTTTCTCGCTCGGATTTTTATCTTTGTATTTTTTCGGTTTCCGACTTAATCATGTATGCATTCCGAATCTCAGAGAAGCTTTTTGTTTCGCAATCATAAGAAATGACTGGGAAAAACAAAGTATCAACCCCTATTTAAACTAAATGACTTGCCTTTCTAGAGAGACTACCAGTACGTTTACGGTGGCTCTTTTCTTTGGATTATAATGAAAAAACTATCAGCAATTGAGCTGAAAGGATTCATTGTTGATATGGCCTCGAAAGTATACAAAACGTTAAAAGGGCATTTGCGAGTACTTACTAGAACATATAAATGACCTCGCCTAAGAATAAAAGGCAGGGTCATTTTTAATTGGCGGAAATTTAAATTTTTTTAACAGGTAGTTCCTATCCTGACACACGGCCGGTAATATTCCCGTCTAATCTTTCAGGAGGGATAAAGATGAAAAAGTGGATAATTTTAGGCGGGGTTTCGTTATTGTTTATAGCTGGCCTTTCTTATTACTTCTTAACGCAGTTCAAGCTGGTCAACGCCTGGGAAGAGAACGAAGAAGCCATTGTCATGGCCAATAAAGTGTGGAGTATTCAATTTACTGAAAAAATCTCGACAGAAAGTCTTCGTTCTGATTCAATCTTTGTTTTGGATGATCAAGGAAAGAAAATTAAAACTGCGCTTTCCCTTAGTGACGATCAAAAAACCGTATATATTGACCCTCCAAAAGAAGGGTATCAACTTAATGCAAAATTTTACACCCTCCATTTTAAAAAAGACCTTGAATCTTCCGCAGGGAGAAACTTGGGAAGGGATACATCCTGGAAGTTTGTTGTAAAAGAAGACCTTCCTGTCATAGGCTCGAAGGATGAATTGAATGATTATTATAAAAATCTATTAAAAGAAGAAGAAAGAACTTCATCAGGCGGCTGGTTTTCGAGTGATACCAGTGAGTCAGGCATGAGCGAGGAAAAGTCATCCGCAGATAAAGCTGCCAATACTGAATACTCCCAAACAAATAATCAGGTTCAGGGGGTAGATGAGGCGGACATCGTCAAAACGGACGGGAAGCATATTTTCCAGGCGGAAGAGAACGAAATCAGGATTATTAAGGCTGCGCCGGAGGATGATATGAAACTTTTGTCCAAGATTTCTTATCCCGGAGAGTTTACACCCAACCAGCTTTTTTTACATGAAGGGAAATTGGCTGTCATCGGCAATCAGTATCACTATACTTCAAATCCGTATGAAGAAATGGAGAAGGATTCGAAGATTTTACCTATGATGATGTCAACGAAGGCTGTTATATATGATGTGAAAAATCCAGCTAAACCTGTGCTGATCCGGGAGGTTGAGCTGGAGGGAAGCTATATGTCAGCACGGAAAGTCGAAAGCATGGTCTATCTTGTCACCATGCATCACCCGGATTATTGGCTGCTCCGGGAAAACGAGGGACTCGATATCAGGCCAAAATATTCGGATACAGCATCCGGTACTGGCGAAAAAATCGTCAGTTATGATGAAATCAATTATTTCCCCGAATCAAAGGAGTCCAATTATACAATGATTGCGGCGTTCGACCTCAATCAGCCAGGGAAAAAAGCCGCTGTCACCACCTATCTGGGCAGCGGGGAGCAAATGTACATGTCGAAGGAAAACCTCTATCTCGCGGTTGCGAATTGGGCTGAGTACCCGCGCGGGAATTGGACAGAGATGCCAGCACCGGATACAACGATCCATAAGTTTTCGATTAAAGGGATGGATGTGGAATTCCAGGGGTCTGCGTTAGTGCAGGGTACCGTGCTGAATCAGTTTTCCATGGATGAACATGATGGCCATTTCCGGGTCGTGACGACAAAGGGATATGCCTGGGATGAAAGCAGGCCATCCTCCAATGCGCTCTATATATTGGATGAAAATCTGAAGCCGACCGGAAAGCTTGAATCACTAGCGAGGGGAGAGCGAATCTATTCAGCGAGATTCATGGGCGATCGCATCTATATGGTCACCTTCAAGGAAACGGATCCTCTGTTCGTCATTGAAGCCAGCAATCCGGCAAAACCAAAGGTGCTGGGTGAATTAAAGATTCCGGGATTCAGCAATTACTTGCATCCTTATGATGAGAACCATTTGATTGGATTCGGGCATGACACAAAAATTGTTGTGGAAAAAGGAGCGGGAGCACAGCCGCGCATCCTCACCGATGGAGTGAAAATTTCATTGTTCGATGTCAGTGACATGCACAATCCGAAAGAGAAGTTCACAGAGATCATCGGCGGCAGAGGGACGTATTCACCGTTGAATGATGACCATAAAGCACTATTGTTCAACAAAGATAAGAATGTATTTGCCTTCCCGATCTCCGTTTATCAAAACAGCCAGGAAAATGAATATGATCAAATCTTTGAGTTCCAGGGGGCATATGTATACAGCATCGATTCCGATAAGGGGTTTGAACTCCAGTCGAAAATCAACCATAACACCAACGGACAGCCATCCATATATGAAGAATATGATCCAGCAATCAAGCGTCTTCTGTATATCAGCAATACGCTGTATGCACTGTCCCCGGGCAAGATAACAAGCCATGATCTGAAATCCTACAGGCATATCGGGACACTCGGTCTAAGATAATGAGGCTATCCTGAAAAGCAAAAGAATGGGCGCCTGATTGACAATCGGTCATTCTTACATCAATGAAAACGGATGTATCTATAAAACACAAGAATGGCTCTTAGAAGATTTTTTATCGGTATGTATACAATCGTTCTTTGGAAACTAGATATTTGGGGTTGTGACAAGAAAGGCTTTGTCACGTAAAATATCTAAGCATCTTTCGCCCTGCACGTATCGAAGAGCGAAAACCAAGCAAAGTAGTACGTGCAGTGAATTCAAATGTACAATATACTGCTAACCGTCGGTGCGACAGGGATAGCCTGCTAAATAACCGGTTTGGTGCAGTTGGTATTCGCAGGAATCTCCACCTTCAAATTTCCTCAGAAATTAAGGTGGAGTAGTTCAATACTAATAGGTTGTTCAACTGCCTATTCCCGCGAAAAAAGCGTCGTTAATTCATTCTAAAGCTCAAACCAACGGTAGACTCAAGCGGCGGGCTATGCCGTTGTTTGCATTAGAGTTTATAGTATCACTGGGTTTGTGAGGGGCAAATCTTCTCCATTTTTATAAAAGCCAAAGGAACCGTCCCTATGGCTCAATCACTAGACCATCTTCAGCTACGATAATCTCTCCTTGGAAATTAACGTCGGAAAATGCTTTTTTTGTGTTCGAATCTAGTTTCCCCAGGCCTAGATGAGTCAAAACCACTTTCTTGGCTCCCGCATCGGCCGCCATCTTGGCAAGTGCTTCGGGAGTCGCATGGGATCCTAGTAAGCCGTCTTTCAAATTTTCAGCGCCTTGTTCGGAAAGAGCTGAAAAATCAGTGGTCATCATTCCGTCAATCACCAGGATGTCAACGCCTTTTGCAAACGGCGCAAAGTCTTCGGTATAGTCCAAATCCCCTGAGACGACGACACTCTGGCCGTCTGCCTCAAAACGGTATGCATAAGTTGGAGCGGTATGTGGAACAGGGATTGCCGTAATTTGGACGCCATCAAGCTCCAGGCTATGCTGATCTTCCGTAAAATCCGTGATGTTTACATTTGTCAGCGCTCCGTCTTTCGCTGTGCCTAAACGGGCACGGTACGCCAGGTCATCTTTGAAAAAGTCAACGGTAGTATCATACAGTTCCTGGACTCGTGGGCCGGCTAGATTAAGGGATCTTCTACCATAGGATCCTTGCCAACCATCGATGAAGAATGTCCAGAAATCTCCGTTGTGGTCAACATGTTGATGGGTAAATAACATATTGGTAATGTTTTCTACAGGAAGACCGATGTTCGTCAGGGTATTGGTTGAACTGGCGCCGCAGTCTACCAAGAAATACTTGTCCTTAAACTGCACAAGCGTGCTTGGTGCATTGCGGCCGACTTCAGTTTTGGGATTGCCTGATCCAACTGTCACGACGCGAAAGCCTTCCGGGACTGTTTCAAATATAGAATCCTTTTTTTTTAACATTTCTATCAACCTCTTTCTTTTTCTAGTATAGTAAATGCTCTACCCAAGGTCTTTCTTCTTTTAAACAATCCTCGATTCGACTATGTAGCAAGGATACATATTAGAACTGCTAATGATTTATTAGGAGACTAAAACTGTCGAATACTATGAATCGACCAAGAAATCGGTGATGTCATTTTTAACGAATTTTAGCCAGAAGTCCCCTTCCTCAAAAATCCGAAAGATTTTAGGGGGGGATGAATGGCGGGTTTTTTCTGTTTTGGCATAGAAATGAAAACTGAGCCCCCGTTGGTAGACAAGTTAACGAAAAACCCACCCTTTTTATACGCAGTTATACCTCATTTTTAAACCACAGTACCCGTACTTAGAAAAACACTGTTACAGCCAAAAAGGGGGCGAAGATGCCAATCAAGGCACTTCTTCCCTCCCTTTCAAAACCGCTCTAGACTAGAGATCAATTTATCAATTTCAGATTGAATAGGTTCTTACGCTCTTTTAGGAGTGCTTTGTTAAATTGCTTTTCGGATAGAGGAAGACCAAAAACATGAAAGGCCGGTAATCAAGAAGAAGGCACCGATGGAAGAGACCCTCTTCAATTTAGACGAACACCTCCGTCTTCTCCAACAGAAACATTATCTTGAAATAGAATAGATTTTTTCATAACATGGTTTCTTTCCCTGTATAACGTGAGAACCTTCCTGGTTCAACGTTTCCATACAGGTCTTATCCCAATAAGGCTGCCCTTTCATTCAATTCCTTATGATATGCTCTCCTCAACATGCATAAATTGGATTAAAATATAGACAATAGCAACGAGAACCACGATAAGTAAAGCCAGTGTTGACGCTATGATGGACACATGGGAAGAATGAAAGCGTTGCGACTGAATTTGTTTTCGTTTTCTGTAATATTGGATAGCTGAATTTATAATAACACCAAAACCAGCCAAGCTGGATAGGATAGTAAGCAGCACAGCAAGAAAGTCAATTACCCGATGGCTTTGTCCAATGGTTAAATGGAAAGAAACTATTACAAAAGCAATTCCTGTGACGCTTATCGCGGTCCGTACCCAAGCTAAGTACGTGCGTTCATTGGCCAAATGCTGCTGAGCAAATTCCAGTTGATTTTCTTCTCGTTTTTTTCTCTGATTTTCAATTTCCATACATATCAAACCACCTAACTAAAAAATTCTTTGATGTTTTGCTGCATATAACCTTTGATTCCCTTCGGTTATTTATCTGCAGTCGGACTGTATGCGCATGGTCTCTCTATATTTACTACCTCTCATTCTTTACCCATCAATTTTTCTGATTAACTGCGACAATGATATCTTTTAAGTTAGTATCCAAGGAGGATGTAAGAAGTTTGGCAAGAAGAGGGATATTGACTAATTTTATAAAATATCAATTCAATCTGAAAATATCAGACAATAAACCGGATACGCCAGATTATACGTTTATAGTACAACTTGGTTGAAGGTTAAAAATGTAATAGATTAGAATACGTATATAAGGGGGAATGAACGATGGGAGAAACAATTGAAAACGCAATACAGGATATCTATCCTGATGATTTCGCCTGGTGTTATGGGTGTGGCCGATTAAATCAAGATGGGCATCATTTTCGCACTGGCTGGCAAGGTGACCAGACGGTTACAATCTATACGCCTAAATCCAAGTACATGGGAATTCCCGGGTTTGTATATGGCGGGATGATCGCTTCGTTGATTGATTGCCACGGAACTGGGTCTGCCTCACTTGCACTGCACCGCAAGAATGGAAACGAAATAGGAGATGGCACAGAACCTCCCAGATTTGTAACCGCCAGCCTCAATGTGGAATACCTTAAACCAACTCCGCAGGATGTTCCATTAAAAGCAATTGGAACTGTAGAAGAAATTCATCCTAAAAGATGGAAAGTACATATAGAAGTATTTGCAGATGATGTTCCTTGTGCCCGTGGCGAGGTCGTTGCGGTTGTAATGCCCGCTACTTTTACAAAATAAAATATGATGCCTGGCACTGCCCGTGTTTGTCGAATGAGTTTTATTCGACCTTGGGTAGTGCCAGGTTTGTTATATAGGTTTTTCGTTTGCTTGAAGCATCCTTATCGGAAGAGGGTAGTTCAGGAAATACGACCTAGTCGTTGTTGGAACCGGACCGCGCATTTCATGTCATCCCTATTTTGAGAGTTTAATATTACCTTTTACTTTTTTGGTAAATTTTACATTATTTGATAAAAGTCCTGATTATTCTACATTCATTGGAATGGATTATGATATATTTATCATATTATGGTAATGAAAATAGAAGTTTTATAGGAATTGGAGGGGGAAATGCACTTTTGGAAGGCTATCAAGTTTTTTTACTTGATGGAAATCCGAATGCTAAGCTTACCTGTGAACTATCAAAATGGATAGGAAATAGAATATACCAAGAATTTAGATAAAAAAGTGTATCAATAGGCAGGACCTGAAAAGAACAGGTGTTTACTTGCTTTCGGAATAGATGAAAACGCTTTGGAATATATCGGTGAAGCTGAAACTATTTTTAAATAACTAAATGAGCATCTAAAGGACAAGATTTAAGGATAAGCATTGTAATGGTAAGAATGGAAGGAGAAAAAAATGGGCACAAATAGAGAAATTATAGAAGAAAAAGACGAAAAAATTGAACAACTAGAAAGACTATTACTAGAATTAAAGGAAGCACAACAGCAAAGTGCTGCAACGATTGCGGTAGGTCAAAACACAAGATATGTATCTCAACCGAAAGGAATTGTTCAGCCCTTTTTCAAAGCTGGTGTATTGAAAATTATTTTGGCCATCCTTGTTCCTTTAATCATCATTTCGGTAGTAATTTGGCAATTTGCGGGCAGTATCTTCAAACAAGAGTCTGTCACGTTTGTTGAACACGTTCAAGAGCTAGCTACATTGGCAACAGCTGAAGCTCATATGAAGACGGTTATACACGAAGAGGATAATAAGAATTTCTTGAATATTAATCTACCAGGAACAAAGCGAGAGCTTTTATTGGTTGTACCTGCGACGGTTTTAGCAGGTGTTGATTTGAAAAAGGTTACTTCTGAGGACATGGTTATTAATGAGGAAACAAACGAAATAGATATTACCCTTCCTCAAGCAGAGTTCATTCAAGACCCAGCATTACAAATGGATAAAATACAAGCCGTTGACAGTAATGGGCTTTTCCGTGCTGATATTAAAATGGATGAGGGGTTTGAGAAGGCCGCTGAGGCACAAGAGAAAATTCGTCAAGAAGCTATATCTATTGGTTTACTAGATACTGCTGAGAAAAATGCAGAAAAAGTGTTAAAGGAATTTTTTAAGGGTATTGGTTATACGGTAAATGTCACGTTTAAGTAATAAGACGGCCTGCCCATGCTGCTTGGGACAGGCCTTTTCTATTATTTACTGGGGGAACCATAGAGATCTGTTGAATTCTACTTTTGTAGAAATCCTCAATCAGTAACCAACTATTATATAGAAGTGGACAGTTATTTTTTAAAAAAGGAGCCGGCTGTGGGGGCCAGCTATACGCGCACCACAGCAAATTGAGAAAAGTCTCCCGCAGGCCGGAAATTGGCTACTTGGTATATCTGCTTTATCTCCTTTTTAGTGTGTCTCTGACATGGGTACCATTGTATGTATTGGCGTTCTTTTTTTCTATATGCGATATTATAGATGAGCAAAAGGAAGGGAGATTTTTTCAATGACAGAACAGAACAATGCTTTTCCGCCAAAAACATGTGAGGTTGAGCGTCTTGTCACAATGGAAGAGGACGTCAATAAAGTGTTGGCAGGCAAAAAAACTGCTACGCGCCGTAACGGCCGTTATGCCGATGTAGGCGAAATCATGGAGTTAAAAGGAAAGAAATTCGTCGTGGACAGTGTCTATTCCCAATCACTTGGAGAATTGACTGATGCAGATGCTCAGCGCGAGGGCTTTGAAAATGTTGAAGCCTACAAGCAGTCGATCCTATCGTATCACCCGGGAATGCCATGGCTTCCGAAAATGCGCGTCTGGGTGCATGAATTTAGTCCTGTTGAAGAATAAGAAATGGATTTATTGTACCGAATCATTATTTATCTTCACGTCGCAAGCGTGATTGCGTCAATTGGGCCCTTCTTCATTTTGATGCCCATTGTAAAAAATCTGCCTAATGCTGTGGGGAAAGAGTTGGATGCCCATTTGGCTTTGCTGAAGTCAGTCGTGCGGCTGTCAAAACACGCCGGCCATGTGCTGATTGGAACAGGAGTGCTGCTCGTCATCCTCGGACCATGGACATGGAAAACGCCGTGGATTGTCGGAACCCTGGCACTGCTGTTCGCCTCCCTCTTTTTCCTGGCACGGGCATTCTCTCCGACACTTCGGGAATTTGCCAAAGAAGGCGCAAATAAAATAGCACTCACCGCAAAATTGAAGCGCACCATCTGGACCTACATCATTTTATTGATGTCGATGCTCTGGTTCATGGTCGTGAAACCGAATTTGTGGTGAAGATGTTTCCAGCATTGAACCGGAAGAACTCAATGTCGCCAATACTTCTTGGGAAGAGCGACAGACTTTGACCTTGTTTGCTTTAGTATTTTAATATCATCACTACATTTTCCTGGTATTTGCGAGTGACAGCAGCTTTTCTACTTTTATAAAAAAGCCATAGGGGACAGTCCCTATGGCTTCGCTTATGTATCTTGTTACTAAATGCCGAGAGTAAAAAGATACGGCTGCTATGGATTCAGCCCCACGCGGGTTCATCTGTGGGTGTATCAGTTGGACACTGTTGCTATTGAGGCTTCAGGCGTTGTTACTTTGTCATAGAAGTCGACAAATTTATCCCGGTTGGCACTGTCACGGTAGGACATGGCGACGCGGGGATGTTCGTTCAGGACACCGGAAATCATGTAGGGGATGATGTAGCCCCATTCCCACCTTTGGCGCATGTCGAGCATATGCTTTTCAATCACGCCAAGGACAGGCTTAAGCTCATAGCTTGTTTTTTGTATATAGCTGACGAGTAGTTCTGTATGACAGTTACCGGCGGCTCGGCCCATGCCGTAAACGGATGAATCGAGAAAGGTTACCCCATTGCGTAAGGCAGACAGCGTATTGGCGAATGCGAGTTGCATGTTGTTGTGAGTATGAATTCCTAGCTGTTTGTTTGGAAGCATGGCTTTGAACTTGTTCACCTGATGCTCAATGTCTGCAGGATCAAGGCTGCCGAATGAGTCGACGATATAGACCACATCGACAGGGCTTGCTTTCACCAATTCGAATGCTTTAATAAGCTGACTCTCAGGGACGCTTGATAAAGCCATGATGTTGAGTGAAGTCTCATAGCCCAAATCATGGAACATTTGCACAAGCTCGAGGCCCTTGTCCACTTCACGAATATAGCAGGCAACCCGAATCATATCCAATATGCTTTCTTCGCGCGGCAGGATGTCGTTTGGGTCGACTCTCCCAATATCCACCAATGCCGATAGTTTCGTAAATTTTTTCTCAGGGATAATTTCTTTCAGGAAGTTATCGTCAAGAAATCTCCATGGGTTGGGCTCAGTCGCGTTTAAGAGTTTAGGAGAATTTTTGTATCCAATCTCCATATATTCAACGCCTGCGTCACTTAGGCCATTATACAAGTCTTGAACAAATTCGACGCTGAAGTCCCAATTGTTGACTAACCCTCCATCTCGAATTGTACAATCTAAAATTTTACATTTATTTCCCATCTCCATAACCTCCACCTCTTAGTTGTAGCCATCTTTGTTATTAGCTTTTATATCATTATCTCACAAAAACGTCAAACTATTTTTAAAATTATGACGGAACCTTGCTATGGTTCAGAAGGAGGAAATGTTAGATAGGAAAACGAAGAGATTGGTTGGGTAAGGAATTCGAATTGCCCTTTGATGACGATGTATTTTTAGAAGAGTTGAACAAGAGGATAGAAGCGAAAAAAAGGAAGTAGGTCAGGGATCCGCAATGGTCGTAAAGGTTGTTTTCGTTATTAATCAAAACAAAGCGAATTCAGTGGGGGAGGGGGGAGCCCAAAAAAATATCATATGGAAATTTATATAGGAATAGTACCTTACAAGATTAAATAAAATGATAATAGGAAGAAATGGGGTGAGTTTATATTAGAGAAAATTAGAAAAATTAATGTGAAAACTGCTGTATTTATGGGAATTATTTTTTACTCTTTGACTATCTCAATCCATGTTCTAATTATTAGCGGCATAATTCCATTCACATGGGTTAATGGCGGACGTTCTGAATCCTTCGCTACACAGTTACCAATATCTATTATCAGTATCATAGTTTCCATTATTGGAGGAGTGTTTACTCTGATTGTTGGAAGAAATATACCATATACATACAAAAGAGGTATAAGCGTTATATTCTGGTTTTTTGTTTTACTTTGGTCTTTTGGGTTTATACAACAATTATTTGGAACACCTTTTGAAAAATTGGTTTGTTCGTTAATATTGTTCCTTGGTGTAATCTCGAACTTACGTATTGCGATTGAAAAAACAAAGCAGCAACACTAAAGTTAACAAGTTTGTTAAAGAATGCACTTTAAGTGACGGGTGCTTATCTTAAAAAGTATAGCGCCATTTCTCTATATGGCAGATTAGGTAAAGTAGTTGAGAATTCTCAAACATAATAAGAAAAACTCAATCTTCATCTATAAGAAAGTTGGGTATAAATAACCCCCCACTTGAAATTGACTTAATACACAACTGCAAAAAAGGAGATTGTTTTTAATACAATCTCCCTTTTTTATTTAATTAGTTTTTTTGTTGAAGGAAATCCTCGGTCGAAGTGACATTGGCATACATACCGTTAAGTGCGCTGATAAACGCATAATGAACCTGGTCAGCTGGGACTTTTTTATCTTGATAAGATAACTCTCTTGTCGCACACGCATCTTCAATTAGTGTCGTTTCAAAGCCTAGATCCACTGCCGCTCTAACGGTTGCATCAATACACATATGAGTCATCATACCAACAACCACCACCTTGGTTACACCTTTTTCTCTTAATTTACTTTCTAATTCTGTTTTCAGAAAGCTGTTAGCGAAATTTTTTACAATGATGTTCTCGTGCTCTAATGGCAGAACAACTTCATGTATTTCAGCCCCCTCTGTATTTGGAAGAAAGAAGCCTAACTCTGGACTACTTGCGATATGCTGAACATGGAAAATATTTTCTTTGTTATTATGTCTAAACCAATCAAGAACTTTAGCAGCGTTTGTGGCTGCTTTTTCGGGGTTGCTTAACTCCATCTTTCCATTTGGAAAATAGTCATTTTGTATATCAACGATAATTAAAGCTGTGCTCATTTTCTTTCACCTCATTAAAATATTTAGTATAGTACAATGATAAATAATATCTTGATTTGTATCGATACTTTGATGAAAGACTTTTATATCAAATCATTTCACGGTGAAAGGAGTTTATTATGCATATTGATCAAATTGATTTTCAAATCCTCAAGTTATTATCCGAAAATTCTCGTATTCAATGGAAGGACTTAGGAGAACAAATTCATATGACGGGACAGGCAGTAGGGAATCGGATTAAGAAACTTGAGGAGAGTGGTGTCATTAAGGCGTACTCTCTACTAGTAGATGAAATGAAATTGGGACTCATTTTTACAGCGTTTGTCATTATCTATATGAAAACACCTGATCATGATACTTTTATCCGTTTTATTAAGGATCGAAAAGAGGTTGTTGAAGCTCACCGAGTATCAGGGGAAGGCTGTTACCATTTAAAAATAAAAGTCAGAACACAAGATCAATTGAATCTTTTCCTAAATAGCCTTCTCGATCATGGGAACTATAGTTTATATCTATCCATACAAGAAATAAAACAGCAAAATCCTTTGATTGGCACATTACAATAAACGTTTGCTTTTACTTGTTAAGGAAAAACAACCAACAGAATAATAAAAACGGCAAAAAGGTATAATACTCTCAATTGTGAGAGAATTATACCTTTTTACTTGGGGCAATAGTTTCAGTGCCCCTGTTTTTGCATCTTTTTTTCCTCGCAAAAAATTCCCGCGCTTTTCTTGATCCATTCATTCATGCTGCTAATCAGCATTTTCTCTCTCTTACTTTTCTTTATTATTCTCTCCCCATTGGCACATTTCCTGGATAATCGGCCAGAGCGATTGCCCTTTTTCGGTAAGGCTATATTCGACCTTAGGGGGAATTTGTGGATATTCCTCACGATGAACTAAGCCGTCATTTTGCATCTCCTTTAATGTAGAACTTAACGTTTTATAGGTGATTTTTCCCAGCAAGCGCTGAAGCTCATTATAGCGGACTGTACCGTATTTTATTAAATAGTAAATAATTAACAGTTTCCATTTACCACTGATAATAGAGAGTGTGTAGCCAAAATAAGGTTCTTGGCTATCAGAAATGTTTTCTTTGTTATCAGAACCATCAACTTGGGATCTTTTCATTTTACACTATCCTCCTAGATAGTATATGTCATAAAAGTGCATACTTGTTTACTAGTCTATACCCACTATATAATACATTAAAATCCAAGTAAAGAAGGATTTAAACGTGAAGAAAAACGATCCACAACCGGATTCATATCTTTGATTTTCAGGGAAGTATGGTTTGGATTTTCAACTATATAGAAGAATCGTTAGGAGGACAAATAACGTATGTTAACACAACAATATCAAGACAACATAGACACATTACTTGAAAAAATCGAATCAGCTGACGCGATTGTGGTTGGTGGCGCTGCTGGGATGTCTGAGGCTATCGGACACAGTTTTTATCATACTGATGAAAATTTTCTGAAGCATTTTGGAAAATTTGCAGATAAATATGGTATTAAAAACCTTTTTGAGGGCTTTTATTACCGTTTTTCTACAAGAGAAGAACGGTGGGCTTATCTTGCAACTGAAATCAAATTTATATATGATGCGGAAGCCGGTCACCCTTACCTTGATTTATCGCAACTACTTCAAGGCAAAAACTATTTCATTGTTACAACGAATCAAGACGCACAGTTTTCCAAAACTTTTCCTGAAGAGAAAGTTTCCCCAATTCAAGGGGATTTGCGTTATTTTCAATGCGGCTCCCGTTGCCATGATCAGGTTTATTTTAATAAAGAGCAAGTCGAGACCATGTATGCAAACATAGATGGAACCAGAATTCCAACAGAGTTAATTCCATTCTGTCCAAAGTGCGGGCAGGAAATGGAACCATGGGTGCGCTCTTATGTATTTCTGGAAGGTAGCTCTTACAGAAATGAATTAATAAAATACAATGAGTTTCTTATAAAAAACAAAGATAAAAAGGTTCTCTTTCTGGAATTAGGTGTTGGCACAATGACACCGATGTTCATCAAAGAACCCTTCTGGAACATGACTTACAGTTGGCCCGATGCATACTACATTACCATCAATCCAAAGGATGCATTGTTGCCAAGGGAACTGAAGGATAAGGGACTCGCAATTCATAAAGATATTGCCGTGGTATTACAAGATGCTTTGAACAAAAGAGAAAAATGAGATGTAGATATTGGATAAGTAATGAGCAATACGGCTTCGCATTACACAATTTCGAAAAAAATGGAGGTTTATATGGAAGAGAAGTATCAAGAGGTTTTAAGCAAAATCAAGAAGGCTGACAGCATTGTAATAGGCGCAAGTAACGGCCTCGCCATTTCGGAAGGTTATAATATTTTTGCAGAGGATTCGTCCTTTCTGGAACATTTCGGTGACTTTCGTAAAAAGTATGGTTTTCGTAGTATCCTACAGGGTTCATTTTATCCATATCCTTCCGAGGAAGAAAAGTGGGCATTTTTCAGCCGTATGTACGCCTACTTTTTAAACAACAAGGAAGCTAGTCCTGTTATGAAGAACCTTTATGAACTGGTGAAGGATAAAAATTATTTTGTGGTTACCTCTAATACAGATTCTCATTTTACACTTGCAGGATTTCAAAAGGAACGCCTTTTCGAAATAGAGGGTAATAGCCGGTATTTGCAATGTTCTAATGGTTGCCATAATCGAATTTATCAAGGTGACAAAATATTGAGTAAAATGGCCCAACACCAAGAGAATGGAAAAGTCCCTCTGGATCTTATTCCTAAGTGTCCAGAGTGTGGCGGCCCAATGCAAGTCCATGTCGAAGTCGATCGGAATTTTCTAAGAGGCCAGTCTTGGCAAACAAGCTATCAGGCTTATCAGGATTTTATCGATAATGCTCATGGTAGAAAGTTAGCCCTGCTGGAATTAGGTGTAGGTGCAAGAAACCAATTGATTAAAGCCCCATTTATGAATTTAACTAGCTTAGAGGAAAATGCAACCTATATTACTTTTAATAGAGGCAGCGAGCTTTTTATTCCAGATGTAATTGCTTCAAAATCCATTGGTATCGACGGTGATATTGCGGAAGTGTTAGATCAGCTAGTGCGGATGAAATAAGGCATTAGGAAAGGCCGCTGTTTTCCATGATTCCCGCCGGCTTGATGATGGGATTGATAGGAGACATGGCGGCCTTGCAGCAGAGTACAGTTTTTTTGGAGGTGAGTTTTGCTTTTTTATATGCCAATTGAGATGTCAAAAGGACTGTCACTTTGGTGCATATTTTTAGAAAAGCAACTCAAAACGGAACTCTTTACTTTCACAATTCGTTTGCACTATTAGGTTTCTATCAGCGCTATTTTCTCTCAATGACCATAACACCTTTATAAAACACCTTTTTAATCTCTTCCACATCTGTTATCTGGAGTCCGGGAATGCCTTCTGCTACGAGGAAGTTGGCGTCTTTTCCTGTTTCAAGACTTCCGTATTTGCTTTCTTTCCCCAGTATTTTGGCTGGATTGGTTGTCAATAGTGCAAGAATTTCATTTTCCTCATAATTATTTTCTTCTAGGAGTTTCATAGCTGGATGGGCGATTAACATCAAGTTGTCAGGGCCCTGCATTTTACTGTCATGAAAAGGGAGCCATGTGGTTCCTGGATAAGGGGGCAGGTAAGAGTCTGTTGAAATGGAAACCGGAATATTGCTTTTAACAAGTGACAATATATTTTCCGGGGAATTAGGTTCCAAATGAGTGCCGCCCATTGGTGTGGTAACAACAGAAACGTTCTGTGTTGCCGCTTTTTCAATTAGTTCATCTGTGATGCCGTGTGCATGGTGAAGAACATCAATCCCCGCATCCAAAGCCAACCTGATTCCTTCTTCCCCAGCTACGTGCGCTCCAATCCTTTTTCCTGCCTGATGATAGATATCTGTAATTGACTTTAATTCTTCAATTGTATAAATGACTTCTCCTGCCCGCGGGACTTGATCAGCAGTGAAATTGGCGGGAGTTGCATTAATGAAGATATTCTCCCCTGGATACTCACTTTCTGCTGCAATCTTTTTTACAAGGTCAGGACTTGATAAAGTCCGTTGATTAACTGGCCGGGACTGTGTGACGGATGTAAAATGGGCCATTTGTTCAAAGCCAATTGAGATGCTAGTTGCCGCGAATGTGACATCAAGGGGAAGCCCTTGAACGGCATTCTTGTAATCAGCCATGGAAAAGTTACATAGCGGATGTCCACAAACCTGTTCACCTAATGCTGTTATGCCTGATGATAAGGCTTTAAACAGGATTGCTTTTCCCGCTAGGAAATGAGTTACCTGAGTTACCGGATACAGCGAGCTTGGGGCAAATTCCAATAAATGCGTATGGCAATCCACAAGAGAAGGGGTTATCACTAAATCAGAATAATCCTGGACGGGCAATTCAGGGTAACGTTTTCTGATTTCATTCCATTTGCCGACCTCCAGAATTTTTCCATCCATGATGGCCATCGCTCCATCATGGATGGTCCCCGCATGGCTGACAGTGACAATTTTTTTTGCGCGTACTAAATAGGGTTGATCCATAACGCATCACACCAGGAATGGAGTCAGAAAGATTCCGAGTACCAGCGCAGTCGCAAATCGGAGAACCATTCCAATGATGGCCGCCAGTAATGCTTCCCGTTCATTCAAGCCAGAGGATTCTGCCCATGTGACAGGAATCTGGCCAAAAATGACGGACAGAGGCAAGCCTGAATTGGCCAGTACAAAGGATCCGACAATCAGGCGAGGATCTATGTTGGCACTTAGTTCAGCCAATTGAGCAACAGCGAGGGTAGGTGCTGCTAGTATAGAAACAATTCCGGTGGAAGGCTCAATGCTCATAACAGTTAAGATGGAAGAAAGACTGGACTCAATGAAACTCCAAACACCGAGGAATTTTAGTGCACCAATTAAGAAGAAAACAGCCGCAACTGCTGGGATAATGATAAGAAATAGAAGCTCCACACCTTCTTTTGCCGAACCGAAAATCGTCTGTAGAAACTTGGTTTGCGGTGTAAACCGTGGCAGCTCAGTCAATTCAACTTTTCTTGTATCGCGGTAAATAGTCTTCGATAAAAGGAGTGGGACAATAATTATTGGCAGAATAATTGAGATGATTACTAGTGGAAAAGCATTGATTCCGAAGGCAGACAAAGCGATAAGCCCTAAAACGAATGTTGCAAAAGACTGAGGCGATTGAATCATTGTTGCAACTGCAATCTTTTGCTCGGCCTTGGTAGCACCAGCTTTAACGAGGATTGGACCGGCAATTTTTCCGGCAGCGTTGATATCACCGAGGATGTTGTACACACTTGGAATAATGACAGATGGATTGATTCTAAACCATTTCATGATTGGCACAAAAATTCGGATTAAGCCATCCGTGAATCCCAGCCGTTCTAAAATCCGGCCAACAATCACACTAATAACAATTGCAACGCCAATTTCACTTGTGAGGAAAACATCTACAACGATGGGTTTTACCTCTTTTATAATGGTGTCAAAAAGACTTGAAAGTGAATTAGGCTTAAATAACAGAATCAATAATGACGCTACCACTAAAATGATTCCAATCAGCTCGAAAAAATGCCATTTCAATCTGGAATTTTGGCTTTGCGGTTCAGGCTGTTGTCCATTCCCCATGAAAATTCCCTCCTATAGGTTTTTACCTATTTTATGTTGTAAAGAGGAGATGGGTGAATGCCTAGTGGTCAATATTCTAACTAATACCGAAGCTGGAGAAATTATCCTTAACCCATGGTATAATTGAATCAGAGGTAATTTACTGCAATTTTTAGCCGTACAGTTAAGATGAAATTCAAGAGCTCTAAGATGACAAATGGAGGTGTCTTATGTCTATACTTTTTGCTTTAATTTTTATAATCGGTATTTATTGTCTGATACGGGATTTTATAAATCTTAAGAAGGCAATTAACCTGTCTGGAAATGCGTTGTTCCCTGTGACAGAGGAGCATTTTTCAAGTGTCCTTATGGCTGGGGAATGGAAGACTGCATCGAGGCTGTCGAAACGGACAAAATCTTATCAAATCGTTAAATGGGGAACAAGTGCGGCTCTCATTGTTTTGGCAGCCTTACTGGTTATTGTTATGTATACAGATTGGTTGTCTACGTATCTCTTCAGTTCTGCCTATTTGTTCTATTTGATTCTAAACGCAATCAAGCACCCTGGTAATTTTTTCGTTGTGCCCAATGGAATCATTCTGGACAGCAAATTTATCGCTTCTTCGGATATAAAGGAATACTCTGTTGAGAGGATTGTCCGCTGGCACGCTTTATATGGGCTCGACTCCCGTGTTAACAATGGATTTAAACTCAGCTTCCACTTTAATGGCGGGCTTAGCCCCGCAGATTATGTGGTGATTACCGAGAAGAAGGAGCTCGAGACGGTTATCAAACTGCTGAATGCCCAGGGAATACAGTCAAAAATACAGATAGATGATTCTGCAATTCCTGCTGGAATTCGGGGAAATAAAGGATGAGACCTGTGCTAGGGAAAAGATAGCACTGGTCTTTTTATATTGTACAATGCAAGAGGCGTCCATGAACCGGGCGCCTTTTGCTTAATTTCCGGGACACCATAAAACACACCCTAGATGGTATTGGTATAATTGGAGAATTGTAGATAGAACCCCTTCACCTTAGGTAAATTGTGGTATAATCACCTCAAAGAAAAACTATTGAAAATCAATTGAAAATTGATATACGAGGAGGAGGATCATGGGAAATACTTCAATGGAAAATTCTGCGAATGTCCACTCTAAAACTACTATAACAGACGATAGGTTTTATCGATCATTATTTGAAGAGAACCCTGATATGATCTTCTTTTTGGATAATCTTGGAGTCATTGCGAAAATGAATGACTTATTTTCTGAAACGCTCGGATATACTCAAAAGGAAATGGTATTAAAGCCGTTAAAGCAATTTGTTTCATTAAATGAAATACCACATTATAAAGAGCTTATTAAAAAGGCTCTAACTGGAGAAAAACAGTCTGCATACACGACGTTAGTACATAAAAATGGGCAGTCTGTTTTGATTCTATTAACTATCATCCCTGTAAAATCAGAAGAAAAAGTGGTTGGTATTTTTGGAATAGCAAAGGATATTACCGATATTCAAGAATCCGCACGGGTGCTGGCTGAATCCGAATTGAAATTTAGCAGTATTGTAGAGGAAGCTCTTGCCGGAATTTATATTGTTTCAGAAGACGGAAATGTCTCATATGGTAATAAGAGATTTTACGAAATTTTAGGTATAGCAGAAGGAAGAACCAAGGTAATTTTTCATGATTATGTTCATCCAGACGATCTGTCTGATTTAATCTCTCTCGGTAAAGAGTTAATCAATGGTGAAAGCGGCAGGACTCATACTTTCAGGATCATCAGGAACGATGGTGCGATCCTCGATATCGAGTCCCATTCCAAAAAGATTTATCTTCAAGGGAAGCCATTTATAGTAGCTTCACTTCAAGATATTACAGAACGCAAAAAGGCAGCAGCAATGAATGAACACTTGGCTCATCATGATTTTTTGACGGGTCTCCCGAACATCAGGTTATTTTATAAAAAATTGGAACAAGAATTAATCAACAGACAAACATCCCGGCAGCCATTGACCGTCATGGTGCTGGATTTGGATCGTTTCAAGTATGTTAACGATACACCGGGTCATACCATTGGAAACGAATTACTCAAAAAAGTTGCCGAAAGATTAAGCCTGTGTATTGGGAATGATGGCGTCCTTGCCCGGATGGGTGGAGACGAGTTTGTAGTTTTATTGCCAAATACAGGCGATATCGATCGCGTAATAGAATATGCAAAAACAATGATAGAATCTTTGGAGCAGCCTTTCAATATTGAACAATATGAACTTTTCATTACAGCAAGTATTGGGATCAGCACCTTCCCACAAGATGGAGAGGATACTGAAACCCTCATGAAGCATGCCAACTCTGCTCTATATAAAGCGAAAGAAAAAGGCAGGAATACCTATCAAATCTTCAACTCCGCCATGAATACAGAAGCTTATAAACTATTCATGCTGGAATCCGACCTTCGAAAAGCATTGGAACTGAATCAGTTGGAGTTATATTATCAGCCGAAACTTTCCGCGGCCACTCATGAAATTATTGGGGCTGAAGCGCTTATTCGCTGGAATCACCCAGAATGGGGAATCGTCTACCCTGGTGAATTTATTCCAATCGCAGAAGAAACCGGGCTTATTCTGGAAATAGGAAAGTGGGTTAAAGAAACGGCATGCAGTCAAAATAAAACATGGCAGGATGCTGGTTTGCCAGCGGTTCCAGTATCAATCAATCTCTCGGCCCATCGCTTTTTGCAAAAGGAACTACTTGAAAATATTAAAGAAACATTAGCAAAAACCCAACTTGATCCACGCTATCTTCAAGTTGAAATAGTCGAAACCTCTCTCCTGGAAAATGAGAAAGTGGTTTTCTCAATGCTGGATGAATTAAGGAAGATGGGGATTAAAGTTCTCATGGATGACTTTGGTACAGGTTATTCGTCGCTTTCTTCCCTTAAAAAATTCAAAGGAAAAATTGATACGTTAAAGATTGATCGCTCCTTTATTAATGATTTAAGCCGAACAGACATAGACAGCTCGAATTTTTTTACAAAAACAATCATCGAATTGGCGCAGCATCTCGAAATGGATGTGGTCGCTGAAGGTGTAGAAACAGTGGAACAACTGGAAATATTGAAGGAATACAACTGTAATATGATCCAGGGGTATTTATTTTCCAAACCTGTCGCTGCGGATGAGTTTGCCGCTCTATTAAAGAAGGGAAAGATAGAACTTCACTATAGCGATAAGGAAAAACCTGCTATTGAGAAGAAACGGAAGTATCCTAGAGTTAATCTTGATTTCCCTTTAAGTGCATCGATGGCCTTAATACGAATTCATGGCAGAAACGTGGAAATTGGAAAGACAAAAGTGTTGATCCAAAATATCGGACTGGGCGGTTTACGATTCCTGTCAAATATAAGATTGCCAGTTCACCGCGATATCATCTTGGAATTTGAAACTGAGATTTTGGGCAGCACAATTAAAATGGTTGGATCTGTTGTATGGATGAGGGAAATGAAGTCCAACATACACCAATATGGGATTGAATTCTCGATCGACGAAACAGAGCGGTCAGTTTTGGCTCCACTATTTGAGGAGCTAGCATTTCACCTAAGAAAAAATCCGCTTATACCGGATGGCAGCTTTGTTACAGTGGATCCATACACTTTCTTTAAGCATGTTTAAAGTGAGCCAGTGCAATTGCACTGGTCTTTTTTTATAGTGCATAGCAGGGGGTGTCCATCATCTGGGCGTCTTTCGCTGTTTTTGCCTTACGGATAAGGGGAATAGGGAAAGAGAACGATACTGGTAAAAGGAGGCGGGAGGATTGAATGATGATAAGAAAAAGCTGGAGGAAGTCCTGTCACATTCGCTTGAAGTGGAAGAGGACTTGATGCGGACATATTTAATCACAGCCGACAATATCCATGATGATGCCGAGCTTAAGAATCGGCTTGAAAACTTCGCGGAAGGAAATGCGAAGCGTACTGACCAGTTGATGAACGAGCTTAAAGAGCTAAAGGATAAATAAATTGGAAAAGCTGCTGCGGAACAGGTCCGCGGCAGTTTTTCTTTTGGTGCCAGGCACCACCCGCTTTTTGTCGAAGGTTGATTTATTTTTTTGAGAGAGGATATGGTACCATAGAGTTGCAGCTGAATATTGTGAGGGTGGTTGGTTGTCTCTTTCTTCTTTCCGTTTTGGAAGGGAGGTGATAACCATGGAAACATGTCTTGAATTCATACGTGAGATTCTGAAGGGAATAGTGCGGGAGCTAACCGCATATTACATTCGGAAGAACGTACTTGAAAACGAGAAAACCACCCCGCGCCGTCACAAGCAAAAGGGTGGTTCTCAAAAGCGTAAAACCTATTGACAACCACCACTCTGACGGTAGAGGCTGCAGGGAGAAGTGTTACCAGCACTTCTCTCTTTATTTATATATCCATTATAGATGGAAATATTCGAAATGTGAAGAAAGACCTTTGCTTAATAAAGCGGCTTTGTCTTAAATGGAGTGGAATAGACAAGACAGGTACTAAACTGTTGGGTAGTTCAAAGCAGTACTCTATGTTTTTGAATATAGTGCCTGTCACTCCTCGCTTTTTGTCGAATAAATTTATTGAACATTTTGAAAAAAAAGGGGAGCAGCCCAGGAAACCCAAGTTTATTAGATTAATTACCTCCGCCGATACGAACTGCTGTCTCCCTATTTGATATGTTTGGCACTTTTATTTCTTAGACGAAGAGCCAGTGCCCTCTCTCGAGGGCCCTGGCTCTTATTTTTTCTTTTCCATCACTTCTTCTCTTGTCTTATCTAATATCTCAATAATTTGCTTACGCTTCATTTCGTAAATTTCAACCTTTTCATCATGCAATGCCTTATAAAAATCTTGTAGCGAGTTATATACATCCTTTTGAATATCAGAGTCAAGGTTGCCTTCGCGGAAGAGGTTGCTCAATGCAGTAAGGCTAGTACGATGGAACAATTGAATATTTCTGATTGTCTCATCGTTGAGGTTGCTCAGCCTTTTTGTATCCTCTACATACTGGTCGCTCGCTTTGGAGATATTTTGCCTATACCAGTCGGACCATTGGCTGAGTGTATCGGTTGATTGTTGGAATTCCCTGTCGAGCTCCTGTTTGTTTTTTGCATCGATGTAACGTCCACCGGCAGTATCGGCAATCTGCTTTAGCTGCGCGGCATCTTCGCCGTTTACGGATAAGCCAATCACGTTGATGATCGGGTTTATATTCGATTTCGCCAGGGTTTTCGCTTCTTCGGCCGGGTTGCCGTCACACGTTTCTTTACCGTCAGAAACTAGATAGATGACATTTGTTGCATCGGGGCTGTTCCCAAGTTTCTCGCCTGTCAGCTTGAGCGATCTGGCCATTGAGGTCCAGCCGCTTGGCGAAACGGAATTCAATGCTGAGTTGAAGGTTTCCGCATTATAGGCGGAAAGGGGATAGATTTCCTCAATGCTTGTGCAGGAAAGGGTTTTATCGCTGTCCGCGCCGGTTCCCTTATGTCCGTAGACGGTCAATGAAACATTTGCGTTTTCAGGGAGACCGGAGCTGAATTCACTGATCGAGTCCTTGGCCATTTCCATTAGCGTTTTGCCGCCATTCACCTGTTTCATCGACCCCGATGCATCGAGGATGATTGCCACATTGATCTGTTCCTTCATTTCCCTGCCATTCAACTTAATGTTCGATTCTGCTTCGACTTCCTCAAGGCTGATTTTCCCTCTTGGTTCAAAAGTCGAAAGTCCGGGCAGGTCGGGAAAATATGTTTCAGTCAAGAATTGCTTGATTTGGCTACCTTTTTCTTCATTACTTAAGGAAGAGGCCGCAATCGCTCGCAGTCTTTCTGCGACAGCATCCTTTTCTTGTGCAGTTAACTGCTCATTCTTCAATTTCGTCCACCAGACGCCTTCCTGATGATTTTCTGCTTCACTCATTGAAGTAGGAAGTGTGAAACTTTTTCCCGTTTCCGGCTTAAATGCCTCCGGCCACAAAAGCTCTTCTTCAGTTTCTGTATTTTGTTCTGGTTCATTATCTTTATTGGCGGCTGCTTCCGTTTTCTTTTCTTTGGCATCCGCAGGTGCTGTGTTCTTTTTATCATTGTCAGCATTCGAACAGCCTGCCATGATAAAAATCAAACACAGGAAGCCTGCCAGTAGTTTCTTTTGCATAAATATCACCATCCC
This sequence comes from Bacillus sp. FJAT-18017, assembly GCF_001278805.1. Lineage (GTDB taxonomy): Bacteria > Bacillota > Bacilli > Bacillales > Cytobacillaceae > Bacillus_D. The sequence goes on along the minus strand of NZ_CP012602.1, from coordinate 3,936,446 downwards.
GATAGTAAATACCATTTCATTTATACCTGTTATATGAATATTTTTCCAATTCAAAGTCTTTGAAATGAAAAAATAGGCCGTAATTCCTATGTAAGGCCCGGCCTTACTGCTTAACCAAAAAGAATAGAACGTTATAAGAAAAATGGTGTTGTTCGTAAAGGTGGGTGAAAAATGGAGTGCATAGTCTTCAATAGAGTTCTTGATGACCCTGCAGATAAAAAACGGAGTACGCGGTCGTCAATACAGGTTGTTGACGACCCTGCGGATAAAAAATTGAGCACACGGTCGTCAATAAAGGTTATTGGCGACCCTGTATGTAAAAAAATAGAGTGTACAGTCGTTAATAGAGGGGCTCGAGAGCGGAGGAGAGACTGTTTCCAGAAAACCGACCTTCAATAAGAGAAGAATTTTTAATAGTCTATCACTATCAAAATATTACAGTCTTGAAATATTTCTCTTTTCTTTTGTAATAGAAATAGTTTCCTTTTGTAATCTGGCTGTTACATTGAGTTGCTATGATGTTTTTAGCAAAAGTAGGAAAAGGGGACTAGAACTTGAAAAAGACGATAATTAGTATTGTTACAGCCATTGTAGTACTTTTCAGTTTTTCGAATGCTTCTTTAGCCGCTGGAACTACATATAAGGTGCAAAAAGGTGACAGCCTTTGGGGCATCGCCAAGAAAAAAAAGGTAACTGTCAATCAATTAAAATCTTGGAACAAATTAAAATCAGACATAATCCACCCGAATCAGGTATTAAAACTAACAGGCACAAAAGCAGCAGCGAAAAAGCCAGCAGTAAAAAAGCCGGCTGCGAAAAAACCAGCTGCAAAACCAGCATCGTCACATAAGCGATTCAAAGAAATTACCGTTAAGGCAACAGCTTACACAGCCAGCTGCAAAGGCTGCAGCGGCATTACTTACACAGGCATTAACCTGAAAAAGAACCCGAAAGCGAAAGTCATTTCGGTTGACCCTAAAATTATCCCACTTGGTTCAAAAGTATATGTACCAGGATACGGGGAGGCAATTGCGGGCGATAAAGGATCTGCAATGCGAGGAAACAAAATTGATGTCTTCATCTCTGACAAGAAAAAAGCTCTTCAGTGGGGAAAGAAGACAGTAAAGATTAAAGTTTATTATTAATAATTAAGAGCCTGCTGGGTATTCCCGGCAGGCTCTTTTTACTATGTAATTTATCAGCCAATTACCAGGAGTAAATAGGAGGAGTAGTATCATCAAATTCGTCGATGTTGAAAAAAAGCTTAATATAATTCAGAAAATTCAGTTGACCCATCAACCTGTCAATGGTATTATTCTATTTGTAAGCGCTTAACTATGTAATAACTTTCCAATCAGGAGAGAAGTTACATACTTTTAGTTTAGAACTCTGTCAATCTACTAAATAGGGGGATTTGGATGAGAAAAGTACTTGCTATTTTTGTTGCGCTCTTTGTATTAGTCATGACTGCATGTTCATCTTCAGGTTCGGACACAGCCAGTGGGAAAAAGGGGAAGGATGGAAAGGTCGAAATAACCGTCGGCGTATGGGATGATGCTCAGGCCAAGTCTTATGAACCTGTCATTGAAAAATTCGAGGCTGCGAATCCAGGTGTTAAAGTGAAGATGCAGGTGACTCCTTGGGACCAATATTGGACAAAACTTGAAACGGCAGCGACAGGAAGTGTCCTTCCGGATGTTTTCTGGATGAACGGCCCGAACTTCGTTAAATACGCTTCAAATGGCATCCTTTTGCCGCTTGATGATTTGATTAAAGATAGTAAAGTCGATCTCAATAATTTCCCTGAATCAATGAATACACTGTACAACTATGATGGAAAACAGTACGGAATTCCTAAGGATATTGCAACTACGGCACTTTTTTATAACAAAAAGCTATTTGATGAAGCGGGCGTAAAATATCCCGATAATACATGGGATTGGAATGACATGATTGAAGCTGCAAAGAAGCTGACAAACGTAGATAAGGATGTATATGGAATCGCGGCGAAGCTTAATAACCAATCAAATTACTACAATACAATTTACCAGGCAGGCGGAAAAGTCATTTCCGATGATTTGAAAAAGTCCCATTTTGATGATGCCGGAACGATTGAAGGGCTTAAATTCTGGACAGATTTAATTCATGTTCATAAGGTATCACCGACTTTAGAAACCATGACCGACAATGAGCCGCGTTCCCTGTTTGAATCAGAGAAGGTCGCGATGCTTTGGGATGGTTCCTGGATGGCTGGTCCGTTTGCGGCCAACGAAACGCTTAAAGGGAACGTTGATGTTGCCGAACTTCCACAGGGAAAACAGCGCGCAACAATTGTACACGGCTTGTCCCATGCTATCTCAGCAAATACAAAGCATAAGGAAGAAGCGTGGAAGTTCCTTGAGTACCTTGGATCGGAGGAAGCCAACCAACTATTCTCTGAAAGTGGAGCCTTTACTCCAGCCTATGAAGGAACAGAAGAAGCGTGGGTGAAATCCATCCCGGAAATGAACCTGCAAGTATTTATCGATAGCCTTGAATATGCGGTTCCTTATCCTTCTTCCAAAAATACCCCTGCATGGCAGGGCATAGAGGGAGATTATCTCTCTAAAGCATGGACGGGTGAACAGGATGTTGCCACAGCAGCAAAGGCTTTTGCGAAAAAAATGAATGAGGTATTGGCCGAAGAGTAAGCCTCGGCTTTCTCATTAAATTAACGGGCCTCCTTTTCTATTGAGGGGGACCCGATTTCCTTTTGAGGTGGTAGGGATTGAACATTAATGGACCAATGAAAGCACCTTCAACCAGCCTTCCGGTCAATACATTCGTCCAAAAGAAGAGCAAACTCAAGCGAAATGATTGGATATGGGGATATTTCATGATTGCCCCTACCTTAATTGGCCTATTAGCGCTCTACATTTGGCCTAGCTTCCACACGTTTTATTTGAGTTTTACAAAATGGCAAGCGTTTGGGAACTACGAATGGGATGGATTGGCCAATTATGAGAGAATGCTTCAGGATGCTGAGTTACTAAACACGTTAAAAAACACTTTTACCTATACAATCGTTTCTGTACCAGTCAGTATTTCGATTGCCATCGTTATTGCTGTGTTCCTTAATCAAAAAATTAAAGGACTCTCCTTTTACCGGACGATTTATTTTTTGCCAGTCGTGACAATACCAGCTGCAATCGCAATGGTTTGGAAATGGCTATATGCAGACAAGTACGGCTTAATAAATTATATTCTTGGCTTGTTCTCGATTGATGGCACCAACTGGCTTACAAATCCGGATACAGCTTTATTTTCAATTGTTGTCGTAAGTGTCTGGATGCATGTCGGGTATTACACCATCTTTTTTCTTTCAGGACTGCAGGGGATACCGCAAACTCTATATGAGGCAGCTTCTATTGATGGCGCGGGAGTATTCCGGAAGTTCTTTAAAATTACACTTCCGCTGTTAACGCCGACGATATTTTTTGTGGCTATCATATCACTCATTGACGCGCTGCAGGTGTTCGACCTCGTCTTCATGATGATCGAGCCGACGAGCCCGGTGCAAGGGCAGACTCGGACGTTGGTTGTCTTGTTCTTTGAACAGGCATTCGAGGCGAACAACAAAGGATACGCATCGGCTATTGCATGCTTCATTTTCTTGATTATCTTTATCATAACCCTGATCCAGGTCAAACTGCAGAAGAAGTGGGTCCATTATGAATAAGAAAACATGTGGAAGGGAGGATGATTTGGATGAATGCTAAAACCGTGGCCTACACTAGATTGAAAAAAGTATCAATCCACCTTCTTCTGTCATTTGGCGCTTTAGTGATGATGGCACCATTTATTTGGATGGTTCTCACATCTTTCAAGACGATGTCAGAGTCAACAAGAGTTCCCCCGGTGATTTTTCCAAATGAAATGCAGTGGAGCAATTATAGCGACATTTTCTCTTCATTGCCTTTCACCCAGTTCTATGTGAATACTCTTTTGATGACTGCGGGTATTGTGATTGGACAGCTCATTTTTTGTTCCATGGCGGGATATGCTTTTGCCCGGATTGAATTTCCGGGAAGGGATGTGTTATTTGTCTTATTTTTATCAGTCCTGATGATCCCATCCCAAGCCTTCCTAATCCCACAGTTCCTCCTGATGGAAAAGCTGGGCTGGCTTGATAGCCTGCATGTATTGATTGTGCCAGGGGTGTTCAGTGCATTTGGAACATTTTTAATGAGGCAATTTTTTATGAGTCTGCCAAAGGAACTTGAAGAAGCGGCGAGAATTGACGGCTGTAATCCTTTTCAGACATACTGGAAAATTATGCTTCCGCTTGCAAAGCCAGGATTGATTGCACTTTCCATTACATCCATTTTATTTAGTTGGAAATCGTTAATGTGGCCGCTGATAGTAAATAACTCGCTCGAGAAAATGCCATTGTCAGCAGGGTTGGCTTTTTTAAGGGGCCAGCATACGACTGACTATCCAATCCTGATGGCTGGAGCTGTTCTGGCCTTATTGCCTGTCATCGTCATATTTATCATTCTGCAGAAGCACTTTATTGAAGGTTTATCCTTCTCCGGATCAAAGGGTTAATTGCAGAAGCGAACAACAGGTATTTTCTACGGTTGGAGGAGACTGAATGGATTCATGGGTGATTGAAACTAGGTGCATACATTCTTTAATTAAAGTGTTTCCTGATCAGGATCTCACTGCAACACCTTATAAAAAGGGTTCAGCCTTATCGAATGAAACCTTTTCCTTTCAGGTTGCATACCGAGCGAAAGGAAAAATGATCAAGGATATTGGTATTGAGATTGAAACACAACTACTAGACAGCTTGGAACCGAGGGTAGTTGGCCTGGTGCCGTCGGAACTTCCTTGTTATGAAGACCCGGATGAGTGGATTCTCAGATCGACACCCGGACTCTACCCAGACCCGCTTCTTCCGATAACTGAAGAAGGGGTAATAGCATTCCCAAACCAATGGCGGTCGATATGGATAACTATTCATCTTGAAGGAAAATCAGTTGCCGGCCTCCACCCGATAACGGTACGATTCGTAAATCAGGAAGGCGAGGTGCTCGGGACGGAGGAATTTAAGCTGACGATTTTTCCTCAGCTGCTTCCTGAACAGAAGCTGATTCATACAGAATGGTTCCACACAGATTGCCTTGCGCTTCAGTACAATGTCAATGTGTTCAGTGAAGAACATTGGGAATTAATCGAAAGTTACGTAGAGACTGCTGGACGGCACGGAATAAACATGATTTTGACCCCTTTATTCACACCGCCCCTTGATACGGCAGTGGGGTCTGAACGTCCGACTGTGCAGCTTGTGGATGTACGGAAGGAAGGGGAGAACTATTCCTTTTCTTTTGAAAAAGTCGATCGCTGGGTTGAGCTTTGCAAAAGAAAAGGGATTAAGTACTTTGAATTTGCCCATTTTTTTACCCAGTGGGGAGCAAAAAGCGCACCCAAAATTATTGCCACTGAAAATGGTGAACAGAAAAGAATTTTCGGATGGGAAACTGATGCTGCAGGGAATGAATACAAAGCCTTCCTGGCGCAGTTTTTCCCTGAATTGAATAAGTATATCAAAAGTCGCGGGTTGGAAGAATGCGTTTATTTCCATGTGTCAGATGAACCGAGTTTGGAGCACCTGGAATCTTATTCAAAGGCAAGCCAGCTCATAAATCAGTATGTAAACGAATATCCGGTTATTGATGCACTTTCTGATTTTCAATTTTATGAGAAAGGTCTCGTCAAAAACCCGATTCCTTCGAATGACCATATTGACCCGTTCATCATGAATGAAGTGCCAAATTTGTGGACGTATTATTGCTGCTTACAAACAAAGGATGTTTCTAACCGGTTCTTTAACTTCCCTTCATCAAGGAATAGAATCATCGGTTTTCAGCTTTATAAGTTCGGAATTGCCGGCTTTCTTCACTGGGGTTATAATTTCTGGTTCACAAAATTATCAAAAGCTAAAATTGATCCGTTCAGGAACACAGACGCAGGTTATAGCTTTCCATCTGGGGATGCCTTTCTTGTCTATCCTGGAGAAACTGGTCCGATTGAATCGGTCAGGATGGAAGTGTTTTATGAGGCACTTCAGGACTTGCGTGCTCTTCAACTGCTTGAATCGGTAATAGGCAGGGAAGAAGTCATTCGATTTATTGAAGAAGGGTTAGAAAAACCATTAACCTTTTCAGAATTTCCGAGGGAGAATGACTGGATTCTGATCAAAAGGGAAGAACTGAACCGAAAAATTGGAGTTATGTTCAACAATAAAATAGCGGCAGAGAGCCAATAGTATTACTATAAAGTTAATGGATAGTTTTTTAGGCTTTGGAAAGGAAGAGGAACATGAAGATGTTGGATTCAAGCAGCTTTGTGCCGCTTTATCATCAGTTAAAGGAAATTATTTTGGAAAACATTGAGAACCATACCTGGAAACCGGGGGATAAAATCCCTTCAGAGCATCAGTTGGTGGACCAATATAATGTCAGCCGCAATACAGTGATAAGGGCAATTGACGATTTGGTGAAAGAAGGCGTGCTGTATCGTGTACAAGGGACCGGGACCTTTGTGAATAAACCGAAAATCGAACAATCCTTGTCAGGGTTTTACAGCTTTAGCCAGGTATTGAAAGAGAAAGGCCTGAAACCGAAGGATATTATCCTTGAAATAAGCGAGGGTAAGGCAAGCCAGAAAATTGCCAACGCACTAAAAATTAATAAAGACGAGCCTGTTGTTTTATTAAAAAGGCTTCGATGTGCTAATGATGAACCAATCATTCTTGAATCTTCTTTTCTTCCAAAGGCGATTGTAGATGACTTATCAAAAATAAAAAAGGTAGGAAGCGTTCCTTTATACGACGTCCTGACAGCAGATTTCGGCGTCCAGGTAACGTCGGCGAAAGAAACGTTCGAGCCTGTACTGATATTGGATTATGAAGCGATTCAACTAGGAGTGAAAGAAGGCAATCCGGCATTATTGCTCGAAAGGATTGCATACAATCAAAAAGGTCAGCCGGTGGAATATTGTAAATCAATTGTCCGCGGAGACCGCTGCAGGTTTTACACAGAGCTGATTTAAGCTCTGTTTCAACTGTACTTGACCCATCAACCCAACAACACTTTTTAAAGAGGCGGGGAAAAACATGGCTTTAGTATCAAGCAGGGAAATTATTTACGACGCTTATCAGAACAATTATGCGGTTGGGGCTTTTGCGGCACACAACCTTGAAATCTTAAAAGCTGTCTGTGACAGGGCAAACCGGTTGGGCGCGCCGATCATTATTCAAACCACACCGGGCACAATCAACTATCTTGGCTTAGAAAGAACCGTTAGCATGGTTAAAGCAACTGCTGAAAAAGTGGCTATTCCGGTCGCGCTTCATCTTGATCATGGCGATTCTTTCGAAACAGCAATGAAGTGCCTCCGGGCAGGATATACGTCCATTATGATTGATGGCTCCCATCTTGCATTCGAAGAAAATATCAAACTCGTAAGAAGTGTTGTCAATGCGGCCCTTCCAATGGGAGTCCCGGTGGAAGCGGAGCTTGGTACAATTGGCGGGGTTGAGGATGACCTCGATGTAGATGAGGCAAATGCAATGATGACGGATCCACAGTCAGCAAAGATCTTTGCGGAACAGACCGGAATTGACTTTTTCGCCCCAGCTTTCGGTACAGCGCATGGGCTATATAAGAAAGACCCCGAATTGAACTTTGGCTTGCTTGGGGAAATCAAAAAGCTCGTCTCCTTGCCAATTGTCATGCATGGTGCTTCTGGCGTTCCAGACCAGGATGTTATTAAAGCATTGTCTTATGGTGTTGCGAAAGTCAATTTTTCCACGGAATTGAAGGTGGCTTTTGCCACTGCGTTAAAAGGATTCCTTGACATACATCCGAACGAAAGTGACCCTCGCAAGTATTTCGTTCCTGCAATGGAGGCTGTAGCCGACATTGTCGAGAAGAAGATTGAATTGCTAGGCTCATCATCAAGGGTTGCCGTAAAATGATCCTAACTGTAACACTTAATGCCGCTATCGATAAAACTTACTGGATCCCCGGATTTAGTCTGGGCCGTACGAACAGGGTATTGAAGCAGGCAGCCGAGCCCGGAGGTAAGGGTGTAAATGTGGCAAAAGTCCTTTCGTCCCTTGGCGAAGAGGTGAATGTCACCGGATTTGTAGGTGGCGATACAGGCCAGGAACTGCAGAGGCTTCTTGGTGAATTCAATATTGGCCAGAGGTGGTTTGAGATTGATGGAGAAACACGCACCTGCCTGAATATCATTGATGAGGAATCAAATCGGGAAACAGAGATTTTGGAACAGGGGATTGAAGTAAGCAGGGAAGAGTGGGCTAATTTCCTCTCTGGCTTTAAAACGCTTGTTTCAGAGTGTGAAATGGTTCTTATATCCGGAAGCCTGCCTGCAGGATTGGAGCATAGTTCATATCGGGATTTGGTAGAGGTCATTAAAGCTCAAGGAAAAACAGTTGGCCTTGATACGAGCGGTTTGGCATTCAAAGAAGGCCTGAAGAGCAACCCTGATTTCATTAAACCCAATATTGCGGAGTTGAATGAGTTTTGTGGAAAGGCGCTTAAAGATGAAGATGAAATCATCCATGAGGCTGTAAAGTTATACAAAAGCGGGATAAACCATGTTTTTGTTTCTTTGGGAAAGGAAGGAGCAATTGGGGTTTCCGGTGAGGGTGTTTTCCGGGCGAAGGTTCCTCCGATAATCCCATTGAACACTGTGGGCAGCGGCGATGCCACTTTTGCAGGGATTGGTTATAATCTGGCCCGGAATGGCAATACGGAGCAATGCCTTAGGAGTGGAATGGCAGCGGGAATGGCCAATGCACTGCAGCAAAGGGCTGGACGTATTGATCTGGACGATTACATGGTTTTCGCAGCAAGTGTAGAAACACAAAAATTAGCAGAGGTGAGGTCATGAGTAATTATACATGGAAAGAAATTACTAGCCAGGGCGAAGCTTTACAAAAAACTTATGAGTTAATGGAGAAATTTGCCCTGCCAGTGATGAAGTATAACGAGATCCACGTTTTTACCGGGTGTGGCACTTCATTTTACCTTGCTCATTCGGCTGCAAAATACTTTCAAAAAGTCACAGGAAAAACAGCTGTGGCAGTTCCGGCTTCAGAAATATTTATGGATCCTGATACAGTATTTTCTAAGGACTCTTTCTACAGGCTGGTCGCGATTTCCCGCTCAGGTACCACATCCGAGGTTGTCAAAGCTCTCAAGCATGTAAATGGAAGCGAGAACATAAAAACCTTGGCCGTAACGTGCAATAAAGGGAGCGAGATAACCGCTTTTACAGAAGCAGCGATTGAACTGGACTTTATTAATGAAAAAAGTGTTGTTATGACGCAATCATTCTCTAATATGCTTTATTCTTTGCAACTATATGCCGCTTTGGTTTCCGGTAGCAAGGCAAAGATGTCCGTACTGGAGAGCGTGCCTGCATTGGCTGGCAGTGTGCTTGCTGATAAGGACCAACTGCGTCCCCTTGCTGAAAATGATAAGTTTAAAAGGTTCATATTCCTCGGGGCTGGTGTGTTTAACGGTCTGGCAAAGGAAGCAACCTTGAAGCTTAAGGAAATGACCCAAATAGAATGCGAAAGCTATTCGAACCTTGAGTTTCGTCATGGGCCGATATCCATTGTTGACAACGTGACTGTAGCTGTCCTCCTGAGTTCCGATTCTACCTTGGAATATGATGAGAGCCTTATTGCTGATATCCAAGGAAAGGGAGGGACAGTTGTAGTTTTTAGCAAAGAAGGATGCGGCCTGACAGGAGATATCAACATCCCAATTCCTTCATTGGAACCATCGGATGACTTGGCAGCAGCCTTCATGCCGCAACTCCAGCTCCTTGCCTACTACAAAGCTCTCGCCCTTGGATTGGATCCTGACAAGCCGAGAAATCTTACCCAGGTTGTACAAATCCAGCTGTAAACAAAGTGGAGGGGATCAGGTGGGTTATACATTGTCGGTTGATATTGGCGGAACGAAAATTGCCACTGGAATACTGAATGAAAACAGGATGTGGGTTGCCGAGCATGTGGAAAAGAGCAACTGTGCCACGGAAGAGACAATGTACTCCTCTTTGCTCGCAGCCATATATCAAGTTTTAAACAAATCGGGGCTTATGAAAAATCAGGTAAACAACCTGGGCGTTGCTATCCCGGGACAGGTTGATATGACAGAGGGGATTGCCATTTACTCGAACAATTTACCTTGGCGTAATTTTTATTTAGGTGATTTGTTGAAAAATGAATTTCCCACTGCTGTGGTCGGTTTTGAACATGACGTTAGGGCGGCAGCTGTTGGTGAAGCTGAAATTCGGAACTTCAATACAGGGCTGTTTGTATATGTTACAGTCAGCACTGGCATAGGTGCTTCCATACTGTTGGACGGAAAACCTCTCAAGGGATGCGGGATGGCAGGGGAAATAGGCTTTTTCCCGGTTAATGGGGGAACCCTTGAAACTTCGGCTTCAGGATCGGCCATGGAGAGAGAAACTGCAAAAGAATATGGCTGTAAATCTTTACAAGATGCTTTTGACCAATGGAACCAAGGTGACAGCTGTTTACATGCTTATTTTGATAAAAAAGCATCTGAGATTGCCAATGCGATTTTTCATGTTTCTGCCCTCCTTGATCCGGCAAGGTTTGTTTTGGGCGGCGGTGTCATAAACAACCAGCCCAATTTTTACGAATTAGTAAAAAAGCATTATATTTCACTTTGCCATCATTCTCTTCACCACGATTGGCACGAAAGGCTGGAACCAAGCCTCTTAAAAAACAAATCTGGCCTTTTTGGCGCCGCCTGCACAGTATTGCGGAGCCTGGAGGAAAATCTTCAGCCATAGCTTTAGAATTTGGCTTTTTTACAGGAGGATTATATGAAACTCGGAATAATCGGCTACGGGCTGCGTGCCAGCCATGTTGTCAGAGAACTAATAAAAGCCGAACCATCCTGCCAAATCAAGGCAATTGCGGATCCCAATCAAGAAACAATCAAGAAACAGCTGGACGAGAATGGCAGCCAGGTTAATTTCTATAAAACTGCAGATGAGATGCTTGATAAGGAACATCTGGATGGAATTGTTATTGGAACGAGGTGTTCGCTTCACACCGAGATGGCATTAAAAGTGTTCCCGACGGGCATACCACTCTTTCTTGAAAAGCCGGTGGCGATGAATATGGAAGACTTGTTGCGGTTAAAAGAAGGCTACAATAATTCTGCTTCGCCCGTTATCGTCTCGTTTCCGTTAAGGTTCACGGATATTGTTCAGCAGGTGAAGGCAATCATTGACTCAAGCCAAATTGGAACGGTCGAACATATCCAGGCGATAAATAATGTGCCCTATGGCGGGGTCTATTATCAGAACTGGTACAGGGATGAAGCGGAAACTGGCGGGCTTTTCCTACAAAAAGCTACCCATGATTTTGATTACCTTAATTTTTTGGCTGGCTCGATGCCGGTTACTATTTCAGCAATGGAATCCAAGCAGGTTTTTAAAGGGGATAAACAAGCCGGGCTGATGTGCATCAATTGTGAGGAACAGCTCGTTTGTGAGGAAAGTTCGGTTTTGAAAAGACTGAATAATGAGGAAGTTCACGGTGAATATTGCTGTTTTGCCACTGACACTGGCAACCATGATTCAGCAAGTGCTTTGATTCAATATGAAACAGGGATGCATGCTGTATATTCACAAAATTTTTATGCGCGAAAAGGTGCGAAAGCCCGTGGTGCCAGATTGATTGGGTACAGGGGGACAATCGAATTCGATTTTTATACAAACGTTATTAAGGTATTTATGCATCATACGAACAGGATTGAAACCCACGAGATTGATACAGGAAATACAGCTCATTTTGGAGGTGATGCCAGGCTTGCCCGAAATTATATTCAAATGATGGAAGACCGTGCTGAGTCGATTGCGCCACTTGAGTCAGGGATCCTTAGCGCCCTGATGTGTCTAAAAGCTAAGGAATCTGCGGAAAATAAACGTTTTGAAAACATTGTACTGTAGGGATGGCATTGGACAAAGGAAAAGGATGAGAGCAAACTTTCAATTCCAAGGAGGAGTATGTTTGAAGACTACTTTATCAAGAGTTAAATACGTATGCCTGACAGCCATTTTGCTTATTTCCATTTTTGTGCCGCTGCAGGGGCCTTCTGCCAAAGCTGAAGGAGAAAATCCAGACGGTCTTGTGAATCTTCAGTTGCTGGGAATTACCGACTTCCATGGGTACATACAGGCACTGAATGATACTAGTAACGGAACGATACCTTCACCTGATGGGCGATTGACAGTAGGCGGAGCTGCCTATATGGCAGCCCATTTAAACGAACTTGAAAAAGGGCACAGCAATTCCATCCGGCTCTCTGTAGGGGACAATTTCAGCGGATGGCCGTTTGAAGTGGCGGCCTTCAGGGATGAACCTACGATAGAATTGCTGAATAAGCTTGGAATTGAAATGACATCTGCCGGAAATCATGAATTGGATGAAACAGCCGATTACCTTACCAAGTATATTTCAAGAGGCAAATGCTTCGGCAAGCGCGGCATCGACAGCTGTTTCGAGGACTCCGATGGCAATCAATTCGCTGGGGCAGCTTTCGAGCATCTTAGTGCGAACATCCGTGACGCCAAATCGGGCCAGCTAATCATGAAGCCATATACAATCAAATATATTCCTGACGGAAAAGGCGGAAATCTCCCGGTCGGCTTTATCGGACTAACTACCGTGGAAACAATTCTTGGTACAACCTCATACCAGGAAGGAGCATTGATAGCTGATCCTCTTGTTGAAGCAGCAGAAAAGTATACAGCCGAACTCAAAGAGAAGGGTGTTGAAACGATAGTTGCGGTTGTCCATGAAGGCGGCACCCAGGACGGTGCAGGAAATTACAACACATGTTTGAATCCTAGGGGGCCTGTCATCGATTTTGCGAAAGCCGCTTCATCTGAGATCGATGCAATTTTTACCGGCCATTGGCATGCGGCATTCAATTGCTTCATAGACGATCCTGATGGCAACCCGCGTCCTGTGATTGAAGGAAGTAATCATGGCAGGTTAATAAGCGAATTTAATCTTTATATCGATCCAGAAACAAAGGAAGCTGTCAGGGAAAAAACAACTTCAACCAACCATCCTGTTACAAGAGATATTGAACCTGATGCGGAAATCGAACGGATGGTATCCTATTGGGTAGAGCGTGGAAAGGAAAGGGCAGCAGAGCATGTGGTCAACATAACCGGGGATATTACTCGCGCCCGCAATGCGAATGGTGAAAGCACTTTGGCGAATCTGGCGGCTGATGCTCATTATGCCGCAGGAAGGAAGGCGGCCCAGCCGGCTGAATTCGCATTGACTGCCAGTAGCCCGAACAGAGGGGACCTATTGTTCAAAAAAGGCAGCAATGAAGCCGACAGTGATGGAAAAGTACTATTCAGTGAACAATGGAATGCACATGGATATGCTAATCCTGTTGTCGTCGTAACGCTGACTGGACGCCAGATTGACCAGATCCTTGAAGAACAGTGGGTTACACAGGCGAATGGGACGGTCAAATTTTCACCGCTTGCAGTATCCCATAATGTCCGATACACGTTTGATGCTTCAAAACCGGTAGGCCAGCGGGTCGAACCGGAAAATGTCATCATTAATGGCAAAGTGCTGGATCCTGATAAATCTTACCGCGTTGCCGCTCTTGCTTACTTAATACGGGGCAATGACGGATACCCAACATTTAAAGGATATGCCAACCCGGTCAGAACAGAAGTCGATCATTGGGCATTCCTGTCTTATCTAAAGAGCCAAAAGGAAATTGACCCTTCTACCCTGGTGAACAGGGTAACTTCGATTGGCAACTGATTAAAATGTTCTAAAAGTACCGAAATACTAAAGACGCTGGAGCCATGTATTTCTTCCAGCGTCTTTATGCTATGATTTAGTTAAAAAATGCGGTAATACAGTTGCCTTGTCCAAGTCGTATTCCATACATACCATTCAAGTTCTAAAAGAATTCACGAAGGAAGGGGAAGTTACAGATGAGTGATAAAGTCCTGCTGCTTCATGGGAAAGTAGTGGTTGAGGATACAATCATCCCGGATGGCTATATTATGATTCAAGACGGACTTATTGCGTCCGTTGGAAATGCAGATGATTTGCCTCAAGTTGATCCGGATACAAGTGTCATTGAACTTAAAAGCGGATACGCCGTGCTTCCCGGATTTATTGATCTCCACATCCATGGCGCTGGTGGGGCCGACACGATGGACGGAACACTCCAGGCGTTGGAAACCATTGCGGGTATTCTTCCTGCCGAAGGTACGACCAGCTTCCTGGCAACAACTATTACTCAAGAAAAAGGGGAAATACGTCAGGCACTCCAGAATGCTGCTGCCTATATGGAAACGTACAATACACCTGGCAAAGCAGAGATTTTAGGAATCCATCTGGAGGGACCCTTTATCAATCCAGTAAGAAAGGGTGCTCAGCCAGAAAAATACATAGTTGAGCCTACTATTGACTTGTTCGAGGAATGGCAGAAAAGTTCCGGACATTCCATAAAGCTGGTTACCTTGGCCCCGGAACAAAAAGGGGGACTTGAGTTAATCCGGCATCTTGCTGATCAAGGGGTCGTCGCTTCCATAGGACACTCGGATGCGACCTACAGTAAATGCATGGAAGCTGTTGAGGCGGGGGCTAGACATGTTACCCATCTTTATAACGGGATGAGAGGTTTGCATCATCGGGAACCAGGCGTTGTCGGGGCGGCACTTTTGCTTGAACAATTAAAGATGGAAATGATTGTGGATGGTGTCCACTCAGCACCTGAGTCGGTAAAGCTTGCCATTAGGACTAAAGGCGTAGACGGTACGATCTTGATAACGGACGCGATGCGGGCAAAATGTTTGAAGGACGGGCAATACGATCTTGGCGGCCAGGAAGTCTTCGTTGAGGATGGGAAAGCTCTGTTGTCAAACGGTACACTCGCAGGGAGCATCTTGAAAATGAATCATTCCCTTAAGAATGTAATTGAATTCTCTGGTGTTTCTCTTCAGGAAGCTGTAAAAATGGCCAGTGAAAATCCAGCCAGGCAGTTAAATATTTTCCACCGGAAAGGGAGCATTGCCCCCGGAAAGGACGCAGATTTTGTTATCGTAGACGAAAATCTGGAAGTACAATTAACTTTCTGCAGAGGAAAAGAAGCTTTTCGAAGGGGAAAACCCAGTCAAGCTGACTAATAATCAAGAGTCTGCTGCAATATCGGCAGGCTCTTTTTATGTTCCAGTTTATGTGTCCTTAGTCCCCCAAAAAGAGGGGATTATTTTTCTGAAGTGGTCCGCATTCGGGCCTTTATTAATAAACGACATATATAATGGACAATAAGTTTTGACCATTACAGTGTAGTGTCAAGCTGTCAATTTAAATGTCATTGGGCTGCCGGTAATATGCTTTTCTTATTTCAATAGCTGAGGATTGTTGAATAAAGACTGCCTCATTAACTGATTTCTAAAATTAAAACTGATTTCTAAAATTAATTGGCGCATGGTTTTCCATGCGCCAAATTTATGTTGCCAGACATTCCAGTTCTATACTAATGGTTGTCCCGATGCCAGCCTGGCTTTCAATACTCATTTTTCCATTGTGTTCCTGGATAATTTTATTGCTTACTGTCAGACCGAGCCCAATTCCTTTATCTTTTGTTGTGTAAAATGGTGTACCAAGATAGCCAACAATCTCAGGAGCAATCCCTATCCCTTCATCAGTGAATGTGATTTGGACCAACGAGGGTTTTAGATGCTCTACCTCTATATAAACATTGCCTCCGTCGGGTATTGCCTCTATTGCATTTTTTAGGAAATTAACAAAAACCTGCTTAAGCTGGTTCGGGCTGCAAAGAAGTTCAATATCCCTGGAAGGAAATTTTGTTTTAATCTCGACATTGTGAAGAACAGCCTGCGGCTGCAGAATATTTATCGTACTTTGTATTATTGATGTGATTCCTGCCTTAACGTATTGCACAGCCTGCGGTTTAGCCAGTGACATGAATTCATTGACAATCATATCAATCCGGTCAAGTTCGCCTCGGATGATGTCGAGATATTGACGCTGTTTCTCGATGTCTGTGTTGTTGGACAGCAGTTTTGAAAAACCTTTCAGCGAGGTAAGTGGATTCCTGATTTCATGGGCTACTCCCGCTGCCAGTTGGCCAATGATCGACAGCCGGTCCAGATTGCGGATGGCAGATTCATTTTTAATACGTTCCGTAATATTACGTGCAACGGACACGTACGAAACAATCTCACCCCACTCATTAGTAATAGGTGAGATATTATATTCAAAGTAAAGTTGTTCACCTTCAGGCGATATAATTTCCCTAACAAAAAGGATGGGCTCTCCAGTAATTTTCCACTGATTTATTTTCCTTATTAACATTTCTGATTGTTCTTCAGAGATAAATTCTGATAGGCTTCTTCCAATGATAGTTGAAGGAGGCAGCCCAAATACCTTCTCAAGAGAGGGTGACGCGTAAATGATCGTCTTGTCTTTTGTATTGGAAACAATATGAATTAAATCAGTCGTATTTTCTGTAATAATCTTGTAAAGCTCCTGGCTCTTCTTCAATTCCCTTTCCAAATTCTTTTGCTCCGTTATATCCCGGAAAATACCAATCATTGCAATGATCTCTCCCGCAGTGTTTCGAAAGGGAGAATAAGAGACTGCTATATCAAGGACTTTTCCGTCTTTATGATAATATTGGAGGTTCAAGTTTGAGAAGGTATCCCCGGCTTTAACCTGTTCAACAAAGTCTCTAACCGTTCCCAAATTACTGAAGTCCTCATATTTACGCCC
Organism: Bacillus sp. FJAT-18017; assembly: GCF_001278805.1. Classification (GTDB taxonomy): domain Bacteria; phylum Bacillota; class Bacilli; order Bacillales; family Cytobacillaceae; genus Bacillus_D. Next base: position 3,919,537 of record NZ_CP012602.1, on the reverse strand, counting down.
CAATAATTCATCCTGACTGTACCCAAAGATTGATGAATACATAGGATTTACTCGCAAGAAGCGGCCTTCCATGTCCACTATGGCAACACCGTCAACTGTACTATTAAGAAATAAATCTAATAATTTATCGGGATCGTATTCATTAGTATCTAAATGTTTGCCGAAGAGCGGATTACATTCGGACATGGCCTTTCACTCCTTAACAAAGGTATACTGCTTTCTCTATATTACAGAAACAAGTAACTGTTTGTCGATTAGACTTTTTAGTTGAGATTTAGATTAAAACTAAACCTTTTTTGTGAAAAGTTTAACAAACTTTATTGATTTGTGAAATAAGTCACAAACTTATTGTTAACATGAAATTACAATATAAACATAAGGAAAACAATTTAAACTTAGCGGCTTTAAAAACCTGGTATCCAGGAATAGGAGGTCCCTAAACATGAATAAAAAATAGTCATGCTCGGAAGTGGAAGGGCCGGTGTCAGTTACTCATGGATTTTCAATATGTGTCCTTAGGAATGTACAAAGTGCCCATAGAACTGCGAATAGTGCCCATAGAAGTGGGAAATGTGCCCATAGATTTTCAATAAGTGCCCATAGAAACGAAAACAGTGCTACCTTATAACCGGCATCCAGATCGACTGTTCTGCAACTCGGAATGGCATAAACAAAACAACATCACACTTTTTGTTGAAGTGTGGGAGGGTCATTAACTTTTGACATATCTGTGAAATAGGTTACGAAATTCATAGATTTGTAAAATAGGCCTCAAAATTTTATGAAAATATGCATTTACAATATAACCATAGAGAAAACAATGAAAACTCAACTGTGAGAAAAACTCGCTTTGCAAGAATAGGAGGTCCCTAAACATGGACAAGAAAAAATTAGTCATGATTGGAAATGGAATGGCCGGTGTCAGGACAATTGAAGAGATTCTTAAACTGAACTCCGGACAATTTGACATCACTATATTTGGCAATGAGCCACACCCTAACTATAACCGTATCCAGCTGTCGACTGTGCTTCAGGGTGATACGACTGTTGACGATATCATTATGAACAGCCGGGACTGGTATAAACAAAACAACATCGAACTTTTTACAGGCGAAGCGATTGTTAAAATTAATCCAGAGAATAAAACTGTTGTATCCGAGAAGGGGCGTACAGTTGAATATGACGAGCTTATCATCGCGACCGGCTCCAGTTCGTTTATCCTGCCAATTCCGGGGGCTGACAAGCAAGGTGTAACCGGGTTCCGTGATATCCAGGATACCGAAACCATGATTAAAGCAGCGGGAACATACCGTAAAGCTGCTGTCATTGGCGGTGGGCTCCTTGGACTTGAAGCGGCAAGGGGACTTTTGAACCTAGGGATGGAGGTCGATGTGATTCACCTCATGCCGTACCTAATGGAGAGACAGCTTGATCCTGCGGCATCTGACATGTTAAGGGCAGAGCTTGAAGCACAAGGCATGAACTTCCTGATGGAAAAAGCGACCTCCGAGATTCTTGGTGATGAGCGCGTTACAGGTCTTCGGTTTAAGGATGGCTCCGAGATAGATGCTGATCTTGTCGTTATGGCTGTTGGCATCAAGCCGAATGTACAGCTGGCAAAAGACGCAGGAATTTACGTGAACCGCGGGATTGTTGTCGATGATTTCATGCATACAAGTATTCCATCCATCCGTGCCGTCGGCGAGTGTGCCGAGCACCGCGAGATTGTGTACGGACTAGTGGCACCGCTTTACGAACAGGCGAAAGTTCTCGCTGCTGATATTTGTCGTTCAGACACGAAGCCATATGAAGGATCTGTTGTCGGAACAGGTTTGAAAGTTTCAGGTGTTGACCTATTTTCGGCAGGAGAGATTGAGGAGGGACCGGGACTAAAAGCAATCAAAGTCCACAATGAATTTGACGGCGTCTACAAGAAAATTGTCATCCGCGACAACCGTGTTGCCGGGATTGTACTTTATGGTGATACAAAGGACAGCTCAAGACTGTTCCGAATGATGCTGAAAAAAGAAGATGTCAGCGGCATGACGAGTGTAAATATCCTTGAATCAGGCTGCTGCGGTGGCGGTACTGGAGCAGGAAGTGATGTTGCGGCAATGACTGACGATGAACTTGTCTGCGGCTGTAACGGTGTAACAAAAGGAACAATCGTTGGCGCCATCAAGGAAAATAGCCTGACGACTGTGGACGAAGTTGGCGGCTGCACCAATGCCGGGCGTTCCTGTGGACGATGCAAAGGACTTATTTCTGAAATTCTTGCCTATACACTTGGTGACCAGTATGACAAAACAGCGAAAAAATCCGGTATGTGCGCTTGCACCACATTAAGCCGCGATGAAGTTGTCGCTGAAATCAGGGAGAAAGGTTTGACAAGTGTCAGGGAAGTTATGAATGTCCTCGGTTGGGAAAATGAAGAAGGCTGCTCAAAATGCCGTCCGGCCCTGAACTATTATCTTGGAATGATTAATCAGGAGCAGTACAAAGATGACCGCGATTCCCGCCTTGTGAACGAAAAAATGCACGCGAATATCCAGAAAGACGGCACGTACTCCGTTGTTCCAAGGATGTATGGCGGCGTAACGACCGCACAAGATTTGAAGAAGATTGCTGAAGTGGCGGAGAAGTACGATGTTCCGCTCGTGAAGCTGACTGGCGGACAGCGGATTGGCTTGTTCGGATTAAATAAAGAAGATTTGCCAGCTGTATGGGAAGAACTCGGAATGCCTTCGGGTTATGCATACGGTAAAACGCTTCGTACCGTCAAGACATGCGTTGGCGCAAAATTCTGCCGCTACGGAACACAGGATTCAATGGGACTCGGCATCGAGCTTGAGAAGAAGTTTGAGAGACTCGATACTCCTCATAAAACGAAAATGGGTGTATCTGCTTGTCCACGAAACTGTGCTGAAGCTGGGATTAAGGACTTCGGAATTGTCGGCATTGATGGCGGCTGGGAAATTTATGTTGGCGGCAATGGCGGTACAGACCTGCGCGCGGGCGACTTACTTGATACCGTAAAAACAAAAGAAGAAGTAATCGAATTGATTGGCGCATTTATGCAGTACTACCGTGAAACAGCGGTTTACCTTGAACGGACCTCGAAGTGGGTGGAGCGCGTCGGACTGGATCATGTTAAGAAAGTACTAGCAGATGAAGCGACTAGAAAAGCCCTTAACGAACGTCTCGACAAAACGCTTGAACGCTACAATGAACCTTGGCAGGAAGCAATCGACTCAAACGAAATTCAGGAAAAATACTATCAGAAGCGATCTGTTCCAGTAGAGGTGTAAACAATAGAGCAAGGCCGCGGGAATACGATGATCCTGCGGCCGGTATTCATGAAAGGAGATGCAAACATGGCAAAGGTTAAAGTTGCAGATTATACAAGCCTGCCTGAACGGATTGGACAGGTATTCAAAATAGACGGAGAAGAAATCGTGTTATTCCGGTTATCAAACGGAGAAGTCAGGGCAGTTGAGAACAGCAGCCCGCACCCAAAAGGCGGCACTCTCGCGGATGGCCTGGTTAGCGGTGAGTTTGTTTTTTGCCCGGTATACGACTGGAAAATCTCGCTTGTCGACGGTAAAGTTCAGGCACCTGACGTGGGCCAGGTAAAAACGTTTACGATTGTAAGAGATGGAGAACAGATATTTATAGATCTATAAGGTGTATTTTTCAGCACCCGGAGGGATGACGGTATGATGAAGAAAGGAAAAGTGTTTTTGGTAGGAGCAGGACCTGGCGACACGGGGCTAATTACAGTCAAGGGACTTGAAGCAATTAAAGGAGCAGAGGTTATCCTTTATGATAGGCTGGCAAATCCGAAGCTGCTCGTGTTCGCTCCGGCAGACTGTGAGCTCATTTATTGCGGCAAATTGCCCGATCGCCATGTGCTCCGACAGGAAATGATCAACAGCCTGCTTGTGGAAAAAGCACTTGAAGGCAAAACGGTTATCCGCCTTAAGGGCGGTGATCCTGGTGTGTTCGGCAGGGTTGGCGAGGAAGCAGAGGCCCTGGTTGAGCATGGCATTTCCTATGACATCGTACCTGGCATCTCATCCGGTATTGCTGCACCGGTTTATGCAGGCATACCTGTCACCCACCGGGAATTCGGGGAGTCTTTTGCAGTCGTGACGGCGCATGACAAATCGAAGGACGGCCATCCAGACCTTGACTGGAAGAGTCTCGCCTCTGGTATTGATACAATCGCCTTTTATATGGGAATCTCCAATCTTCCATTCATATGTGAAAATCTCGTAAAGCACGGGAAATCAGCGGCAACCCCGGTCATCCTGATTCAATGGGGAACGTTCGGGCGCCAGAAGACGTTAGAGGGAACGTTGGCCGATATTGCCGAAAAGGCGAGTGCTGAGCAATTTTCCAACCCGGCAATCACTTTGGTTGGAGAGATTGTTTCTCTTAGGAAAAAACTGAGCTGGTTTGAGAAGAAACCTTTATTCGGCAGGCAAGTACTATTGGCGCGGACTGGGACAGAGGAAAGTGCAGTGGCAAAAGAACTCACTTCCAACGGTGCCGATGTGATCGAATTTCCGAAGTGGAAGCGAAGCCGGATTGAGCTGGACAAAGAAATTCTGGGTTCTATTTCCGACTATGAGCGGATTTTGTTTGCTTCCCCGGAAAGCGTTAGTGAGTTTTTCGAGATTTTAATAAAAGAAAAGATTGATATTCGGCGGTTAAAAGCAGAACTGTTCGGGTGTTCAATGAAGTCATTAGCCGCACTGAATAAACGAGGATTTATCGCCGAACTTGAGTCCAAGATGAGTACATCCGGCCGTCTCCTGGTTGTGGGGGACAGCTCGATAAAGGGCCATCAATATCTAAATGGCGATCAGTTCATCACAAGCAAAAAGGAAATAGATTGGAACCATATGCAAATCTTTACGAGAATGATAGACGAAGCAGAGGTTAATACAGTCATCTTTCCTTCTGCAGCTTCAGTAGCGGTTGTAATGGAACACGGAATCGAGAGTGGCCTAATTTCAGCGGACTTATTAGATAGCTCCGAAATTGTCGCCTTTGGTGAAAAAACAGCAGGTGCATTAAAGGAATATGGACGAAAACCAAATGTGGTCCCAGCCGAACCGACGAAATCTGCTTTAGTGGAAAGCCTTCGGAATAGCGTGAAAGGGATATAGAATCCCGATGCTTCGGGAAGCACAATCGATGTGCTTACTACTGTTTTATTGAAGGGAGGACCCTATATGGAAGCGATTCTTTATATCGGCCACGGCAGCCGTACTCAACAGGGAAATAAAAGGTTTGCTTCGTTTATCAAGGAAGCAATGAAACTGGCCGATGAACCGATAAAAGAATACGGCTTTCTCGAAAATGCCAGCCCGTCCATTATTGAAGCGGCAGAGAACTGCATTCATCAAGGAGCTAACAGTTTGACTGTCGTCCCGGTTCTTCTTTTACCAGGAATACATGCCAATGAAGATATACCTGCCGAACTTTCTGAAGTGAAAAAAACCTATCCTCATATAAAGATAAAATACGGAAAGCCTGTCGGTGCCCATGAAAAAATCACTGGAATCCTGCTCGATAGGCTCGAAGAAAAAGGATTCAAGAACAGTAGGGAGGAGGAGACTGTCCTGCTGATTGGGCATGGAAGCCGGGACAAGGAAGCAGCTGCGGAATTTGACCGCATCGCCGAACAGCTTGGCAGCAAGATTGCGTCAACAGTAGATACAGGCTTTATTGTGTCAGAGCCATATTTTAACGTTAAAATGCAGGATATACTAAAAGAAAGCCGTACTAAAATATATCTTGTTCCTTTTCTACTTTTTACAGGAAGATTTACTGATAAAATAGAAGAAAGAGCTTCGTTAGTTGCGTCTTTATACCCAGGCAGTGAGGTAGTCTTTTGTGAGCCGACGGGATTTGATGATCGGCTTATGCTCGTACTAAATGAACGGATTGACGAAGCAAAAAAGAGCCAGCAAATTAAGGGGTGACCTGTTTGCTATATCCAATTTTTCTTGAAATAAAAGGCCGCCCTGCAGTTGTTATTGGCGGTGGCAAGGTGGCAGCACGAAAGACAGCTGGCCTTGTCGAGGCAGGTGCCAATGTAACGGTAATCAGTCCGGAACTAATTCCCGAACTGGGGACAATGTTTGAGAATGGAAAAATTCAGTGGAGAAAAAAGCCTTTTTCCTCTAATGATTTGGACGATGCATTATTAGTCATCGCTGCTACCAATGACAGGGAAACAAACCTTAAAGTGAAAGAAGCTGCCGGTCCCAATCAGCTTGTCACGATTGCAGATAATCCGGCTGCCTCAGATTTTCACGTACCTTCCGTAGTCAGAAGGGGAAAGCTGAACCTGGCTGTGTCCACTTCCGGGGCAAGCCCGACTCTTGCGAAAAAAGTTCGCGGAGAGCTGGAGAAAAAGTATGATGAGAGATACGTCGACTATCTTGAATTCCTTGATGAATCCAGGACCAAAATTCTTGCAAAAGTAATAGATTCTGAACGCAAACAGCAATTGTTAAAGATCATAGCTGAAGAAGAATATTTGTTGGACAAAGAACGCAGGCTGGAAATGGCTGAATTACTTAACAAAGAAGCAGAAAGCTAATTGCTGGTAGTAAAAGACTGTCAACAGCGGATGTTGACAGTCTTTTTAATTTAAATAATTTTGAATGAATAAAACAACATTTACTACTTATGGTCATGCAGGTTCTTTGTTAAATCGTCAAACGCATCGGACCAGCCGTCATACACATATTGATCGCCAGGATGACCGGCGAACCCGCGCAGGTGGAAGATCATCTCGGTGTGGTCGCCAAGTTCAGTGAGGCTTAGGGTCACGACTGGGGAGTTCTCAATGGGAGCATCGGGGTAACCCCAGGTGAAGACAAGCCGTTCGAAAGGAACGACCTCGAGAAACGTACCTCCGGTGGGAAACTCTTCACCGGTCTCGGTGTTGACCATTGTGTAGCGGTAGTTTCCACCTTTGCGGACGTCGAAGGTGATGGACTCTAGGGGTGTTGAAGGTAACCAGGCGGCAAGTTGCTTCTCCTCGGTCCAGGCTCGCCACACAAGCTCGCGGCGGGCATTTAAAATTCGGGTGATAGTAAACTCCGGTGCCGATGTAGTCATGTTCATTGTTCCTCCTTTTTGGTCATGGTATTGAGGTGCTCTTCCAGTGTGTCGAAGCGCTGGTTCCACTCGCTCCGGTGCTTCTCTACCCAGGCAGATGCCTCATTTAGAGGCTCGGTACGTATCGTCAGGGTCCGCCACTGTCCTTTCGATGTGCGTTCGACCAACCCTGCTCGCTCAAGTACTTTGATGTGCTGGGATATCGCGGGTGCGCTTATCTCGAAGGGCTCGGAGACCTCTTTAACTGTCGCCTCACTCTGAGCCAATCTGGTCAAAATTTTTCGGCGCGTCGGATCGGCGAGTGCAGTAAATATGAGGCTAAGTGTGTCCTTTTTAATCAATTAAGCATCTCCTTAATTAAGGGTTTTATTAATTATGTATCAATGTGTGTAGGCGTGTCAAGCTGCGGGAGAAGGGAATTGATGTACAGGCAAAAGAATTGCTTGTCCTTTAGGTCATTTTTTATTCTTTGTGGTGAATCGCCAGGTATTCGATTCATAGTTGGCTAGAGGAAGTGTAGTTGAAAATAGAAAAATTCCCAGTAAATTTCTTGATAAAGTTAATAACCATAAATGGGGACATAACAGTAACGAAGTAAGATAAAGAGTAAATAGCTGAATTCAGTGGGCAAATGATAGAGTTGAATAGGGCTGCTTAGCAGATGGTGAAGGAAACGGGTGAGTTGTCCACAAGGATTAACCACCTTTTTTCGTTCAATTCTTTATTGTACATTAGTTTAATAAGCCTCAAGACCGAGCTTAAAATATGTCTTTGGTTCATTACAATGAAATTGTTAGCACGTTAAGATTAGAATAAATAAGGCTAACATAGGAAGTAGTGAAAAATCATGAAAACGAAAAAGAAACTAAGATTTTGGATTTTTGTAAGAAATAGTTTATTGGCTATAGCAGCAGCTGTTGGTATTTGGGTTATTTTCAGTAATAGTATGACTGCATATGAAAAAAATAAGTATCCTGCTATAGGTCAATTGGTTGAAGTAGAGGGTAACAATATGCACGTTTATACAAAGGGGAATGGGGATAATACCATCCTATTATTAGGTGGTCTTGGAACTGCAGCACCTTCACTGGATTTTGACCCTTTGATAAATGAATTGACAAAGAATAATAAGGTAGTAGTGGTAGAGCCGTTTGGATATGGTTGGAGTGATATAACCAGCAGGGAACGTACAGTGGAAAATATTGTAGAGGAAATTAGAACTGCTCTCGAAAAATTAAACATACAAGGTCCATACATATTGATGCCACATTCAATTTCTGGAATCTATAGTATGTATTATGCCAATACGTATCCAGATGAAGTTAAGGGCGTTATAGGAATAGATCCTACATTACCAAAGGCGTTGGCATACTTTGGGGAAACGGCTCCTGCAATGCCTGCTTATTTCAGCTATGTGGGACCAACTGGAATTGCACGATTAGCATTGTCTTTGTCTCCAGACAATTTCCTTCCAATAGCTGAAGGAGGAACTTATACAGAAGAAAATCTAAAGATGACAAAAGCAATCTCTGCTTGGAAAGGCAACAACAAAAATGTGGTTGATGAAGCGAACGAAATAAAAAGGAATATAGGGAAAACCGTTGATATGAATTTCCCTGCTAATATGCCTGTTTTATTCTTCACTACGAAAGAAGATAAGGTAACAGAGGATGGTAAAAACAATGTGACATTTTATGAAACGCAGTTAACTAATTACCCTGCTAGTAAAATAGTTACATTACAGGGGCATCATTATCTTCATTGGACTCGTTATAAAGAAATGAGTAAAGAAGTTAATGAATTCATAGAGGAGGTAGATAGTATGATTAACAAAAAAAGCATTGGCATAATGAAAACTAAGGGGAATACGTCTATTTAAATATTGCGCTTCCCCCATTTGAAAGAGGAAAATCATTCGAATCAAACTTTGTTAATCATTGATGCTCAACAAGAGTTAATTGATGGGAATCAAGAGAAAATTGCTGTTTTTAGAAAAGAGAAACTTATAAAGAATATTAATTTATGCTTGAAAAAGCAAGTAAATCCAATGTTCCAGTTATCTTTGTAAGGGACTTGGATGTTGTTGAAGGTAAAGGAAAAGGGTTTCAAGTCCATGAAAACTAAGTTAGACCAAGAAATTGGGGTTTTATAATAGGCTTCATTTCTTATGAGAAGGGAGAATGTCATTTGAGGTTACAATATGAGAAACGTATGAGGTCAGAGAAAGCTTATAAAACTTATATGACTAAAGGATGGGGGTATGTTGCAGCTCTTATACTGTTGCCGTATGCAATTTTAAAATCGCTTTGGGCATGGGGATTAACGGTAGGACTTACAACACAACAAGCTGTAAAAAATGTAGCAGGGTCTGGTGATACATTAAAGGAAGGATCTGCTTTTTTATATACGTTATATAGCGTCGGAATAGACTTCACAGCTATCTTGGCGATACTGGCATCTTTATTTGCTTTAGCTCTCGTGACTTCCTGGGGGGAGAAACTACCAAAATGGTTATTAATCATACCAGGATGGTCAGTTGGGGTGCTGACAGTTCTAGTTAGCTTCTTGACAGCTCTTCAATTTTTAGGAGTGCTTCCAAAAGGATACACCGAAGGGTTAGCCATTTGGGTGTATGTGGTAACGTACGGAGGATTGTTCTTGTGGGGAGTAACTGTATTTATTGCGACTCTGTCGTTCCAGCATCGCATAAAAAACAAACAGTCTCAAAAAGGATATATTAAGCAATAATCTATATCCAGTACTAATACGTGGCAGATTAGTCCAAGAAAGAAACCCTTACAATGTTGTCCGACTTATAGGAGGTTACAACTGTGAATTATAAGTTTACAATAGTCAAAGCTGATAAAATAGATTTAGATGTAAGAAAAATGATGGCAGAAATTTTTGCAGAAGGCTTTACACAATGGCTTATCTTTTTTTCAAAAGATAAAAACGTTATTGCAAAGGCTTTTGCTCATATGTTTATTTTAGAACAATTTTATGTAGCTTTAGCAAATGGCGAAGTTGCTGGAGTTACGGCATGTACAGATGGAAAAAATAGATCGGTAAGATTAAATAAAAAAGAGTTGAGAAAGCACTTAGGTTTCTTCAAGGGAAGCATGGCAGGAATATTTTTAAAAAAGGAATTTGAAGCTCCTTATGAGAACTTCCCTCCAAATACAGGATCAGTTGAATTTGTTGGAACAGCCCGAAATTCAGTGGACAGGGTGTAGCATCTCAAATCATCCAATATATCCTTGAAAATACACCGTACAATGATTACATCATTGAAGAAGTTGCAGATACGAATACACCGGCAATGCGATTGTATAAGAAACTGGGTTTTGTAGAATACAAAAGAAAACCTATCCCGGAGAAGATAGCCAAGAAAATTGGAATCAATAATTTTTTGTCTTTGAAGTATATAAAAAGGTAGGAGGAAGTAACTATGTCAAAAACAAATCCAAAAATAGTTCCGCATTTATGGTATGACAAGGAAGCAAAAGAAGCAGCAGAGTTTTACACATCCGTATTCCCTGACTCAAAAGTTACGAATGTAACAACCATCCACGGCACGCCATCAGGCGACTCCGATATAGTTTCCTTCGAGCTGTGGGGGCAGAAGTTCATGGCAATCAGCGCAGGGCCTTATTTTAAAATCAATCCATCGTTGTCTTTCATGGTTAATTTTGACCCATCCCGAGAAAAAGATGCGAGCGAAAAAATAAGTGAGGTTTGGAACAATTTGTCCGAAGGTGGCACAGTGTTAATGCCGCTTGATAAGTATCCGTTTAGTGAAAAGTATGGCTGGATACAGGACAGGTTTGGTTTGTCATGGCAGTTAATCCTTACCAATCCAGAAGGTGAAGAACGGCCTGCAATATTGCCGTCACTTTTGTTTGTCGGTGATAACTGCGGTAATGCGGAAGAGGCTATTAATTTTTATTTATCAGTATTTAAGAACGCAAAGCAGGGACTAATCGCCCGCTATCCTAAAGGCATGGAACCTGACAAAGAAGGAACCGTCATGTTCTCTGATTTCATGCTTGAAAGTCAGTGGTTTACCGCGATGGATAGCGCACACGACCACAAGTTCAATTTTAACGAAGCAATCTCATTTATGGTGTATTGCGACACACAAGCAGAGATTGATTATTATTGGGAAAGGCTTTCTGCAGTTCCTGAAGCTGAGCAATGCGGCTGGCTGAAAGATAAGCATGGAATATCCTGGCAGATTGTGCCTGCCGAGATGGACCAGATGATGAGCAAGGGCACACCAGAGCAGCGTGCGCGCGTAACCGAAGCATTTATGGCTATGAAGAAATTTGATCTTTTGGCATTACAGAAAGCATTCAGGGGGTAGCGGGTAAGGGTCCAACTACAGTAGGGCAAATGAAGGAAGTACTTCATTTTCAAAAGGCTGGACGATGCTGATTGGAATATGCTTTTTAGATAGAAACTGGTTCGGTTTTCAAATGCACATACTAAATTAACATACGAATTGACAGTCCAATTTACATCTGAAATGGACTGTTTTTTTGTTTTGAACGAAATCCCGGACTAGGCCCGGGGTCCCCGCTCTTCATAAGGTAGCCAGCAAAAATAAGCGGAGGTTTCCTGTTATTTTCAGAATGAAGTTCATTTCGGGATAAATAAAGGGAGAGTTTCCGCTTATCAAAAGCAAAAGCACCTATTTTCTTAGGTTTTAAGTTAATAGGGGGAAAATCTCCGTCTATTAAAACTATTTTTGATGGTATTTACTCATTAGACGGAATTTTTCCATCTATCTATATAAGTTAAACAACTGAGTTGCTAAAGAGAGGAGCCTTCATAGAATTGCGTGAAACACAGAAGAACTTTAGGTTAATTTAGATAATTAATTCGATCTTTTAAACACTATAAAACCCTTCGCAAAAAGCGAAGGGTTTTATGGTTGTATTAATTTGGAACGGAACTATAAACTTCTGTTAGTACAAATTGTCCGCTGCCTTTGTTATTGGCGGTTTCGTTCATGGCTTCCAAATCATTGAAATGCCACCATTCCGAAGCCAAAGGAGTAAGTCCAGCAGTTGTACAGTATGTTTGTAATTTCATTGCAGGCTCATTCATTGAATCTGAATACGTTGCATTCTTCCAGGCTGTTGGAGATATTGATGTAACTGGAGCAGTAAATATAGCTGATGCTCCGCTCAATTCATGAATCGGGGTCGGCATAGTGTATTCAGTGTAATCCGTAATTGCGGTCGCTTTATAACCGCCAATTGATATATCTTTCTTGGAGTTTATTTTGACTAAACTGACATCAATCGCATACCCCTTCTGATGATTAGACACCCCGTTTGTGATAAACCAGGCGATTCCCCATGGAGGAGTGTTAATTCCCCTCATTACCTCCTGATCCTTGCTTGCTAATTTCGATAAACCTTGTACTACCGCAATTTGCACGGAGTAAGGTCGGAATCCTTCGTATATTTTTAGAGAGTCACCTTTGGAAAGGGCAAGCTGCTGGGCGAGATGAATTTTTTTGGACATCGAATAAAGAACAGGGATGATATACTCTTCTTTCCCGAGCCGTTCGTTAAAAGACTTTGACGGATACAATGCCCGGTTTGAAATTTCAGGAATTGCCTTGCCAGATGAAGCAAACTTTGATGCATATGTATTGGTGTTGTCATAAACAACCGACGGAATTACATCAGGAAGGTTGATAAAGCAATATTGATGTGGCAGCCAGCCAGATGAACCATCTTTTTTAATAAACCACCAATCTCCTTCTTCCCGAAGAATTTCAAAACCTGAACCAGCATTGATTGTTTCGAGGGTTTTAGAATTTGGATTGGCAGAAGCCTTCAGATTTAACTTCACCGAAGCGTAACCTGTCGCCCCGTTCACAGGTAATTCTAATTCCCCTTCATACACTTTACTTTCTCTTGGTTTATCTACTTTCGTACCATCTGGTGTGGGATTTTCCTTCTTTTCCTTTTCAATCTCAGTGGAAGATGGCTGATTGCTGCCGGAGTCTTCGTCGTTAGGCTTATTTACACAAGCCGCTAGTATAACGGCCATGACCATCACAATAGCCATGATTATCTTCCATTTATATTTATTGCCTCTAAACATGAATCTTCTCCTCGATAGTCAGACTAGCCAAAAATGACGTGTCTTAATAAATATAAAATTATCAGGTGACCCGGATAGAAAACATAAAAACCCCATTTAATCAGATTGGATTTTTTGCCTCTCTGGCCATTATATAGAGCCATAATAGGTATGAGTAAAAAGATGCCTAAACGGAAAATAGTATCCGTACCCTCTGAAATGATCCCAGGAATGATATAAAAAATAGTTCCTATTATGGCGAAACTCAACATCTGTTTATTGAATTGTCCTCTAAATAGGCCAAAGAAAAGTACCCATAACACGGCTATGTAATTCCAGTCAGCAGTCCAGGCGAGAAGACAGCATAAACCAATAAGTAAAACTTTCACTATTAGGTGAAGTTCTGTTTGTTGGCTGACTTTCAATGCGACCAGACCCATCAGCAATGACCAGATGACGCTAGTTGCTTGCCACCATTCCAGGTCCAGATACATCACAAAAGGAAAGTGCGAAATGACTGCAAAAATAAAAAGCCGCTTTATATATTTGTTGATATTCGACGTATGAAAATAACCTTCGGCGATCAAGTAACACATTATTGGGGCGGCGATTCGCCCAAAAGCATGGACGATCTGGTCCAATGCAGTGCCCTCAGGAACCAGCCATATAGCAGTATGGTCCACTATCATTGCGATGATAGCGATAACTTTAATGGTATTTGCATTCAATGACCATGTGTTGACACCATCTAAACTTAACGCCCTCGCGTTATTAACTTCCATCTTCATCGCTCCTTATTAAAAATAACTATGTATGAATACTTCTTCATCGCGTAACGAGGAAAAGTAACATTGTAACAAGTAATCTAGTAAAATTGCAAAAAAACAAGGCTCAACCCTTGGACAGAGGGTCACTAATACATCAACACTTACTATTCCTTAAAAACATAATGTCTAAACATGTTTATTTTTGTAAAAAGCTTAGCTTGCACGAGGAAAGCCCGGGGCAAGGATGTAACCATATCTGCGGATATTGGAGGCTTTTTTTTAATAACAAAATTTTTAAAAAATTTACGCTTTGTTTACGGGATATTAATGGGACCTTTGTATATGTGTTATATGCTTTTTAAGAATGGGTCTGAATGGCCGCTTGGATGGTCTACAAAGATCCCTGGCTCATGTAGTAACTAGTGGCTAAACAGGAGTAACAAAAAATTAAGGTATCGTCGTGGAGGTATGGATTTGGATTTGTCTATTATTGACTTTATTCATTATTTCAATTTGAGCTTTTTCGTTCTG